>NZ_JBEXYD010000092.1:0-21626 GCF_040630735.1 Kitasatospora sp. NPDC005748
GCCGGGGCCACCGCGCTGCTGCCGCCGGTGATCTTCTACTCCGAGTTCGTCATGTCGGACACCGTGCTGCCGGTGCTGATCCTGGCCTGGCTGCTGTGCCTGCACGGCTGGCTGAGCGAGGGCCCGGTCAAGCACCGCTCCTGGTACGCGGCCGGCACCGGCGCGGCCGCCGCGTACACGATGGCCACGCACGACCGCGGCGGCGTGGTGGTGGCGCTCACCGGAGTGGTCCTCGTCGGCGTCCTGGTGCTGCGCTGGGCCCCGTGGCGCACCACGCTGGTCGGCCTCGGCTCCCTGGGCGTCGGCGTGGTGGGGGTCAAGGCGCTGTCCTGGTGGCTCGACCGCCAGTTCACCGTCGAGCCGAGCGACGTCGGCGGCTACCTCTGGAAGGGCCTCACCGACCCCGACAAGACCGGGATGACGCTGACCCGGGTGGCCGGGCAGATCTGGTACTTCATCGTCTCCACCTGGGGCATCGGCGGCCTGGCGGTCGTGGTCTGCCTGTTCGCGCTCTTCAGCGGCCGCTTCCCGCGGCCGGACCGGATCGTCGGCGGGGTGCTGGCGGCCCTGCTGGTCGGCACCGCGCTCGCCTCCGCCGCCGCCCTGCCGGACGACGGGCGGGTCGACGACTGGGTCTACGCCCGCTACCTCTCGTTCCTGGTCCCGGCGGCCTTCGTCGTCGGCGCCGCCGTGCTCTCCCGGCTCGGCCGCCGCCGGCTCGCCGTCACGGCGGCCGTCGCGGTCGGCCTCACGGTGCTTCTCGGCAAGCTGGTCGTCTGGTCCGCGGGCTCGGCGCTGACCACCAAGCTGTTCATCGGCTGGGCCCTGCCGGACGTCACCTTCCTGGCCACCGACTGGATGCGGCTGAACGTCATGCGCTCGTCCGTCGCCGCCTTCGTCGTCCTGGGCGCGGTGGTCCTGTTCCTGGCCGCGGGCGGGCGCCGGGTGCTCTGGGCGATCGGACTCTCCCTCGCGCTGTTCGCCGGCTTCGCCACCGCCACCATCACCGAACAGGTCAGCTACCCGCACGCGAACTACCGCAAGCCGCTGGCGACCGGCTTCACCAAGGCCTCCGGGATCAAGCCCACGGACAACGTGGTCCTGGCCTGGGACCTCGACGGGGGTCTGCGCAACGCCCAGGCCTTCGAGGTCTACCTGGGCCGGGTCTGGTACCGCGACCCGCGCTGGCAGCCCGTCCCCGCGGAGGCGACCGTCCTGGTCACCCCGGCGGCCCCGGAGGGCAAGGCCACCGACGGGTACTGGCCGGAGCACCCCGCCGAGTGGTACGTCGCGAAGGAGAACCGGGCGCAGGGCTGGGCACTCTGGCGCAAGTCCTGACCGCGGGCGCCCGTCGACTGGCGCCCATGCCCGTCGCCCGCCGGGCCGACCGCGTGACCGGGTCGGCCGGGCGGGCCGGCGGGGCCCGCCGAGCGGACGCCCCGTGTGGCCCCGGTCACCTGTGCCGCACCTCACAGGTGTTCCCGCAGGCGGCCCTCATGCCCGCTCTGACCTGCTGGTTCGCCCGTGGGCAGGCCGTCGCCCCAGGTGCCTGCACGGGGTGGGCCCGGGCTCCGCGGCTTGCGAAGGACGCGTCCGTTCGCACAAGCTCCACCCTCGACGGGCTCTCCTCCGCTCCTGCCGCGGACGGGGCCCGCGGCTCTCCAGGGGGGCAGGAAAGGTACTGCCACAGCATGAGAACCCTGCGAAACAACGCCCGACACCGCCGGGACGCGCCGACGGCGTGGAAGCGGCTGACCGTCGCCGGACTCGCGGCCGCGGCCGTGACCGCCGGCACCGCGACCTGGGCGGTGCAGTCCGAGGCGGCCACCAGCCCGGTCACCGTCGACTCGCTCGGCATCACGCCGACCTCGCCCGCGCCGGACTCGGCCGTGACCGCCACCGCCAAGGTGCACGCCAACAAGCGGCTCAAGCTGCAGAGCCTGACCATCGCGGTTCGCTCGGCGAGCGGCGCCAACTACGACTTCCCCGGGGCCGTCGCCACCACGCTGGGCACCCGGCAGACCACCGTCACGCCGAAGAGCCGGACCTTCCCCAGCGGCTCGTACACCTATTTCGTCGCCTACCAGGCCTCGGACGGCTGGCACAACCTGACGCCGGTCCACAGCTTCACGTCGAGCGGCGGCACCGTGACGCCGACGCCCACCCCGACGCCGACCCCGACCCCGGCGCCGACCCCCACCGGCTCCACCGGCGGTCCGCTGGGCATTGCGGGCAGCTGGCGCCCGGTGTTCGCGGACGAGTTCAACGGCAGCACCGTCGACAGCGCCAAGTGGACGCCCAACTGGTTCGGCTGCCAGACCTGCACCACGCAGCCGGTCAACCCCGACATCGAGCTGGCGGCCTACGCCCCGTCGCAGTCCACCGTCAGCGGCGGCTCGCTGCATCTGAACATCGCCCAGCAGCCGACCGTGGTGAACGGCAAGACCTACCCGTACCGCTCCGGCATGCTCTCCTCCAACGGCAAGGCGGAGTTCACCTACGGTGCCTTCGAGGCACGGATCTACCTGCCCGCCGACGGCTCGCAGATCGCCAACTGGCCGGCGTTCTGGACGGACGGTCACAACTGGCCGGCCGACGGCGAGATGGACGTCATGGAGGGCCTGGGCGGCCAGGCCTGCTACCACTACCACTCGCCGTCCGGCGGTCCCGGCGGCTGCGCCACGGGCAACTACAGCGGCTGGCACACCTACGGCGCCGAGTGGAAGCCGGGTTCGGTGACCTACTTCTACGACGGCAAGCAGGTCGGACAGATCACCACCGGCATCAGCTCGTCGCCGCAGTACCTGATCCTGAACAACGCCGTCTGGTCCGGCGGCGGTCCGTCGGCGACCCCGGCCGACATGCAGGTCGACTACGTGCGGGTCTGGCAGCACTGACCTGCCGTCCAGCGGCACAGTACGGCGGTGGCCCGACCTCCCGGGGTCGGGCCACCGCCGTTCCCGGAGCGTCCGCGTCGTCGGATCCCCGTTCGGCCTCCGGGGCCCGAACGGCCGTCGGTCGGCCGGGCCGGACCAGGTGCGCGTCCGTGGCCGGCCGAGGCGGGGAACCGGAATCCGGCTCCCCGCGGGTGCGACCGAGGCCCCGCGCTCCGGGGGAAGCGCGGGACCTCGGTGGATCAGGAGCCCGGACCGGGCGACCCGGCCGGGCCGGGGGCGGTCGCCGTCCGAGCGGTGCGGCAGGGGTGTGAGACCGCGGCACGGCCGGGTTTCCCGTCGAGCCGTGCGCAGGCTGGGCCGGCCGCTACGGGACTTCGGGCGCGGGAGCCCTCGGTCGCGTCGGGGGACGCGGGACGATGGAGGCGGCGGCCAGGCAGCCGGCGGCGAGGAGCCAGGCGCCGAGGACGTCCAGGGGCCAGTGCACCCCGAGGTAGATGCGGCTGAGGCCGATCGAGCCCGCGAACAGGACCGCGGTCACGACGGCGGCCCGGGCCGCCCGGGGGTGGGCGCGGGCGACGGCGAGGGCGAGCAGGCCCGCGCAGAGCGCGGAGGTGAAGGCGTGTCCGGACGGGAAGGCGAATCCGGAGGCGGTGAACGCCCAGTCGGTCCGCGGCGGCCGGGGGCGGCCGAAGGCGTGCATCAGGCCCTGGCGCAGCAACTGGCCCGCGGCCAGGCAGAGCACGGGGGCGAGCACGGTCCCGGCGGTCGCACGGCGGGACCGGGGGACGGGGGAGGCGCGCAGGGTGACGAGGGCCGCGGCCAGCACCAGGAGGTAGGGCGCGACGCCCGTGCCGAGCGAGGTGACGGCGAGGGCCACCGTCTCGGCGACGGGCGGGCGGTGCGCGACGCTCCAGTCGACGCCGGTCAGTTCGAACGGGAAGGGTGCCCAGTCGTGCGCGGCGAGTACGGCCGCCAGCACGGCGAACGCCGCCCAGCTCCCGGCGAGGACGGCGAGCCGTCGGCGGCCGGTCACGCGGTGAGCCACCGGCGCGCGCCGCCCGACCGGGCCCGGTCCACCACGCCCCCGCCCCGCCCGGCCAGGAGGCCGAGCCCGTATCCGGCGCAGACGCCCACCAGCGCGCCCAACGCGACATCGTGCGGGTAGTGGACGCCGACCAGCACCCGGGAGGCGCCCATCGCGGCGGCCAGGAGCAGCGCTAGCGCGCCGATGCGGCGGCTGACCTGCCACAGTACGGCGGCGCCGGCGAACACGATGACGGTGTGGTTGCTCGGCAGCGACCAGTCCCCGGTGCCGGGGCACGCCTCCAGCGTGGTGCCGGCGTCGAGGACCTGGCACGGCCGTGGCTCGTGCAGCAGGGTCTTGAGGACGGTGTCGGCGGCGAACACGGCGGTGACCACCAGCGGCGCGCCGAGAGCCCGGGCCATGGCGGCGCCGTCGTCGGCGCGGGCGCGCCACCAGGCCCAGAGCAGCAGGACGGCCAGAAGTCCCAGCCCGTAGGCGGAGAACGCGGTGATCACCTCCCGGGCGGGAGCGGGAAGGTGCTGGGCCCAGTGGTCGGCGCGCAGGTACAGGCCGGCGTCGATCGGGCGGCCGTCGAGGGCGAGCGCGGTGGCGGCGGCCGTCATCGGGCTTCCCGGCGGCGGCGCGAGCGGAGGACTTCGAGCACGAGGGGCAGCAGGGAGACCGCGATGACGACGCCGACGATCGGCAGGAGGTAGTGGTCGACATCGGGCACCGACGAGCCGAGCGCGTAGCCCGCCAGGACGAGACCGAGGGTCCAGACGAGGCCACCCACGCTCTGCCAGATCGTGAAGGTGCGGAGGTCGACCCCGAGGGCTCCGGCCAACGGGTTGAGCACGGTGCGGACCACGGGGACGAACCGGGCGAGGACCACGGCCTGCCGGCCCCGGCCGCCGCCCGGCTCCTGCGGCGACCGCGTCCCGCCTCTGGGCTCGCTCACTGCGCCCACCCCGATCCTGTGACAAGGCCCGGGACCTGCGCCCGGACGGTACGGCCAGCATGACCGGGCGTTGCTGAAGGACAGCTGAAGACCTGAAGGCACCTTCAGCCGCCCGGTCCGCGGACCTGCCACCCTGGGGGCATGCGAGTACTGGTGGTGGAGGACGAGCGCCGACTGGCCCTGGCGCTGCAGCACGGGCTGACCGCCGAGGGGTTCACCGTCGACATCACCCACGACGGCCTCTCGGGCCTGGCCAAGGCCATGGACCAGGCCTACGACGTGATCGTGCTCGACATCATGCTGCCCGGTCTCAACGGGTACCGGGTGTGCGCGCGGCTGCGGGCCGCCGGCAGCGACGCCGGCATCCTGATGCTGACCGCCAAGGACGGCGAGTGGGACGAGGCCGAAGCCCTGGACACCGGAGCCGACGACTACCTGTCCAAGCCGTTCTCCTTCGTCGTCCTCGTCGCCCGCCTCAAGGCCCTCGCCCGCCGGATCGGCAGCCGCGCACCCCGGCGCACCGTCCTGGGCGACCTCGTGGTCGACTCCGCCGCCCGTACCTGCACCCGGGCCGGCACCGCCATCGCGCTCACACCCCGCGAGTTCGCCGTCCTGGACCACCTCGCCCGCCGGGCCGGCGAGGCCGTCTCCAAGCGCGAGATCCTCGACGCCGTCTGGGACAGTGCCCTCGACAGCGACCCCAACACCGTCGAGGTGCACGTCAGCGCGCTGCGCCGCAAGATCGACACCCCCTTCGGCAGGGCCTCGGTGCAGACGGTCCGCGGTACCGGCTACCGCCTGGCGGCCGACGGTGGCTGACCCGACCGCCGGCCCCGCACCCCGCCGGCCCGCCGCCTACCGCCGGGCCCGCACCGCCCTCGGCAGGCTCCTCGGCCACCCCCGCACGGTGGCCCTCCTGGACCGCCTGGCCCCGCGCTCGGTCCGCACCCGGACCACCGCCGCCGCCTGCCTCAGCGTCGCCGTCGTCCTCGCCGTCGCCTCGGCCGCCGTCATCCTCCTGCTGCGCGTCAACCTGGAACGCACCGTGGAGACCGGCGCCCGCGAACAGGCCCAGGCCGTCGCCCGGCTCGCCACCGACGGGCACCTCGGCAACCCCTTGCCGCTCGACCACGGCACCGACTTCATCCAGGTCGTCGACGCGAACGGCACGGTGGTCGCCGCCAGCCAGAACCTGGCGGGCCACCCGGCCCTCACCCCCGCCGGCCACCGGGAGGGCCACGACACCTTCAACCTCGGCGCCCTGGGCGACGAGCACCACCAGCGCGTCACCACGGTCACCGCCGCCACCCCCACCGGGCCCGCCACCGTCCATGTCGGGGCCTCCCTGCGCACCGCGGACGCCGCCGAGGACCTCACCACGGGCGCCCTCGCCGCCCTGAGCACCGTCCTGCTTCTCACCGTCGGCGCCCTCACCTGGCGGGCGACCGGCCGCGCCCTGCGGCCGGTCGAGGCGATCCGCGCCGAGGTGGCCGCCATCGGCGACCGCGACCTCGACCGGCGCGTTCCCGACCCACGCAGTGACGACGAGATCGCCCGCCTCGCCGGCACCATGAACGCCATGCTCGAACGCCTGGAGGCGGCCGGCACCCGACAGCGCCGCTTCATCGCCGACGCTTCCCACGAGCTCCGCAGCCCTCTCGCCGTGCTGCGGACCCAGCTGGAGGTGGCGCTCACCCACCCCGACGCCGAGGTGCGCGCCGACCTGGTGGCCGGCGCGCTCCAGGACACCGAACGGCTCCAGTCGCTCGCCACCGACCTCCTGCTCCTGGCCCGTCTCGACGCCGGCGGCCACCACCACCCCGACGAGCCGGTCCGCCTCACCGAACTCGTCCGCACCACCGCGCGGGCCTACGGACCCGAGCCCCACCCGGTCGTCCTCGACGCCCCGGACGAGATCACCGTCACGGGCAACGCCCTGTGGCTCGGGCGCCTGCTGACCAACCTCCTCGACAACGCCCGGCGCCACGCCCGACACCGCGTCACCGTGCGCCTGTTCGAGGACAGCGCCACCGGGTACGCCGTTCTGGACGTGAGCAACGACGGCCCCCGGATCGACCCCGCCGACCGGGAGCGGATCTTCGAGCGGTTCACCCGCCTCGACGACGCCCGCAGCCGCGACGACGGCGGCTCCGGCCTCGGCCTGTCCATCGCACGTGACATCGCCACCGTCCACGGCGGCACCCTCACCGTCCTCGACACACCGGACACCACCACGTTCCGCACCCGGCTGCCCGGCGCGAGCCCGGAGCCCGGGGCACGACGGCCTGCGTAGCCGCCCCGAAGGCCGGCCGGCGGCAGACCCCTCCGGCTGGCGACGCGACCGGACGATCTCCGGCCGGCGCGGGCGATGAGCCTCGGTGCCGCGCGCGAGGCGCGTGGTCGCCCCAGTGGTCGGAACCGCCGGGAGTCCTGCCGACTGCCGACCTGGGTGGATGATCGTGCCTCTGAACTGGGAGGAAACATCGGGCACGGGACATCCGGGGGGCGCACGGCCCCGCCGAGGTTTGCGACGCCGGGCTCGGGTGACATGTAGGGCATGGGCAGCTATGTGATCACCATTCCCGGAACAGTCCAGCGGCCGGTCGACGACTCCGCTCGCCGTACCCTGCTGGCCGTCGTGCGCGGCGCCGATCCCGAGGAGGTCGGTACGGAGGAGGTCCCCGACCTCGATGTGCTGACCCTGGACGAGCCGGAGGGGACGTTCGTGCTGCGCCTGGAGGTCGAGGCGGCCGACCGCACGGCCGCCGGTGAGGCGGCCCTGGACCTCGCCAGGCGGGCCTTCGCGGCGGCCGGGTACGAGGCGGACGCGGTGGGCATGGGCGCCCCGGCGGTCACCGGCATCGACGTCGGCTGATCCGCCCCCGGGGCCCGGCTTCCGCCCCGCCGCCGTCCACGCCCGTGGACGGCGGCGGGGCGGTCGGTGTTCGGTTCCGCAGCGGTGAACACGGACGTCCGAAACGCGGCGGCCCCGTCGGCCGCCGCCATCGCCCGGCGCCTTCGCCCGCCCGGGAGTCACCGATCGGGTGGTTTCGCCGGTGCGGGGTCGAACGTGGGGTGAAGGTTTCGGTCGGCCGGTTTCCGCCGCCGCGGGGGCCGGTATGGAGGCTGTCACCGCTGCCACGACCCAGGGAGAGACCAGCTGATGAGTGATTCGGAGCGCTACGTACGCGCGTGGGAGGGGTTCTGGGCGGAGAACACGGGTGAGCCGGGCGAGCCGTTCTGGGACGCGGATCCGGCGCTGACGGCGGCCCCGCACACCGCCCTGTTCGCGAGCCACGCCGACCGCACGCTGCCCATCGTCGACCTCGGGTGCGGCAACGGCACCCAGACCCGCTATCTGGCCGGCCGGTTCCCCCGGGCGGTGGGCGTCGACCTGTCCGCCTCGGCCGTGGCACACGCCCGTCGGGCGGACCGCGACGGGGTGGCCGAGTTCGAGCAGCTCGACCTCACCGACCTGGCGGGGGTACGGCGCCTCGGTGACCGGCTCGGCGACGCCAACGTCTACCTGCGGGCGGTGCTCCACCAGAGCGAACCGGCGGACCGGCCACCGGTCGCGGCCGCCGTCGCCCTGCTGCTCGGCCGGCGCGGCCGGGGCTTCGTGGTCGAGCCGACCGCCGCCGCGAAGACGGTGCTCCAGCAGGTCGCCGAACGGCCGGGTGGGCCGCCGGAGAAGCTCCGCCAGGTCCGCAAGCACGACCTGCGCCCGGCCGAGGTCACGCCGGGGGAGATGCCCGGGCTGCTGCGCGGCGCCGGGTTGGAGATCCTCGACGAGGGCGGGACGGACCTCGCGATGAGCGAACACCACCCGGACGGCTCCCGGGTCGCGCTGCCGGCCCACTGGTACGTGGTCGCGGCGGCCGGGGGCGGTCCGGCGGGCGGCTGAGGTCGGGGCGACGTCCCGGGGAGAAGGCGGCCGGGACGATCCGCCGCACCTTGGAGGCTAGCGGCGCTAGACATTCGAGCGGCGACACCTCTAGCATTGCCCCATGACCTAGCGGCGCTAGAAGGCGCGGGGTCCGAACTTGGGGAGGGAACATGCAGAACGCACTGGCCGTCGTCACGGTCGTGGTCGTCGGCCTGCTGGTGGGTGTGGAGTTCGCGGTGGCGGTCTTCGTCAACCCGATCGTCGACGGGCTGCCGCACAACGGCGGACTCGCCGCCCGCAGCGAGGGGGCCCGGCTGCTCGGGCGGGTGATGCCGTTCTGGTACATCGGGTCGGTGGTGCTCGGCGTGGCGTGGTCCGCCGTGACCTGGGGGGACGCCGGGGCGGGGCTGGTCGCCACGGCCGCCGGGCTGCTCGTCCTCAGCGTGGTGATGTCGGTCGCCCTGCTCGTGCCGATCAACTCCCGGGCGGCGCACTGGACGCCGGAGAGCGCCCCGGCGGACTGGCGGGAGCAGCTCGGCCGCTGGGACCGCCTCCACTACCTGCGGGTGGCCGTCATCGTGACCGCGTTCCTCCTCCTGGTCATCGCCCTTGTCTGAGGGCCCGGCACCTCTCCAGCAGCGTCCGGCGGGCCTGGTCCCGGCGGGCGTTCTGCGCGTCCGGACCGGGCCGATGACCGCTGGACCGGGTCGCGGTCCGCGTTCGGGAGGGGGCGAGGTCGACGGCGAGGAAATCCGCGCCGGACGGTGGCGGGTGCGGTATTCCGAATTCGGGTGACCGCCGGGCGACGAGCGGTGATTCGTCCGACCCGTGCCCGCCGCCGCATTCCGGTTTCCCGTCCTCGGGCAGGCGCATCAGACGGGTCGTCAGTGGGCGGCGAAGACCCAGGTCAGGGCGGATTGTCAGTGCCTCACCGTAGTGTGGAACCAACGTTGGAGGGGGCGCCGGAAGGCGTCGCGAGCGCGTTGGGACAAGGGGTAGAAGAATGTCTGCGAACAGGATCAAGCACAAGGTCAACCACGTTTCCCTGGTGGTCGACAATTCCGGCTCGATGCGCCAGCACGCGGCGCAGCTTGTTCGCGTGGTGGACGAATTCGTGAAGGGCCTTCAGGAGGAGTCCGACCGGCTGGGTCACGAGACCCGCATCAGCCTCTACGCGTTCGACCACGAGGTGGAGAACCTGGTGTGGGACATGGACGTCAAGCACCTGCCGTCGCTGCGCGGTCTCTACAAGGTCAACGGCGGTGCGACGGCGCTGATCGAGGCGGCCGTGAAGTCCGTCGACGACCTGAAGAACATCTGGGAGGGGTACGGGGAGCACTCCTTCCTCCAGGTCGTCGTCACCGACGGTGAGGAGAACGCCTCCGGGTTCTCGCAGAACGGCCGGATGCACACCCAGATGAACGGCGGCCGGGGCAGCACGGTGCTGAGCACGTGGCTGAGCCGCATCCAGAAGGCCATGGACGACCTCCCCGACCACTGGACGTCGGCGATCCTGGTCCCGAACTCGCTGGCCAAGCGCACCGCTCAGGAGTACGGCTTCCCCGCGGGCAACATCGCGATCTGGGACGCGGACTCCAGCAAGGGCGTCGAGGAGGCGATCGGCACCGTCAAGTCGGCCGCCACGAGCTTCCTGCGGGGCCGCGAGCAGGGTGTGCGCGGCACCAGGAACCTGTTCGCGATGGGCCAGGACTTGAGCACCGCCGACGTGACGGCCAATCTCGACGCCCTGGACGCCGGCAAGTACATCCTGGTCCCGGTCGACGAGGCGATGCCGATCCGCGACTTCGTCACCGGCGCCGGGCACCCCTACAAGACCGGCTGCGCCTACTACGAGTTGTCCAAGCGGGAGAAGATCCAGGGCTCGAAGCAGCTCGCGGTGGCCGAGAAGGACCCGGCCACCGGCCGGATGACGGGCAGGGTGTTCTCCGGTCCGGCGGCCCGTCGGCTCCTGGGCCTGCCGTCGGCGGAGGCCACGGTGAAGCCGGGTGACAACCCGTCGTACACCGTGTTCGTCCAGTCGACGTCGGTGAACCGCAAGTTGGTGACGGGCACCAAGCTGCTCGTCATGCTGTGACGGGCACCCGCGGTCCGGCCGCCCCCCTCCGCCACGGTCAGCGCGACGGCGAGGGCGGCAGCGGCTCGACGGGGAGGACGCGGTCCGCTCGCCCGGCCGCACGGGCCCCGCGGCTCGGGTAGACGCACAAGGTGTCGCCGTCCCGGCCCAGTTCGGGATCGGTCCACGCCTCGGTGGCCCGGGGCACGAGGATCCGCGTGACGGCCCGCTCGGCGTCGTGGACGACCAGCGACAGGACGGTGCAGCAGAGGTGTCCCATCGTGTGGCTCTGCTCGGGGTGGTCCTGCGGGCCCTCGGCCTGGACCACGTAGTACCGTCCGTCCACCCAGTAGCCCGAGCTGTCCAGCGTGATCCCGTCCGCCACCCGGACGCCGTCCACCCAGACGTCCGTCCTGGAGTGGTCCGACGGGTCCTGGAGGTGCACGGCGCGGTGCCGGTCGTCGGCGGTGAACTCGACGTCGATCCCGTACGCGCTCCAGCAGTCCTTGAATCCGCTGCAGGCGCCCGGAACCGGACCCGTGCGGTGCCGGGGTGCGGCGGTCGGGTCGTCGTCGGCCCGGTCCTGGCCGCACGTCCCCGGATCGCGGCACGGCCGGTCGATGCGGCGGGTGCACCCGATCCCCAGGGCCGCCACGTCCCGCGGTGAGGCGCGGGACAGCAGCTCGGCCAGCCGCTGGAGGTAGCGCTGCGGCCCGACGAGGGCGAGCAGGTCGCCCCCCTCGTCCCGCCACCACACCAGCAGGTCGACCCCGACGGGGGAGCGGCGCAGCCAGTCCTGCCACTGCTCGGCCCAGGGCCCCCAACGATGGCTCCACTGATGTGCCGCCACCGCCGCGGGACGCTCCTCGGGGAGCGGGACGGCCTCGGCCGTCGCCACGGGCTCGGGGCCGGTGCCGGCCCTCGTGCGCCGTCGCCACCTCACCAAGGCACCCCCGTTCTGCCTCGACCACGGTCCGGCGGCCCCCGGACCCATGGCGAACCGGCCGGCGGACCCGACGATCGTAGAGGGTGCTCCCGGGCAGGCGCGCGCGGATTCCTCCGCGCGCGCCTGCCGTCCTCAGACCATGGCGGTCGCACCGTCGCACCGTGGCCGCTCCCACGAGCGGCAGGCGGCGACCCGGAGCCGGCCCCTCGGCTCCGGTGTCGACCGGACGGGTGGTCTTCGCCAGGGGTCGGCACCGGCGTCGGGCGGAGCCGGACCGGCATCGCCTTACATGGGCATGCGCCCCAGCCGATGGGGCGCGCCGCCGTCCGTCTCGGACGGACCGGCTCCGACGACGAACCGGGAACCCCCATGACCGACCCGGACCCAGCAGCCGGCGGCCGCACCGGCGGCCGGCCCCTCCTGCGCCGCCTCGCCGCCGCCGTCCTGGGAGCCGTCGTGCTGGCCGCGGCGGGCACGCCCGGCTACGCGGCCGGACGGCCCGCCCTCGCACCGGGCACGCAGTTCACCCCCTTGACCGCGGCGGTGATGACCGAGCCCGCGCCGTTCGACGCCTCGGACGGGAAGGTCCACCTCTCCTACGAACTGCTCACCACCAACGCGCTGTCCACCAGCCTCGCGGTGCGGCTGGACCGTGTGGACGTCCAGGACGCCGCCACCAAGCGCGTCGTCGGCTCGCTGAGCGGGTCGGTGCTGGGCGCGGCGGCCAATCCCGTCGGTGACCCGCTGCCGGGCGCGGTCGGCGACCGCCCGCGCGACCCGGCGGCCGACGGCGGCCGCGGTGCCGCGCCGCCGCCCGAGCCACCGGCGGAGACGGTGATCCCGGGCTCGCAGCAGTGGGTGCTCTGGATCGACCTGGCGCTCGCCCCGGGCGAGCCGGTCCCCGAGGTGGTGGAGCACCACCTGGTGGGGGCCGTCCTGTCCGCGTCGGGCTCCTCGCCCTTCGAGGAGACGGTGCAGCCCACCCGGACCGCCCGTACGGCGCCGCCGGACCTGCTGCCGCCGGTCCGCCCGGGCAGCTGGTACGCCAGCGAGTCGTGCTGTGACAACACCCACCACCGGCGCGGACTCGCCCCGATCAACGGCGCGTTCTACGTTCCGCAGCGCTTCGCGATCGACTGGTACCGGGTCGGCGGCGACGGGCAGACCTGGGAGGGCGATCCGGGGCAGCTCACCAGCTATCTGACCTATCGTCAGCCGGTCCTCGCCGCTGCCGGCGGCCGGGTGGTGGAGGTCCAGGACGGCGTCCCGGACAACCCGCCGCCGTACCCGCCCGCGGTACCGCCGATCGAGGACACCGTTGGCAACCACATCACCCTGGAGGTCGCCCCCGGCCGGTACCTGCTCTACGCACACCTCCAGCCGGGATCGCTCCGGGTCCGGGCGGGCGACTGCGTCGAACCCGGGCAGGTCCTCGGGCTGATCGGCAACAGCGGCAACTCCACCACCCCGCACCTGCACTTCCAGGTGATGACCACGGCGGAGTTCTTCCCGACCGACAGCCCGCCCTTCACCTTCCGGGAGTTCCGGGTGCTCGGCCATGTCGCGCCCCGGATCTGGGACGACAACCTGGGGCTGCAGCCGACCGGCGTGCTGCCGATCGACCCTTCGCCCTACGACGGCCCGCACCGCTCCGCGTACCCGCTCGACCGCCAGGTGATCGACTTCTGACCGCCGGCCCGTGGCCCGCCACCCCGTACCCCGGGTGGCGGGCCACGGCGGCGTCCGGAGCGCCGCGGCGAAGGCGTGGGGCGACGTCCGCGGGCCGGTGCCCGGTAGGCCTCGCGGGGGTACGGACGGGACCGTCCGCCGGGCGAACGAGACCGGCTCCGTGCGGACGTCCAGGGCAGGTCATGCCGCTGCGGCGGGCGGCCCGCTCCCGGGCACCCGGGCCCCGGTACCCGGGACCGGCCGGGGCCGGGGGCGCCGGCGGCCCGGAGCGGACCTCGCCAGCGACGTGGCCGCCGTCCCCACCGGCGGCGACGGCCGACCGACCGAGGAACAGTCCCGCGACACCCTCTTCCTGATGATCGGCGACGGCTACGAGACCGCCGTCAACCTGATCACCAGCGCCGTCCAGGCCCTGCTCACCCACCGCCGGTTCCTCGCCCCGGTCCACGAGGGAACCCTCGGATGGGAGGACGTCATCGTGGAGACGCTGCGTCACGAGGGCCCGGTGATGCACCTTCCGCTGCGGTACGCGCTGGAGGACATCGACCTCGGCGAGGGCGTCGTCGTCCGACGGGGTGAGCCGATCCTGCTGGCCTTCGGCGCGGCCGGCCGCGACCCGGAGGTCCACCCGGACCGGCCGGACGACTTCGACCCGACCCGCCCGGCCAAGGACCACCTGGCCTTCGGCCACGGCCCGCACTCCTGCCTCGGCGCCCCGCTGGCACGCCTGGAGGCCGAAATGGCCCTGTCCGGGTTCTTCGGCTCCTACCCGGACGCCGTCCTGGCTCCGGAGGGCCCGCCGCCCGTGCGGCTGCGGTCCGCCGTGGTCAACGGCACGGGCGAGCTGTGGATCGTGCCGGCCCCGGGACCCGCGTGACGGGCGGTTCCGGCAGTCGCCTGCCGGAACCGGACCGGGGCGGCGGTACCGCGGCCCCCGTCCCCGGTCGCCGTCGTCGGCCGGTCGCGGTCATCGTTCAGCCGCGGGCGCGGGCGCGGGCCGGCGGCCGTCGGTCAGTCGCAGTCGACGCAGAGGGGGCGGCCGTTCTTCATGCGCGAGAGACGGCTGCGGTGGTGCACCAGGAAGCAGTTCACGCAGGTGAACTCGTCGGACAGCATCGGCTGCACGGTGACGGTGAGTTCCTCGCCCGAGAGGTCCGCGCCGGGCAGCTGGACACCGTCCGTCGATTCGAGCTGGTCGACGGCGTCGATGGCGCCGGAGGAGGTGTCGGTGCGGCGGGTCTTCAGCTCCTCGATGCTGTCGTGCGACCCGTCGTCGTCGGTCTTGCGGGGGGCGTCGTAGTCGGTTGCCACAGATGGTCCCTTGTCGTCGTGGTTGAAGTTTACGCCGTGTGCGACGTGCCTGGTGGCGGCCGCGGTGGTCCGCTGGGCAGGGCTGGCGGCCCGGCCCTCGGGTGGTCGGAGGCCTGGTGGGGGCGGCGGTGCGTGCGGCCGGTCGGGGCGGTCGGGGGCGGGGCGGGGATGGCAGGCGTCCACTCGCGTCCGACGCGGGTGTTGATCATGCCATGAAGTCCGCCGGGATCCGCCGTCCGCACCCCCGACCGCGATCGCGTGCCACCAGGACGGTGACGAAGCTGCGGGTCGTCCCGGTACTGTACGGCGGCCGCGCCCCCGACCACGACCGCCGGGCCCGCGCCGCCCCGGCCGGCGCACCCCGGCGGCCCGGCCGGACGGCCCGGCCGGTTCACGCGGTACGGCCGGCTGGCGTCGGCGCGGAGGGCGCGGACGGCGCACGGTGCGCCGGGCGCGCCGTCCCAACGACCCGTTCGCGCTCCGTGCGCTCTACCGACGTCCGCGGGCCGCCGCGATGATGAGCGGACCGCACGTGATCCGGGCGACTCCGCCCACCTGCCCCCGGGCAGGCGGACCTGCGGCGGAAGGGGCCCACCGTGTTGCTTCTCATCTCCCCGGACAGCGTCGAGGAGGCCCTCGACTGCGCGAAGGCCGCGGAGCACCTCGACATCGTCGACGTCAAGAAGCCCGACGAGGGCTCGCTCGGCGCGAACTTCCCGTGGGTGATCCGGGAGATCCGCGACGCCGTCCCGGCGGACAAGCCGGTCTCCGCCACCGTCGGCGACGTCCCGTACAAGCCGGGGACGGTCGCGCAGGCGGCGCTCGGAGCGGCGGTCTCCGGAGCCACGTACGTCAAGGTCGGCCTCTACGGGTGCACGACCCCGGACCAGGCCGTCGAGGTCATGCGCGGGGTGGTCCGGGCGGTGAAGGACTACCGGCCGGACGCCTTCGTCGTCGCCTCGGGCTACGCGGACGCCCACCGGATCGGTTGCGTCAACCCGCTCGCCCTGCCCGACATCGCCCTCCGCTCCGGCTCCGACGCGGCCATGCTCGACACCGCGATCAAGGACGGGAGCCGGCTGTTCGACCACGTCCCGCCGGACGCGTGCGCGGAGTTCGTCCGCCTCGCCCACGAGGCCGGGCTGCTCGCGGCCCTCGCGGGCAGCGTCCGACTCGGCGACCTCGGCGAGCTGACCAGGATCGGGACCGACATCGTCGGGGTGCGCGGGGCGGTCTGCGAGGGCGGCGACCGCACGGTGGGCAGGATCCGGCCGCACCTGGTGGCCGCCTTCCGGGCCGAGATGGACCGGCACGCCCGCGAGCACGCGGCCGCCGTCGCGCAGAGCTGACTGCCGGCATGCTGCCGACACCCGTGCCCCGGCGCTCGCCGGGCCCACGCGGCGCGCACTTCGCCGTCCTCGACCCGGCGACGGGCGAGGCCTTCGACGAGGCTCCCGACCAGCGGCCCGAGGAACTCGACACCGTCGTCGGCCGGGCCCACCAGGCCTGGCGCGGCTGGCGGGCCGACCCGGCCGCCCGCACCCGCGCGCTGCTCGCGGCGGCCGACGCGGTGGAGGCGGCCGGCGCCGAGCTGGCCCCGCTGCTCACCCGTGAACAGGGCAAACCCCTCGCCGAGTCGTCCGCCGAGGTCGCCCGTACGGCGGCCCGACTGCGCTACTTCGCCGGGCTCGCCCCCGTGCCCCGGCCGATCGACGACGGCCGGCCGGTCCGCAGCGAGGTCCGCTGGCGGTCGCTCGGGCCGGTGGCGGCGATCGTGCCGTGGAACTTCCCCCTCCAGCTCGCGGCGGCGAAGTTCGCGCCCGCGCTCACGGCGGGCAACACGGTGGTCCTCAAGCCCTCCCCGTTCACTCCCCTCGCCACCCGGCTGCTGGGGTCCGTCCTCGCCGGCGCGCTCCCCGAGGGCGTCCTGACGATCGTCACCGGGCTCGAACCGCTCGGTGCCCGGCTCGTCTCCCACCCGGGGATCCGGCACGTGAGCTTCACCGGGTCGATCCCGACCGGCCGGGCCGTCGCGGCGGGCGCGGCGCCCTCGCTGGCCCGGGTCACCCTGGAGCTGGGCGGCAACGACGCCGCGATCCTGCTGGAGGACGTGGACGTCGAGCGGATCGCGGACCGGCTGTTCTGGGCGGCGTTCCGCAACTGCGGGCAGGTGTGCATGGCGGTCAAGCGCGTCTACGCCCCGGCCCGGCTCCGCGACCAGGTGGTCGAGGCCCTCGCGCAGCGCGCCAGGGCCGCCGTCGTCGGCCCCGGGCTCGACCCGGGCACCCAGCTGGGGCCGCTCAACAACGCCCCCCAACTGGCCCGCGTCGAGCACTACACAGCCCGGGCCCTGGCGGACGGCGCCCGGGCCGCCGCCGGCGGCCACCGGCTGGACCGGCCGGGCCACTTCTTCGCCCCGACGGTCCTCGCCGATGTCCCGCCGGACAGCCCGGTGGTGACGCAGGAGCAGTTCGGACCGGTCCTGCCGGTGCTGGCCTACCGGAGCGTCGACGAGGCCGTCGCGGCGGCCAACGACACCGGCTTCGGTCTGGGCGGTTCGGTCTGGGGGACGGACCTCGACCGCGCCGAGGCGGTGGCCGACCGGCTGGAGTGCGGGACGGCCTGGATCAACCACCACGCCGAGCTCTCCCTCGCCCAGCCCTTCGCGGGCATCAAGGAGAGCGGGGTCGGCGTCGCGGGCGGGCCGTGGGGGCTCTACGGGAACCTCAGGCCGTTCGTCGTGCACCGGCCGGAGGAAGGGTGAGGTTCCGCGCGGCGGTCCTGCGCTCCCACCAGGGGCCGTTCACGGTCGAGGAGGTGGCCCTGGGGGCGGGGCCGGCCGACGGCGAGGTCCTGGTGAGGATCGCGGGCTGCGGGATGTGCCGGACGGACCTCGCCGTCCGGCGTTCGGCGGGCCGCTCACCGCTGCCGGCCGTCCTCGGCCACGAGGGGGCGGGAGTCGTGGTGGAGACGGCCGGCCCGGACACCGGCCTGCACGTCGGGGACCACGTCGTGCTGAGCTTCGACTCCTGCGGCCACTGCCGCAACTGCCGGGGCGCGGCCCCCGCCTACTGCGACTCCTTCGCCGCGCTCAACCTCTTCGGCGGGCGCACGGAGCACGCCGCGCGGTTCACCGACGCGGCCGGGGGAGGACTGGCTCCCCGGTGGTTCGGCCAGTCCTCGTTCGCCGAGTACGCGGTGGTCCTGGCCCGCAACGCCGTCCGGGTCGACCCCGCGCTGCCGGTCGAACTGCTCGGACCGCTCGGCTGCGGCTTCCTCACCGGCGCCGGAGCGGTCCTGAACAGCTTCGCGGCCGGTCCGGGCGACACCGTCGCGGTCTTCGGTGCCGGAGCGGTGGGCCTGGCCGCGGTGATGGCGGCCACCGCCGCCGGCGCCGTCACCGTGGCCGTCGACCGGTACACCGAACGGCTCGCCCTCGCCGAACGGTTCGGCGCCGTCCCGCTGCGCGCCACCTCGGCCGACCTGCCCGGCCGCATCCGGCGCCTGACCGACGGCGGCGCCCGGTACGCGCTGGACACCACCGGCTCCGTCCGGCTGATCAACGACGCGCTCCTGGCGCTGCGCCCGACCGGACACCTCGCACTGGTGGCCCGGCTGAGCGGCGCGCTGGCGATCGAACCGGGGGCACTGGACCGGGGCCGGCGGATCTCCCACCTCTGCGAAGGGGACGCGGTGCCGGGGCTGCTGGTGCCGAGGCTGACCGCACTGTGGCAGGCCGGGCGGTTCCCCTTCGACCAGCTGATCCGGACGTATCCGCTCGCCGCGGTCAACGAGGCCGAGCGCGACTGTGACGAGGGGCGCGTGGTCAAGCCCGTGCTGATCCCGGCCGGGTGAGCCGCCGAGCGGGTGCCTCCGCACCGGCTCGCCGGCTCCGCGCGGGATGCGCGCCGCCGCGGGGGAGAGGTGCCGCCGCGCGGAGTACGTACCGCTTCGCGCCCCCGCGCGGGATACGTTCGTTGGCGTATCTTCCGCCGGGATCCCCCGGGACCGTTGACCGCCGTGCCTCCCGACGATTGGCTCGTCGGGAGCCCGCTGCCGGGAGGGAGCCCGGCCGGGCGATCACCAGGGGAAGGGACAGATCCATGGCACGCACCACCCGCACCACCCGTAACCGGCG
Source organism: Kitasatospora sp. NPDC005748 (assembly GCF_040630735.1). Classification (NCBI taxonomy): domain Bacteria; kingdom Bacillati; phylum Actinomycetota; class Actinomycetes; order Kitasatosporales; family Streptomycetaceae; genus Kitasatospora; species Kitasatospora sp. NPDC005748. The sequence continues at coordinate 18,924 of NZ_JBEXYD010000092.1, forward strand.
GCTGGCCGGCGGCGGCAGCGTCCTCGCGGCGGCGGCCGTACTCGCCGTGACCGCCGTGACCGCCGTGCCCGCTCAGGCCCGTCCGGCGGCGCGCGGCACCGTCCAGGTCAGCGTCGGGGTGAACGGCGCCGGGCCGGACGACCAGTCCTGGAACCGGCAGATCAGTGCCGACGGCCGCTACGCGCTCTTCACCTCGTGGGCGACCAACCTGGTCTCCCAGCCCGCGAAGAGCGGACGCGACGCCTACGTCCGCGACCTGGCGACCGGCCGCACCGAGCGGGTCAACCTGTCCGACGACGACAACGCGCTGGACGGCTTCACCGACTACGCCGCGATCAACGCCGACGGCCGCTACGTCGCCTTCGAGAGCGACGCGGTGAACGTGGTCCCCGGCCTGCCGGTCCCGGGACGCACCGAGGTGTACGTCCGGGACCGCCGCACCGGCCGCACCGAACTGGTCAGCGGCGGACCGGTCAGCACCGACACCGACCGGTTCCACGCCTCGTACGCGCCCTCCGTCAGCGCGAACGGCCGCTACGTGGCGTTCGTCTCCAGCCGGACCGACCTCGTCCCGGCCCCCCAGGGCGACGGCGCCTCGCTGGCCAGGCCCTACACCTGGGACTACAACATCTACGTCACCGACCGCTGGACGGGGAAGACCCGCCTGGTGACCCGCGGCGTGGACGGCAAGCCGGGCGACAGCATGTCCCTCAACCCGACGATCAGCGCGGACGGCCGCACCGTCGGCTTCACCTCGCTGGCCGGCAACCTGCTGCCCGCCGACCAGAGCCCCGCCGACCGAACCCCCGCGCCCGCGGCCGGCGCCGCCGGTCCCGCCGCCGACGTGGAACTCGCCCCGGGCAGCGGCGCGGACCTCCCCCGCGGCGCCCGGCCCGGTCTGGCCCGGCCGACGACCGGCGTCTACTACACGTACGACGTGGCGTCCGGCCGGATCTCCGCCGCCAGCCTCGCCCCCGACGGCACGCTCGGCTACGCGAGCTTCGACGCGACGATCAGCCCCGACGGGCGGCGCGCGATCTACGCCCTGCCCGAGCCCGGCGGGTCGACCAACGGCCACCGGTACCACACCGTGCTGTACGTCCGGGACCTCGGGAAGGGCACCGTCACGAAGATCAGCGGGGGCCTTCCCGGCACCGCCTCGGTCGGCTCCTCCGACCACGGCCGGATCACCGCCGACAACCGCTGGGTGTACTACTCCTCCGCCGCCGACAACCTGGTGGCGGGCCCGCAGCACGCGGGCTGGGACGTCTACCGCCACGACCTGCGCACCGGCCGCACCGAGCGGGTCTCCACCGCGCCGGACGGCTCGCTCGGCAACGGATCGTCGGTCGACCCGGCCGTGGACGCCCACGGCGACACGGTGGTGTTCGGCTCGACCAGCGGCAATCTGCTGACCGGCCCCGGCGGCCCGGAACACACCGACTACCAGGTCTACGCCCGCACCACCGGGCACCACGGCGACGGCGACGACCAGGGCCAGGGACAGGGGCAGGGCCGGGAGGACTGACCGGCGCCACCGCTCGGACCTCGGAGCGCGGACGGCGGTGGGCCGTGCGGTGGGGGCGGGCCAGCCCGCCCCCACCGGAAGGGCGGGTTGGGTTGCCGAGAGGTGGCGCCCTGTCGACTGCGTTGTACCCGACCGAATGTCACGGTTCCGTCGCCGTCCTGTCCTCATGATTGTGACGCTGTGCATGCCACCATTCGCGGTCGGCCGGTCGTCCTGTGGTGTGTCCGAACACAGTTCAGTACGCGCCACCATCGGGGAGCCACCATGTTCGTCCGCCGCCGCCGTCCGCTGCTCGTCTCCGTCGTGCTCGTCGCCGGGGCGGGTCTCGCGTTGACCGCCTGCGGGCCCGACAACACCGACGCGGCCGGCGGCTCGACGGCGCCCGCGACCACTGCGGTGGCCGTGACGCCCTCCGCGACGGGCGCGCCGGCCACCGGTGCCCCCTCGGCGCCCGGTGCCACCGGTGCGCCCAAGACGAGCGCGCCGGCCACCGGAGCGGCGTCGCACACGCCGTCCGGGGTGAGCCCGTCGAGCGGCACCCGGCCCGACGGCGGGAGTGCCGGCGCCGCCGCCCGCCCGTGCGCCATCGACAGCCTGGCGATCCACGCGACGGCCCGGGCCGGGGCCCCGACCCAGTGGGTGATCGAGGTACGCAACAGCGGTACGGCCGCCTGCAGCCTGAGCTCCACGCCGGGGGTCGACCTGGGCAACTCCACCGCCGCCGACCGGAGCAAGAACATCAAGCCGGTGCTCGCGAGCGGCACGGCGCGGTTCGCCGTCCCGGCGGGCCAGAGCGCCTACGCGGTGATCGACCTCGACCCGAGCGGTGCCACCACGGGTACCGTCCCCGGCATCAACGAGCTCAACGTGCTGGTCGACGACGACGACACCAACATGCCGCTCGCCAACACCCGGAACTTCCCGCTCGGCAACGGTGCACGGGTCCTGAACCCGCAGATGGGCATCTATCGGTCCAGCGTGGCGGAGGCGGTCACCTCGATGGCCGCCGCCCCCAACTAGCCGACCCGCCCGGCTCGGCCCGGCTGCCCGGCTCGGCCCGGCTCGGGGGAGGGCGGGCGGGCACGGCCGGGCGCCGTCGGGAAGCAACACGTCCGGGTTGGAGTCGTAGTCCAGGTCACCATAGACCGGTGCGGGGCCGGCGGGGTTGTGCGGCC
>NZ_JBEXYD010000093.1:0-21616 GCF_040630735.1 Kitasatospora sp. NPDC005748
GGCGGGGGGCCGCGCTGACACTCATGAATCTCGGGTCTCTGGGGGGCGTCTCTCGGCCTGCCGGTGCACCGGCAGGCCGAGAGACGGGGAGCCGAGGGCGCCGGCGGCGCCCCGGAGCTGGTGCGGGTGCCTCAGGAGGTGACGCCGAGCTCACGGGCGATGAGCATGCGCTGCACCTCCGAAGTGCCCTCCCCGATCTCCAGGATCTTGGAGTCACGCCAGAAGCGCGCGACCGGGAATTCGTTCATGAAGCCGTACCCGCCGTGGATCTGGGTCGCCTCACGGGCGTTGTCGACGGCGGCCTCGGACGAGTACAGCTTGGCGATCGCGGCCTCCTTCTTGAACGGTTCTCCGTGCAGCAGCCGGGATGCGGCGTCCCGCCAGGCCAGGCGGGAGGTGTGGGCGCGCATCTCCATGTCGGCGAGCTTGAACTGGATGGCCTGGTTGGCGCCGATAGGACGGCCGAAGGCCCGGCGCTGGCCGGCGTAGAGGACTGACTGGTCGACGCACCCCTGGGCCAGGCCGGTGGCCAGGGCTGCGATCGCGATGCGGCCCTCGTCGAGGATCCGCAGGAACTGGGCGTAGCCGCGGCCGCGCTCGCCCAGCAGGTTGGCCGCGGGAACGCGGCAGTCGGTAAAGGACAATTCGCGGGTGTCGGATGCGTTCCACCCGACCTTCGAGTACTTCTTGGACACCTGGAACCCCGGGGTTCCGGTGGGCACGATGATGGAAGAGATTTCCCGCCGTGGCGAGGGGAATTCGCCCTCTTCACTCGAACGAGCGATCGGTTCGGTGAGCGCGGTGACGGTGACCAGGCCGGTGATCTCGGTACCGGAGTTGGTGATGAAGCACTTGGTGCCGTTGATGACCCACTCGTCGGTGGCCTCGTCGTAGCGCGCCGTGGTGCGGGTCGCGCCGGCATCGGAGCCGCCCTCGGGCTCGGTCAGGCCGAACGCCCCGAGCAGCTCGCCGGAGGTCAGCCGCGGCAGCCACTCGCGCTTCTGCTCCTCCGTCCCGAAGCGGTAGATCGGCATCGCGCCGAGCGAGACCGCGGCCTCCAGGGTGATCGCCACCGAGGAGTCGACCCGGGCGAGCTCCTCCAGGACCAGGCAGAGCGCGAAGTAGTCGCCGCCCATGCCCCCGTACTCCTCGGAGAACGGCAGGCCGAAGAGGCCCATCCGCCCCATCTCACGGACGATCTCGTAGGGGAACTCGCCCTGCTCGTAGAACTCGCCGATCTTCGGCGCGACCACGTCCTGGGCGAACTCGGCGACGGTGCGCCGCAGCTCCTCGTACTCGCTGTTCAGCCGGTGATCGAGCATGGTGATCCTCCTGAGGCCCGGCCGGGGTGGCCGCGGGCGTGATCGGGGTGACCGCATGTCGGTCCGATGATGTGACGGACATGCGGGCTGTCGAGCGGGTCGGGTGGTACGGAGAGACCCGGCCGGACCGGGTCGCGGCCGACGCGGGTCCTCGCGGGGTCTCGAAGCGTGCGGGGCGGTCAGTCCCGGCCGTCGCCGAGCAGCGCCTGGACGGTGCGCGACGGGCTCGGCCGGCCGAGTCGCCGCGCCATCCAGCCACTGGTGGAGACGAGGGCGCGGAGGTCGACGCCGGTCCGGATGCCGAGGCCGTGCAGCATCCAGACCAGGTCCTCGGTGGCCAGGTTGCCGGTGGCGCTCTTGGCGTACGGGCAGCCGCCCAGGCCGCCGGCCGAGGCGTCGACCGTGGTCACGCCACCGCGCAGGGCGGCCAGGGTGTTGCTGAGCGCCTGGCCGTAGGTGTCGTGGAAGTGCACCGCGAGCCTGTCGACCGGGACTCCGGCCCGGCCGAAGCCGTCCAGCAGCGCGGTGACCTGGCCCGGGGTGGCGACGCCGATGGTGTCGCCGAGGCTCAGTTCGGTGCAGCCCATCTCCAGCAGCCGCACGCCGAAGCGGATCACCTGCTCGGCCGGGACCGGGCCCTCCCACGGGTCGCCGAAGCACATCGAGAGGTAGCCGCGCACGCGGACGCCGGCGCCGGTGGCGCGTTCCACCACCGGGCGGAACATCGCCATCGCCTCGTCCGCCGAGCGGTTGAGGTTGCGGCGGGCGAAGGTCTCGGTGGCGCTGGCGAACACCGCGATGTCGGTGGCGTGGTGGGCGAGCGCGCGGTCCAGCCCGCGCTCGTTGGGCACCAGGACCGGCAGTCGCAGCCCGGGGTGGCGGGCGGGCAACCCGGCCAGCCGGGGTGCCAGTTCCTCGGCGTCGGCGAGCTGGGGCACCCACTTCGGGTGGACGAAGCTGGTGGCCTCCACCGTGCGCAGGCCCGCGCCGGCGAGCCGGGCGATGAACTCGGCCTTGACCTCCACGGGGACGAGGGCGCTCTCGTTCTGCAGGCCGTCGCGCGGCCCGACCTCGTGGATCCGGACCTCCTCGGGCAGGCCCGCGTCGCGGACCTCGGCGGGCAGGCCCAGGTCGAGCGCGTCGGGCTCGGGCGCGGCGGCGGTCATGACCGCACCTCGGCGGCGACCGCACCGAGCGCCGGGCCGTCCGCGGGCGATCCGGCGGAGGCCGGTCCGCCCTTCCCCGGTTCCTCCCCGCCCGGTCCGTCCTCGGCCGGGGTGACCACGACCAGCAGCTCCTCCATCGCCACCGTGGCTCCCGCGGTGGCCCGCAGCTCGCTCACGGTGCCGTCGTGCGGGGCGGCGATCACGTGTTCCATCTTCATGGCCTCCAGGACGAGCAGCGGTTGGCCCTTGCGGACCAGCTCGCCGGCCGTGGTCTTCACGACGGTGACCGTGCCGGGCATCGGGGCGGTGAGGGCGCCGTGGTGGGCCGCGCCGGCGGTGGTGCTCTCGCCGACCGGGTCGTAGCCGTGCACCGGCCAGGCGTCGCCGTCGATCCCGAGCCAGGTCACCGGGCCGGTGGCCGTGCCCGGGGCGCCGTCGGCGGCCAGGGCGAACGTCGTCTGGAGCCCGTCGGCGGTGAGGTGCAGCCGGTCGCCCGACCGGACGGCCCGGGCCCGGTGGACCGGTCCGGGGCCGAGCCGGATGTCCACCTCCCGGGTGACGCCGGGGGGAATGTCAGTGGCCTCGGCTACGTTGCCGACAGTGATCGCACGGATGCGCACCGACACCGGGTCCTGGCCGGGGGTACGGAGTCGATGGGTGGTCCAGGCCGCTTGGCCGCCGATGCGCCAGCCGGAGGGAAGGGAGAAGGGGTCGGTCCAGCCGTCGCCGTCGGCGGTGGGAGTGAGGCTCAGGTGCCGCGCGAGCGCGGCCGCGTAGTAGAGGAGGTGGGCGGGCGTCGGAGCCTCGGTGGGCCGGGGGTCGGTGCCCCCGGCGGCTTCGTCGGAGTGGCCGGGGTCTGCGTCGGCGGTGCCGGTGTCGGCGGTCGGAGCGGTGGAGGCCGCGTTGGCAGGAGCGTAGGGCGAGGCGAGCAGTGCGGGCTGCTGCTGCGCCGTCTGCTCCACCAGCCCGGTGTCGAGGCGGCCGGCGACGACATCGGGGTGGGCGAGCAGTCGCCGCAGGAAGCCCGTGTTGGTGGTCACGCCCAGGATCCGGGTGTCGGCCAGCGCGGCGCGGAGCCGGCGAAGCGCGGTCGGGCGGTCGGGCCCGTACGCGATGACCTTGGCGAGCATGGGGTCGTAGGAGCTGGTGATCTCGGTGCCCGGGGCGACACCCGAGTCCACCCTGATGCCTTCGCCTTGCGGCTCGTCGAGGACGAGGATGCGTCCACCGGTGGGGAGGAAGTCCCGCTCCGGGTCCTCCGCACAGATCCGGGCCTCGATGGCGTGGCCCAGGAAGGAGATGTCCGGCTGGGTGAAGGTGAGGCGCTCGCCCGAGGCGATCCGCAGCTGCCACTCGACCAGGTCCAGTCGTCGCTGCTGGGTGCCGCCCGTTCCGGCGGAGCCGTCGGTGGTGCCGCCGACGGCGACGGCGAGTTCGGTGACGGGGTGTTCGACCTGGAGGCGGGTGTTCATCTCCATGAAGAAGAAGTCCCGTACCCCCTCGGTGGGGACGGGGGAGTCCGGGTCGAGGCCGGGGACGATGAACTCCACGGTGCCGGCCCCGGTGTAGCCGCAGGACTCCGCGGCGCGGACGGCGGCTGCGCCCATCGCGGCGCGGGTCTCGGCATTGAGCAGAACGGAGGGTGCTTCTTCGATCAACTTCTGGTGGCGGCGCTGCAGGCTGCACTCGCGCTCGCCGAGGTGGACGGTGGTGCCGTGGGCGTCGGCGAGCACCTGGACCTCGATGTGGCGCGGCCGGTCGACCCACCGCTCCAGCAGCAGGGTGTCGTCGCCGAAGGCGGTGCGGGCGACCCGCCGGGCGGCGGCGATCTCGGTCGGCAGCTCGGCCCGGTCCCGCACCAGGCGCATGCCCTTGCCGCCGCCCCCGGCGGACGGCTTGAGCAGCACGGGGAAGCCGATCTCGTCGGCGGCCGCGACGAGTTCCCCGTCGGTGGGCGCGGTGGCCTCGCTGCCCGGGACCACCGGTACGCCGGCGGCCCGTACGGCCTCCTTGGCGTTGATCTTGTCACCCATCAGCTCGACCGCAGCGGGAGGAGGACCGATGAAGACCAGGCCCGCGTCGGCGCAGGCGCGCGCGAAGGAGGAGTTCTCGGCGAGGAAGCCGTAGCCGGGGTGAACGGCCTGGGCTCCGGTGCGGCGGGCCGCGGCGAGGATCTGGTCGGTCCGCAGGTACGTCTCGGTGGCCGAGCTGTCACTGCGGTCGGCCGGTCCGAGCCGTACCGCGACATCGGCCTCGCGGACGTGCGGCGCGTCGGCGTCCGCATCGCTGAAGACGGCGACGGAGCGCACGCCGAGCCGCCGCAGGGTGCGGATCACCCGGACGGCGATCTCGCCACGGTTGGCGACCAGAACTGTGTCGAACATGGGAGGCGATCCTCCGGGTCGAGGGGAGCCGTGCGAAGGAGGTGGTGGGAGGCGGCAGCAGCAGCGACGCGTCGTGCGCGGCCGGGCGGGCCGCCGTCGGGCCGGGCCCGGCCCGGTCGGCACGCCCGGTGCGGCACGCGGGCCGACGAACGGGCCGACGAGCGGGCCGACGAGCGGTCCGACGAGCGGGTCGAGCGGTCCGGCGGCTCGGGTCTGGCGGGTGTGCCGGGCCCGGGAGGGCCGCTCGTCCGGAGGAGGCTCCGTGGTGACGCGCGGCCCTGCCCGGGCGGCCGTCACATCCGGAAGACGCCGTACGGGCCGGGCGGCGGGAGCGGGGCGTTGGCGCAGGCGGTGAGGGCGAGTCCGAGGACGGTGCGGGTGTCCATCGGGTCGATCACTCCGTCGTCCCAGAGCCGTGCGGTGGCGTAGTAGGCGTTCCCCTGGCGGTCGTACTGCTCGCGGACGGGGCGCTTGAACTCCTCCTCCGCCTCGGTGGGCCAGGACTCGCCGTGGGCTTCGAGCTGGTCTCGCCGGACGGTGGCCAGCACCGAGGCGGCCTGCTCGCCGCCCATCACGGAGATCTTCGCGCCCGGCCACATCCACAGGAAGCGGGGCGAGTAGGCCCGGCCGCACATCGAGTAGTTGCCGGCCCCGTACGAGCCGCCGATCACCACCGTCAGCTTCGGGACGCGGGTGGAGGCGACGGCGTTCACCATCTTGGCGCCGTGCTTGGCGATTCCGCCCGCCTCGTACTTCCGCCCGACCATGAAGCCGGTGATGTTCTGGAGGAAGAGGAGGGGGATGCCCCGCTGGTCGCACAACTCGATGAAGTGGGCACCCTTGAGGGCGGACTCCGCGAAGAGCACACCGTTGTTGGCGACGATGCCGACGGGGTGGCCGTGGATCCGGGCGAACCCCGTCACCAGGGTCGCGCCGTACTCGGCCTTGAACTCGGCGAACCGGCTGCCGTCGACCAGCCGCGCGATCACCTCGCGGACGTCGTACGGCGTCCGGGGGTCGACCGGGACGGCTCCGTACAGACCCGCCGGGTCGACGGTGGGCGGCTCGGCCGGGGCCAGCGGCCACGGCCTGGCCGCGCGCGGGCCCAGCCCGGCGACGATGGTGCGCACGATGGAGAGGGCGTGGGCGTCGTCCTCGGCCAGGTGGTCCGTCACGCCGGAGGTGCGGGAGTGGAGGTCGCCGCCGCCGAGCTCCTCGGCGGTCACCACCTCGCCGGTGGCGGCCTTCACCAGCGGCGGTCCGCCGAGGAAGATGGTGCCCTGGTTGCGGACGATGACGGCCTGGTCGCTCATCGCCGGCACGTACGCGCCGCCCGCCGTGCAGGAGCCGAGCACGGCGGCGATCTGCGGGATCCCGGCGGCGGAGAGGCGGGCCTGGTTGTAGAAGATCCGGCCGAAGTGGTCGCGGTCCGGGAAGACCTCGTCCTGCATCGGCAGGAAGGCGCCGCCGGAGTCCACCAGGTAGACGCAGGGGAGCCGGTTCTCCAGCGCGACCTCCTGGGCGCGCAGGTGCTTCTTCACCGTCATCGGGTAGTAGGTGCCGCCCTTGACGGTGGCGTCGTTGGCGACGACGACCACCTCGCGCCCGGCGACCCGGCCGATGCCCGCGATCATGCCGGCCGCCGGAGCGGCTCCGTCGTACATCCCGTCGGCCGCCAGCGGCGCCAGCTCGAGGAACGGCGAGGCCGGGTCGAGCAGCGTGTCCACCCGGTCGCGGGGGAGCAGTTTGCCGCGGGCGGTGTGGCGCGCCCGGGCCTTGGCCCCGCCGCCGAGTGCGGCCGCGGCGAGCTTCTCGCGCAGCTCGCCGACCAGCGCACGATGGGCCTCGGTGTTGGCCCGGTAGGCCTCCGAGCCCGGGTCGGCGGCGGTGCCGAGCCGGGGGGCGGGCGCGGCGGCGCCCGGTGGAACGGCTCCGGCGGCCGCGCCGTTCGTCGCGCCGCCCGCCGTGGTTCCGGCCGCTGCGCCGCCGTGAACGCCGGTGGGTGCACCGGCGGTGGAGATGACCATTCCAAGAGCTCCCTTGCTCTCGGCACCAGGTGGGCAGCAGAGCCCGGGTGTGCCTGCGACCCCCACGTTAATGAGCGTTAACTCGTGCCGCCCAGGTTAACGGGCGATAACCCGACTGTCTACGATGGGCAGCATGCCGAACGTCCCAGGCGCCTCCGCGCTCCCACGCCGTGACCAGATCCGCAGGGAGGCCGCGCGGCTGTTCGCCGCCCGGGGCTTCCTGGGCGTGGGTGTCGACGAGATCGGCAAAGCCGTCGGCATCAGCGGGCCGGGGCTCTACCGGCACTTCGCCGGCAAGGACGCGATGCTCGCTGATCTCCTGATCGGCATCAGTGAGCGCCTCCTGGAGGAGGGCCGCCGCCGGGCGGGTGGCGGCGACGGCGGTGCCGAAGCGCTGGACGCCCTGATCAGGGGGCACGTCGACTTCGCGCTGGACGACCGCGACCTGATCACCCTGCACGACCGCGAGCTGCTGAACCTCAAGGACGAGGACCGCCGGACGGTCCGCCGGCTCCAGCGCGGCTACGTCGAACTGTGGGTGGACGTGGTCCGCCGGGCCCATCCGTCGCTGGCCGTGCCCGATGCCGAGCCGGTGGCGCGGGCCGCGGTGCACGCCGTCTTCGGGCTGATCAACTCGACTCCGCACAGCCTCGGCCCGAGTCCCGCCCAGGAGGACCGCGGCGCGCAGGAGGACCGCGTCGCCCTCCAGCGCGACAGCATGGCCGCCCTGCTGCACAGCCTGGCGCACGGCGCCTTCTCGGCAGCCGCCGGCACGGCCGCGCGCAGCTGAAGCGAGCGGTGCGGGCGGCCGGGCCGGCCGGGGGCGGCCGGGAGGACCGCCCGGTCGTGCGCCGTCGCACCGAACGGTCCGACGGCAAGCGGTCGACGGCAAGCGCTCGACGGGGCCGGGCCGGGTCCGGCTGACCACCCGCCGGACGACCGGGGTCGGGCGTACGGCCTAGGCCCAAAGGACGGCGCCGGGCTGCGTCGGTGGCCGGTGGGCGTTCGGCGCGATCTCGTTCACCCTGGAGGGTGACGGCCGAGGCGCGCGCCCCGGCCGGGAATCACCGCAGGCCGCAGGCTGTTGGTTCCTCAGCCGGGCCGGTTCACCCGGCCTGCCCTGGCCTGAAAGTCCATGGCGGCCACCGGACGAAATGGTTAGCATCCCTAAATATGCCTGAGACTCATGGATCTACGGTGGAGCTTTCCCCGAGCGGCACCCGGACCGGCCCGCGAGGCACGAAGGGGCGGCGGGGCGGAACCGGCCTGCCCGGCGGCAAGCACGGCGGGCAGGCCGCGGGCGGTGCCCGGCCGGACGGCGCCGGGCCCCCGGCCGACGGCGGCGGGAGCCCGGGCGAGGGTTCGGCCGCCGGCGGGACCGGCACGGGCTGGCTGCGCCGGCTGATCGGCTACTGCTGGCGCTCGCGGCGCAGCGTGCTGCTCGCCTTCGGCGCCTCGATCGTCGGGATGGCCGTCACGGCGCTGGTGCCGCTGGTCACCAAGTTGATCATCGACGACGTCATCACCGCGCACACCCGCTCGCTGGCGCCGTGGGCCGTGGTGCTGCTGGCGGCGGCCGCCCTGGTGTTCGCCTGCACCCAGGTCCGCCGCTACTACGGGGGCCAGCTCGCCCTCGACGTCCAGCACGACCTGCGCAGCGACCTCTTCCGTTCGCTCGGCCGGCTCGATGGCCACCGGCAGGACCGCCTCGACACCGGCCAGGTGGTCGGCCGGGCCACCTCCGACCTCCAGCTGATCAACGGCCTGCTCTCGATGCTGCCGATGATGACCGGCTACCTGCTGATGTTCGTCATGTCGCTGGCCGTGATGCTCTGGCTGTCGCCGCCGCTCACCCTGATCGCGCTGGTCATGGGCCCGGCGCTGTGGTGGGTCTCGGTCCTGAGTCGCAAGCGGCTGTTCCCCGCCACCTGGGCGGCCCAGCAGGAGGCGGCCGCCGTCGCGGGTGTGGTCGACGAGTCGGTCGGCGGCGTCCGGGTGGTCAAGGGCTTCGGCCAGGAGTCCCAGGAGCTGGACAAGCTGGCGGCGGCCTCGCACAACCTGTTCGCGGCCCGGCTCCGGTCGATCCGGCTCAACAGCCGCTACAACCCGGCGATGCAGGCGATCCCGGCGCTCGCCCAGGTCGCGGTGCTGGCCTTCGGCGGCTGGCTGGCGGTCGAGGGCCAGGTCACCCTCGGCACCTTCGTCGCCTTCTCCACCTACGTCGCGCAGATGACCGGTCCGGTCCGGATGCTGACCATGGTCATCACCGTCGGCCAGCAGGCCCGGGCCGGTGTGGAGCGGGTGCTGCAGCTGATCGACGAGCGGCCGCTGGTGCAGGAGCGCCCGGACGCCGTCACCCTCGACTTCACCCGCGCCGACGGCCTCCACCCGGTCCACGACGGCGCCGGACCGCCGCCGGCCGCCGCCGACGACCGCTTCGGGCGGCCCGTCGGCCCCCGGACCGCCGAGGTGGCGCTGGAGTTCGACCAGGTCGAGTTCCGCTACGACCCCGAGCACCCCGCCCCCGTCCTGCACGGGCTCACCCTGAAGCTCGCCCCCGGCGAGACGCTGGCCCTGGTCGGCGCGTCCGGCTCGGGCAAGTCGACGGTGGCGCAGCTGGTTCCCCGGTTCTACGACCCGGCGGGCGGCGCGGTCCGGCTCTACGGCCACGACCTGCGCGACCTCACCCTCGACTCGGTGCGGTCGGCCGTCGGCATCGTTCCCGAGGAGAGCTTCCTGTTCTCCGAGACCGTCCGCACCAACATCGCGTACGGGCGGCCGGACGCCACCGACGAGCAGGTCGTGGCGGCCGCCCGGGCCGCGCAGGCGGACGAGTTCGTCCGGGAGCTGCCCGACGGGTACGCGACCAAGGTCGGTGAGCAGGGCCTGACCCTCTCCGGCGGCCAGCGCCAGCGCATAGCCCTGGCCCGGGCGATCCTCACCGACCCGCGGATCCTGCTGCTCGACGACGCCACCTCGGCGGTCGACCCGCAGATCGAGGCGGAGATCCACGACGCCCTGCGGTCGGTGATGGCCGGCCGCACCACACTGCTGATCGCGCACCGCCGGTCGACCCTCCAGCTGGCCGACCGGATCGCGGTCCTGGACCACGGCCGCCTGCTGGACATCGGTACGCACGAGGAACTCGACGCCCGATGTCCCCAGTACCGCGTCCTGATCTCCGACCCCGAGGCCGGCCGGACCAAGCCCCCGACCGCCACCGCCACCGGGGCCGTCACCGCCGCCGGTGCCGGTGCCGTCACTGCCGCGACCGCTACTGCCGCCACCGGGTCCGGCGGGACACCCGCCGAGACCGACAGCGAGACCGAGTCCGAGCCCCGGACGGGCGCCCCCGCACAGCCGCCCGCCGTCGCCCCGCCGACGCCCGCCCTGGCGACGCCCGCGCTGGCCAAGGCGGCCCGCACCGCGGACCCCGCCCTCCTCGACAAGGTCGCCGCCCTCCCGCCGGCCACCGACACCCCGGCGGTCGCCCGGGCCGAGGCCGAGGCCGGCGACCCGGACTTCAGCCTCCGCCGCCTGCTGCGCCCGTTCCGCCGCCCGCTCGCCCTCGCGCTGCTCCTGGTCACCCTGGACGCGGGCGCCGGGCTGGTGCTGCCGATCCTGATCCGGCACGGCATCGACGACGGCGTGAGCAAGGGCCTGATGTCGGGCGTCGCCGCCGCCTCGCTGGTGGCGCTGGTGATCGTGCTGTTGGACTGGCTGGTGCAGAGCGCCGAGAGCCGGGTCAGCGGCCGCACCGGCGAGCGGGTGCTCTACACCCTCCGGCTCAAGATCTTCGCGCACCTCAACCGGCTCGGCCTGGACTACTACGAGCGCGAGCTGTCCGGCCGGATCATGACCCGGATGACCACCGACCTGGACTCGCTGACCTCCTTCCTGCAGACCGGGGTGGTCACGGCGGTGGTCAGCCTGCTGACCTTCCTCGGCATCTTCGCCGCCCTGCTGATCATCGACGCGGGCCTGGCCCTGGTGGTCTTCGCCGTGCTGCCGCTGCTGGTGGTGGCGACGCTGGTGTTCCGCAAGAAGTCCAAGACGCAGTACGAGATCTCCCGCGACCTGATCAGCACGGTCAACGCCGACCTCCAGGAGAACGTCGCGGGCATGCGGATCGTCCAGGCCTTCCGTCGGCTGGACGCCAACACCGACCGCTTCGTCGCCCGGGGGATGGCCTACCGCGAGGCCCGGGTGCGGGCGCAGCTCTACATCTCGCTGTACTTCCCGTTCGTGCAGTTCCTCTCCAGCGTCGCCGCCGCACTGGTACTGATCGTGGGGGCCTCGCGGGTCGACGCCGGGACGCTGACGGTCGGCGCCCTGGTGGCGTACCTGCTCTACATCGACCTCTTCTTCGCACCGGTCAACCAGCTCTCGCAGGTGTTCGACGGCTACCAGCAGGCCGCCGTCGGCCTGGGCCGCACGCGTGAGCTGCTGCGGACCCCGACCACCACCGCCGAGGCCGCCGATCCGGTGCCGGTGACGGCGGCGCTGCGCGGCGAGATCGAGTTCGTGGGCGTCGGCTTCGCCTACAACGGCGGCGCCGACGGGGCCCGGGAGGTGCTCACCGGAGTGGATCTCCGGATACCCGCCGGCCAGACGGTGGCGCTGGTCGGTGAGACGGGCGCCGGCAAGTCGACCCTGGTCAAGCTGGTCGCCCGGTTCTACGACGCGACCTCCGGCACCGTCCGGGTGGACGGCGTCGACCTGACCAGGTACGACCTCGCGCAGTACCGCCACCGGCTCGGCGTCGTGCCACAGGAGGCCTACCTGTTCGCGGGCACGGTGCGCGAGGCGATCGCGTACGGCCGGCCCTCGGCCACGGCGGCCGAGGTGGAGGCGGCGGCCCGGGCGGTCGGTGCGCACGACATGATCCGCCACCTGTCCGACGGGTACGACCACGAGGTCACCGGCCGTGGGCGGAACCTCTCGGCGGGGCAGCGCCAGCTGATCGCGCTGGCCCGGGCCGAACTGGTCGACCCGGACATCCTGCTCCTGGACGAGGCCACCGCCGCGCTCGACCTGGCCACCGAGGCGGCGGTCAACCACGCGGCGGACCGGCTCAGCGGCGGCCGCACCACGCTGGTCATCGCCCACCGCCTCACCACCGCGGAACGCGCCGACCGGGTCGTCGTCCTGGACCACGGCAGGGTGGTCGAGGACGGCACGCACACCGAACTGCTCGCGCGGGGAGGCGTGTACACGCGGCTCTGGCAGGCGTTCATCGCCGACAAGCACCACCCGGTGCCCGACGAGGCGGCGGGCCAGGTCCTCGGCCGCTGAGCCTCCCGGTCCCGCAGTCCGCCGCCCGGCCCTCGCGCCGAACCGGCGTCAGGCCGCGATCAGCGAGGTGAGCAGCGCGGAGGCGTCGATCCCGCGCGGCAGGTCGCTGACCTGACCGTCACCCACCTCCACCACCCGCCAGCCGGAGCCGTCGGCCCGGCTGGCGAGGTCGGTGGTGACGAAGCGGCAGCCGAGGGCACGGACCAGCGGCCGGACGTCGGTGAGGTCCGGTTCGGCCGACTGGCCGGGCGTGTCCGGATGGGGCCCGACCAGCACGGGTTCGCCGTCCAGCCACCAGACCCGGGCCTCCACCGCCCGCTCGTCCCCGCCCCGGCGGGCCCCGGAGGCACCGTCGCTCGCGCCTTCCCCCGGTTCGTCCGGTCCGTCCCCATTCCCGCCGTCCCCGTTCCCGCCGCTCTCGTTCCCGCCGCTCCCGTTCCGCCCGCTCCCGGCGCCCCCGGCCCGTCGGAACTCCTCGTACCGGCGCAGCACCACGCCGCCGGTGAGGTACTCGCCCTGCAACTCGACGAAGCGCGCCACCACCCGCCCGACGGCGGCCAGGTCGGCCATGTCGGGGACGTAGCAGGCCTCGTGCCACTCGTGCTTCCGGGACTTCACGTAGTCCTTGACGATCGCCGGACCGCGCCCGCCGAGCCGCTCGACGGCGGCGGCGAGTTCCGCCGGCTCCGGCCGGGCCGCCGTCCGCACCGGAATCCAGACGCTCGGCGGCGTCGCCCCCTCGAACACGCTGTACCAGCCGGGCAGTTCGTGCGCCGAGGCGTACCCGGCCGCGCTGGTCAGCAGATGGGCGCCGCGCCCGGCCAGCGCCCGGGCGAAGGCCGCGTAGTCGGCCGACGGAACCATCCAACCCCGGTACCAGAGCGGGCCGCAGTCCCGCGGTACCTGACGGACCGCCTCCTCCGCGTTCCCCGCGAGCAGTGCGTCGTGGTCGACGAGGTACAGCTCACCACCCAGGCCCCGCAGGACACGGGCCTCCCAGGCGAAGTGCGGATCGGGCCGGTGCGGGTTGAGCGGGTCGGCCGGGAAGAGGAGCGCGGGTGCGGGCATGGGCGTCAGGCTACGTCCACCGGCCGTTTCCGGCGGTGCCAACACCCCTTCTCCGCCGGGGCGATGCCGTTCCCGCGGCCCACGGTCCGCTCGACGCCGCACCGCCCACAGTCCGCTCGACGCCGCCCGCCCATCGACCCGCCCGCGATCCGTTCGACGCAATCGGGCCCGAACTGGGAAGGTGACCCGATGCGAAATCTGTGGCAACGCGCGAAGCGAACCCCGAGGCAGGCCGCCCGGACGGTGGTACTCGACGAGAACGGGTCGGTCTTCCTCCTCCGCTCGGACAACAGCGAGGTCGGCGTCCACTGGACCATGCCCGGCGGCGGCATCGAGAAGGACGAGACGCCGTGGACCGGCGCCCGTCGTGAGCTCTGGGAGGAGACCGGCTGGACCGATCTCGAACCCGGTCCGTTGCTCTGCACCTGGGAACACGACTTCACCTGGCACGGCATACCCGTCCGCCAGCACGAGCACATCTACCTGACCAGCGGGCCGCACCGGGAGCCGGTGGGCGACCTCAGCGCGATGCACGCCGCCGACCGGATCCTCGACTGGCGCTGGTGGACGGCCGACGACCTCATCGACGAAGACGCCGACGCGGTCTGGCCCCCTCGGCTCGCGGAGCTGCTGGCCGAGGTCCGGGAGGGCTGGCTGGCCGACCGCCGCGAGCCGGTGCCCGTCGAGTTCGGCTACGTCCCGAACGCGCCGAGGGTCTGACGCGCCCGACGCCTCGGCGTCGTGGACGAGGCGGCGCCCCTGGTGGCCGGCCCGGCGGCTCCCGACGGCCCGTCCCCCGCAGCTACGAGGGCTGGCGCTGCCCGCCGGGTCGGCCCGCCCGCCCGGCGGGACCGACCTGCCAGCCGTGCAGGTCGAGCTCCCGGTCGTGCAGCGCGCCGGGGTTGATCAGCACCGAGAGCTGCGCGGAAGCCAGCTGGTCGAGGGCGAGGCCGGTGGCGGACAGCAGTTGGTCGGTCGACACCGAGACGGCGATGGCGGGTCGCCAGCCCGGCAGGATCACCAGACTGGTGCCGCGGCCGATGCGCACGGGCTCGGCCGCCACCCGGACCGGCCGCCGTTCTTCGGGGCGGCCGACGGCCTCGGGGAGTTGGGGGGTGCCGCCGATCAGGATGCCCAGCGGCGTCTCGGCGCTCCCGCCGGGAGCGCCCCCGCCGGTGGCGTTCCCGTCGTTACCGTCCGCCTCCTCACCGGCGCCGGCCACCGGCCCCGCCGCCCCGGCGAGCGGGTCGGGGGTCGTCGGCGGCAGGAGGAGCGCAGGAGCGGCGGCCCCGGCGCCGGAAGCCTCCAGCGGCCGGTCCGGTCCGGGGGCCTCCGGGTGCATCCGGCGTAGCCGCCGGGAGGGGGAGGGCCGCTTGGACAGGACGGTCCGCAGCTCCGCCTGAGCGGCCCGGAGCACGGGGACGCTGCGTTCCTCCGTCGGCTCCGGCGCCCGGAGCCGTACGAACGCCTCCGGGCCGGTGGTGGACGCGGTCCGGGGCTCGTCCGTCGTTCCCGCTTCGGTGCCTCCGAGGGCTTCGGCGAGCAGCGCGCGGACCTCGGCGACCGGCCGACGACAGGCGGCGGCCAGCTCGGCGAGCGAGCGGCCCTGGCCGTGGGCGGTGCGCAGCCGGTCGGCCAGCCCCGCACGAAGCCGGGCGGCCGCCTGTCCGTTCGCGTCGACGGCACGCTCGGCGCCACCCGGGCCATCGCCGCCGACACCGCGTCTACCGGCGCCTTCACCAGGGCCTTCAGCAGCGCCGGTGCCGGAGTCCCGGACGTCCTCCCCGTCGGTCCCACCGCCCCGGGGCCGCGGCACGGACCCGTCGGAGGAGGCCCCGCCGGTACCGTGGTCGCCGGCCGGGGCCGCCATCGTGCAGCGCGAGTCCACGGCTGCGGTGCTCGCCCCGGTTCCCGGTATGTCCTTGGTGGCAGGCGCAGGGTGGGACCCGTGGGACGCGCAGGACACGATTCCGTCGGACGCACCGCCCCCAGGTACGCCGACCGCGAGCGCGCCGACGGAGGACGCGCCGGCGGTGGGTGGGCCGGACGGGGGCAGGTCGGCGGCGTTCTGATGGAGCGTGGTCATCGGCAGGTGCCCTTCGGGGTACGGTCCCGATGATCCTCCCGCACCCCGGGACCAGCTCCAAGCGCCTTACCGGCGGGTGTGTGCGAGGACACCGCCCTGGTCAGCTCCCCTCCCGCTGTGCCGCCCGCCGTGCGGCCCGGGCTCAGGTGCCCGGTGCGACGAACCCCTTGAGGTCGGCCAGCACGGCATTGGCCGCCAGGACGCCGAGCCCGAGGAACCAGGTCTCGTCCGAAACCGGCCGCGCCTGGCCGGACTTGGTCGCCGCGAGGGTCTTCCAGAGCGCGCCGCCGAGTACCGCGTCCTGGTTGGTGGAGCTGGGGCTGCCGTACACGCCGTAGAAGATCCAGTCGGCGTCGGCCTTGTCGATCTGCTCGGGGCTGATCTCGACCGCGAGTTCCTTGACCTGCTCGATCTTGGGCTGCGGCAGCGGCACGTCGGTGAGGATGGTGCCGATGAAGGAGAGCTCCGCGTAGAGCCGGGTCTTGCCGGGCATGAAGCGCAGCGGCGTGATGGTGGGCCGCTTGTCGCCCAGCCCGGCGCCGATCGCGGTGGCCGCGGCCTGGTACGCGTCGAGCTGGGCCTGGGCCTGCGCCTCCAGGCCGAACGGCGCGGCGTTGAGCTTGAAGTTCTGCTTCCAGGGGTAGCCCGGGCGCAGCGAGAAGACGGTCGGCGCGATCTTGGAAAGCTGCGCGTACTGGTCCTGCGCGCGCAGCTGGCTGCCGAGGATCAGGTCGGGCTTGAGCGCGGCGATAGCCTCCAGGTTGAGGCTGTTGATGGTGCCGACGGCGGCCGGGCTGCCGACCGCGTCCTTGAGGTAGGCCGGCATGCTCTTGGAACCGTCGGTGTAGACGACGCCGACCGGCTGGATGCCCAGGGCGACGACGTTGTCGAGCTCGCCGGTGTCCAGCACCACGACCCGGACCGGCTTGGCCGGGATGACGGTCTCGCCCATGGCGTGCTTGACGGTGCGCGGGTAGACGCCGGGGGCGGCGTCGGTGCCGAAGTCCTTCATCTTCTCGATCACGGCGGCGTAGTCGTCGCCGCCCTGCTTGACCGACTTCTGGTTCGGCGAGGAGCCGGACGAGGCCTGCGCCGACCCGCTCGCGGCTCCGCCGGAGCTGCCACAGGCGGTGAGCAGCCCGCCGAGGCCGAGGACGGCACCACCGGTGAGCCCGGCGGCGAGGAACCGCCGGCGGGACGGGGGGCGGCTGACGAGGGTCCGGTCGGCGGGGTGGGGGGCCACGCGACGCTCCTTCTCGATCGATCGATGTTAGGTGAGGCAAACCTATCCGACGGTTCGGGACCGGATCGATCGAGGGTTCGGGATGCGGGGAGAAAACGTCTCAACCCATGACACAAGGGATAAATCAAATCCCCCTCAGTCCTTGGAAACCAAGGTACATGAGTCCAACTGCCATGAATCCACCGCTCCGTCTGCATTTGGGACGAATGAATCGAAGCGAGTGGCTCAGATCACCAAGGGTTGGCCTACACAACCTTCGACGCCTCCACCTAGGGTGCGCAGGTGTTTGATCAGCAGCTCTCAGAGCACGGAAGCAGCGGACGGGCAACGGCGCCCGCCGCTCCGCAGGGCGCCCCGGACAGTGGCGCCAGTGGTGGAGTCCCCGACCGGGGGGCGGCGGGGGCAGCGGGGGACAAGGGCCTACGGGGGAACTCGGTAGGCCTGTTGAGCAGCGTGGTCCTGGGCCTCTCCACGGTCGCCCCGGTCTACTGCCTGACCGCGACGCTGGGCCCGACGGTCACGGCCGTCGGCGTGCAGATGCCCGCGGTGTTCCTGGCCGGCTTCCTGCCGATGCTGCTCGTCGCGTTCGCCTACAAGGAGCTGAACAAGGACTTCCCGGACTGCGGAACGTCCTTCAGCTGGACGGTCCGGGCCTTCGGCCCCCGGGTCGGCTGGATGGCGGGCTGGGGCCTGACGGTCGCGACCATCATCGTGCTCTCCAACCTGGCCGGGGTGGCGACCGACTTCCTCTACCTGATGCTCGGTGAGATGACCGGCAGCGGCGGGATCGCCGAACTGAACGACAACAAGGCCGTTCACCTGCTCACCGTGGTCGTGCTGATCGCCGCCGCCACCGCGATGAGCTACCGGGGGATGACGGCCACCAAGTGGTTCCAGTACAGCCTGGTCGGCCTCCAGCTGGCCGTCCTGGTGCTCTTCTCGGTCATCGCCATCGGCAAGGCCGCCGCCGGCGACCTGCCGCACTCGATCGGCTTCTCCGCCTCCTGGCTCGACCCGCTCCAGGTGAGCTCGTTCAGCGCGTTCACCGCCGGGCTGTCACTCTCGATCTTCATGTACTGGGGCTGGGACACCTGCCTCACCATGAACGAGGAGACCCTCGGCAGCGCCAAGACCCCGGGCCGGGCCGCGATGATCTCCATGGTCACCCTGGTGGGCTCGTACCTGCTGGTCGCGATCGCCGCCCAGATGTTCGCCGGCGTCGGCGCCACCGGTACCGGCCTCGGCAACCCGGATACCGCCGACAACGTCTTCTCCGCGCTGGCCCGGCCGGTGCTCGGCTCGCCGTGGAGCATCCTGCTCTTCCTGGCCGTCGTCGCCAGCGCCGCCGCCAGCCTGCAGACCACCTTCATCCCGGTGGCCCGCACCCTGCTCGCGATGAGCTCCTACCGGGCGGTGCCGCCGCGCTTCGGCACCGTGCACCCGCGCTTCCGCACCCCCGGCTACGCGACGGTCGCCGCCGGCGCCGCCACCGCGGCGTTCTACGTCGGAATGAGCCTGATCAGCGAGAACGTCGTCCAGGACACCATCCTGGCGCTCGGGCTGATGATCTGCTTCTACTACGCCCTGACCGCCTTCGCCTGCGTCTGGCACTTCCGCGCCTCGCTGCGGACCAGCCCGCGGAACCTCGTGCTGCGCGGCCTCGCACCCCTGCTCGGCGGGGTGCTGCTCGCGGGCGTCTTCCTGCAGACCCTCACCGACGCCTGGGACCCGGCGTACGGCAGCGGCGCCGTCCTCGGCATCGGCTCGGTGTTCGTCATCGGCGTCGGCATCCTGCTGCTCGGGGCGGTGCTGATGACCTGCTACGCCGCGTTCCGGCCCGAGTTCTTCCGCGGCGAGACCCTGCACGCGGGAACGCCCGCGCTGGTCGTGGAGGACTGACGCTATCCTCGAACGCATGAAGCGCTTCGCAGGTCTCGACTGGTGGCCGTCCTAGGACGGCCACCAGCCACGCCTGACCAGGGCCGTCCGGATGGACGGCCCTGTCGCGTTCTCCGACGGGACGGGCCCGGAACCCCGGACGGCCACCACCACCGCCGTTCCGAGGAGAGATCCGATGACCACCACCGTCCCCGCCACCACCTCCACCCATCCCGCCGTCGACCATCCGACCGTCGACCGGCCCGGCGCCGACCGGCCCGGCGCCGATCTGGACGAGCTGATCCGCCGGGACCCTGGCGCCCACCGTGTCCTGACAGGCGACCGCCCCACCGGCCCGCTCCACCTCGGCCACTACTTCGGCACCCTGCAGAACCGGGTCCGCCTCCAGCGCCTCGGCACCGAGATGTTCGTCGTGGTCGCCGACTACCAGGTCATCACCGACCGGGACGTCGCCGACCGCCTCGCCGAGCACACCGAGAACCTCGTCCTCGACTACCTGGCCGCCGGGCTCGACCCGGACCGCGCCACGATCTTCGCCCACAGCGCCGTGCCCGCCCTCAACCAGCTCCTGCTCCCCTTCCTCAGCCTGGTCAGCGTGGCGGAACTGGGCCGCAACCCCACCGTCAAGGACGAGATCGCCCACTCCGGCCAGTCCGTGGTGAACGGGCTGATGTTCACCTACCCCGTCCACCAGGCCGCTGACATCCTCTTCTGCAAGGCGAACGTCGTCCCGGTCGGCCAGGACCAGTTGCCCCACCTCGAAGTGGCCCGCACCGTCGCCCGCCGCTTCAACGAGCGCTACCCGCACCCGGACGGCACCGGTGTCTTCCCCCGTCCGGACGCCCTGCTGTCCGCCGCCCCCATGCTGCTCGGCACCGACGGCGCAAAGATGAGCAAGAGCCGCGGCAACGCCGTCGCGCTCTCCGCCACCGCCGACGCCACCGCCCGGCTGATCCGCGGCGCCAGGACCGACACCGACCGCCGGATCACCTATGACCCGGCCGCCCGGCCCGAGGTCTCCAGCCTGGTCCTGCTCGCGGCGCTCTGCCAGGACCGCGCACCGGAACTGGTCGCCGAGGAGATCGGTGACGGCGGCGCCGCCGCGCTGAAGCGCACGGTGACCGAGGCCGTCAACGAACGCTTCGGCCCGATGCGCGCCCGCCGCGAGGAACTCGCCGCCGACCGCGGATACGTCCGACAGGTCCTGCGGGACGGTGCCGAACGGGCCAACGCCGTCGCCGACGCCACCCTCGCCGAGGTCAGGGCGGTGATGGGATCGGTCTGAACCGAACGGGGCATACCACCTCCGGGCGGCTCCGGCCGGTCTGAGCACGCGTCACCCCTCCCCACAGCGCCACCCGCACCCCTGGAAGGATCCCGGCCATGGACCAGTACCCGACCACGCCCGGCCGCGGGCTGACCCGCCCGCCGCAGCTCCGTCCGGGGGACCACGTCGTCGTGGTCGCCCCCAGCAGCCCGATCGACCCCGAGCGGCTCACCGCCGGGTGCGCGATCCTGCGCTCCTGGGGGCTGCGGGTCACGGTCGCCCCGCACGTCCTCGACACCCACCCCACCCTCGGCCACCTGGCCGGCACCGACGCGGACCGGGCGGCGGACCTCCAGTCCGCCTGGCTCGACCCCACCGTCGACGCCGTCATCTGCGCCCGCGGCGGCTACGGCGTCCACCGCATGGTCGACCTGCTCGACTGGGACGCGATGCGCGCCGCCTCGCCCAAGGTGCTGGTCGGCTTCAGCGACGTCTCCTCCCTGCACGAGGCCTTCGCCCAGCGCCTCGGCGTGGTCACGCTGTACGGGCCGATGAGCTCCGGCGCCTCCTTCATCTCCGACGGACCGACGGCCGAGCACCTGCGGCGCACCCTCTTCGACCCCTCGGCCACGACGGTCCTCACCTCGGCCACCGCCTCGGCCCTCGTCCCCGGCCGGGCCCGCGGCATCACCGCCGGGGGCTGCGTACACGTCCTCACCGCCGAGCGCGGCACGCCCGCGGGCCGGCCGTCCTACGCCGACAGCATCCTGATCCTGGAGGACGTCAACGAGCATCCGTACCAGCTCGACCGCCTCTTCACCCAACTGCTGCGCTCCGGCGCCTTCGAGGGGGTCGCGGGGATCGCCCTCGGCTCCTGGGAGGGCTGCGGCCGCCCCGAGCGGGTCCGGGAGCTCATGCTCGACCGGCTCGGGCCGCTCGGCGTCCCCGTCCTGTGGGAGCTGGGCTTCGGCCACTGCCCCTCCACCCTCACCGTCCCGCTGGGCCTGCCCGCCCTGCTCGACGCCGACGCCGGGACCCTCACCCTGGAGACGCCCGCACTCGCCGCCCGCTGAGGCCGGCCGCGCCGGGATCAGTAGGGTGCGGCCATGAACGAGGACACCCTCATCACCCTCGCGCTCGGCCTCCTCCGGGGGCCGGGCAGCAATGCCCGCGCCATCCTCGGACTTGCCGGCCCGCCCGGCGCCGGCAAGTCCACCCTGGCCCGGTACCTGGTCGCCGAGGTCGAGCGCCGGGAGGGACCCGGGAGCGCCGCCTACCTCCCGCTCGACGGCTTCCACCTCTCCGCCGCCCAGCTGGACCGGCTCGGCCTGGCCCACCGCAAGGGCGCGCCGGCCACCTTCGACGCGCACGGCTACGTCGCCCTGCTGCGCCGGGTCGCGGCGGACCGGTTCCAGCCCATCTACGTCCCCGACTTCGACCGCCGCCTCGACGAACCCGTCGCCGCCCGCCATGTCGTGCCGCCGCAGGCCCGCCTCGTCGTCACCGAGGGCAACTACCTCGCCGCCGCCGAACACCCCTGGCCGGACGCCCGCCGACTCATGCGCGAGCTCTGGTACGTCGACGCCGACGACAGCCTCCGCGAGGAGCGCCTGGTCGAGCGCCACCGGGCCGGTGGCCGCGACGAGGCCACGGCCCGGCAGTGGGTCACCGGCAACGACCACCCGAACGGCGAGTACGTGAAGGCCGGCCGCTCGCTCTGCACGCGGACGGTGCCCGGCACCGGGTTGCCTCAGGCTCCGGACGGGCGTAGTGTTCTCTAGTCGCTCGGCTGGGAGCACCGGACACGTGTCTACGCGGACGGTCCCGGAGCGGCCAATCCCTTGAAACATCACTTCCCG
>NZ_JBEXYD010000094.1:0-21482 GCF_040630735.1 Kitasatospora sp. NPDC005748
CCGGGGGTATGGATCTAGGGATTGGGCTGTTTTGAAGGTGTTTGCCCCGTTTTTCAAGATCGTTTGGGGGGTGGGAGTGGTCCGGGCCACAGGTTCGGGGGTGTGAGGCCGGGCACATCGTCGACGGTGGGTGACGGGGTGTCGGCGGGGGGTGCGGATCGTGGGGGGTGGGGGTCCGGGGTCGGGTGGCGCGCACCACAGCCCTCACCCGACACCCGGAGGACTGCTACCCACGGTGACGATTTCGGGCGACGACCGACGGGCGTCGGCCCACCCCCGTGGGACCGGCACCCGCCGCGTCGTCAGCCCGCCGGCCGGCCGGCGGAGCGCCGCAGGTGTTCGGCGAGGGCGAGGAAGACGAAGAAGTTCGGGATCGTGCTCACGGCGGCGTGGGTCAGGGCCCGCCACCGGCCGGCGACCCTGAGCTTGACGAAGCCGTCGAAGACCTTGATCTCCTGGATCTCCTGCCACTGCGCGGACTCGCGGGCCGAGCCGACGGCGTCCGCGGTCAGCCAGAGCCGGCCGAACTCCAGCCGCCCGCCCGAGTCCAGGGCGGCGACCGCCCCGGGGAGCTGGGCCCGGGTGACGGCCTGCTGGAGCGCGGGCCCCCACTCCCGCGGGTTGCTGAATCTGCCCTTCTCGGCGACCTCGCCCGACCCGTCCGCCCGGCCGCGCAGCACGACCTTCGCGCCGTCCACGTCGGTGAGCGTGTACTCGTAGGACGTGTAGCCGCCGACGCCGGTGTGCCGGACGGTGTTCTGGAGGACGGACGTGCTCTCGTAGCGGACGGCGTGGACCCGGCCCTTCACCACGGCGGTGAGACCGCGCTCGTGGAGGTCGAGCCGGACGCCCTGGTTCTTCGCCGTCGTGGACCGTTCCTTCCAGATGCCCAGCGGGACCAGCAGCAGCAGTCCGAGCGGGATGACCGCCAGCGCCGCCGCCTCGGTGAGCGAGAGCACCAGCGCCAGCCCCCCGAAGACCACTGCCCCGGTCACCGCGCAGCCGAGCGAACTCGCCTGCGACCGGGTGCCCGGGTAGACCGCCACCCGGTCACCCAGCCGGTTGCGGACCGCCGCCTCGTCGATCAGCGTCAGAAGCTCGCTCCGGCCGTCCGCGAGGCCGTCCTGTCCGGTCATGCGCTGTCCTCTGCCTCGTGTTCGGGGTGTTCGTCGCGTCCGTGGTGCTCGCGGTGACCGGGGTGGGCCCGCCCCGGCGGTGCGGGCCCACCCGGTCGGCCGGGGCTCAGCCCGCCCGGTCGAAGGCGGCCTGGAGCCGGGGGACGTAGTCGGCGAGCGCCGGCGCCCAGCAGCCGTAGTTGTGGCCGCCGTCGCAGGTGGGCGACAGGGTCGAGCCGTCGCCGTAGTCGACGTAGCGGCTGGCGATGCCGAGCTGGTTCAGCCGGGTCCGGACGGTGTCGGTGGCGATCGCCGTGAAGTGGTCGATGGGCCCCCGGTCGCCGGTGTAGAGGGCGACGTCGGTGGCGGCCAGCTTGGCCAGGTTGGCGCCCGCGGCCGGGTTGACCTCGTTCCAGACGTGGTCGGCGCCGAAGACCGGGTACGGCGAGCCGAAGATCGCGTCGCTGTCGACGTAGGGCCCGTAGCCGACGCACTGGCCGCTGCCGGAGGTGCTCACGGCGCACCACGCACCCGGGAGGTTGAGCTCGGTGGCCAGGACCGTGGCGCGGATCTCGGTCATGCCGAGGTCGATGCCGCCGGACAGCGAGGCGACGTGGCCGAACAGGTCGGGCCGGAACTCGGCGTAGCGCAGCGCGCCGTAGCCGCCCATCGACAGGCCGACGACGGCCCGGTGCGACCGGTCGCCGAGGGTGCGCAGGTTGGCGTCGATGAAGGGGACGACCTGGCTGGTGTGGAAGGTCTGCCAGTTGGCCGCGCCGAGCACGGTGTTCTGCATGACCCAGTCGGCGTACCAGCCCTTGAGGCCGCCGTCCGGGACGACGGTGATCATCGCGTCGGAGTGCAGGGCGGGCGCGGCCGCGACGTCGTCCACGGTGCCGGCCCCGCCGTGCAGGAAGTACGTCACCGGCCAGCGCCGGCCGGGGTCGGCGGCGTAGCCCCGGGGGAGGAGGATCCGGATCTTGTGCGTGCCGGAGAGCTGACCGGTGGTCACGGTCAGCGTGAAGTCGGTGTCCGAGTGTACGTCGGGGGCGCCGACCTGGGTCAGGCCGAACCCGTCGGTGAAGGTCGGCGGGGCCGGGTCGGCCGCGTGCGCGGGCGCACCGACGAGCAGCGCGGACACGGCCATCGCCGCGGCGACGACGGCCGCCCTGGCGTGCCGGCGCCAGGCGGGCGGGAAGGAGGTCATCGAAGGTCCTCTCGGGGTGGGTGCAGGGGGAGCGGGCCCCGCGGCCGGGCGACGGACGGGGGCGGGGCGCGGTGCTACAGCGCGCAGTAGGCGTCGACCGTCGCCTTGCCGGTGTCCTGCTGGCCCTTCGTCCCGGCGAGCAGGTGGAACTCGTTGTTGGCGCGCGCGACCTGCTTGGCGCCGTCGTCGCTGGTGTACCAGTCGCTGAAGTAGCCCAGTACGGCGCCGTTGTGGCTCCAGGCCCACTGGCCGCACGGCAGCTGCACGTGGATGATGCCCAGGCCGTAGCCCACGGTGCCGTCGGCGGTCACCGGGACGGTGGTCTTGAGCTCGGCCTCCTGCGCGGGTGCCAGGAGCCGGCCGGTGACCAGGGCCCGGGAGAACGCCGTCAGGTCGTCCAGGGTCGACACGATCGCCCCGGCGGGCCCGAAGGTCTGGACGTCGGAGACGGTGACGTCCCTGATGCCGATGCCGATCACCGGGTACTCGTAGCCGTGCAGGTGGTTGCCGGAGATGGTCGGATCGCTGGTCGGGAAGGTCGTGTCGGCGAGGCCGAGCGGTTCGATGATCCGCTGCCGGATCTCGGTGGCGGCGTCGTTGCCGGTGACGGCCTTGATCACCATGCCGGCCAGGACGTAGTTGGTGTTGGAGTAGCTCCACTGCCCGCCCGGAGTGCCGGTGGGCCGGTGCTGGGCGAGGCCGAGGTTCACCAGGGTCTGCGCCGGCCAGGCCTTGGTGGGCTCGGTGTTCAGCGCGTAGGACAGCGCGAACCCGGTGTCCTTGGCGTAGTCGGGCAGGCCGGAGGTGTGGTTCAGCAACTGGCGGATCGTGATCGTGCTGCCGTCGTAGCCGTTCGCGGCGACCGCGCCGGGCAGCCACTTCGCGACGGTGTCGTCGAGGGACAGCCGCTGCTCGCCCTCCAGCTGGAGCAGCACGGTGGCGGTGAACGCCTTGGTGTTGCTGCCGATCCGGAACCTGGCCTTCGGATCGGCGGGCACCCTGGTGGACAGGTCGCCGACGCCCGCGTGCACGTACTGGGTGGTGTCACCCTGGCGGACCAGGCCGATCACGCCGGGGTATCCGTCGGCGACCCCCTGCTGGGCGCCGGCCTGGAGGAGGCCGGCGGCGGTCGGGGTGTCGGCGTGCGCCGGCCCGGCACCGGCGAGGGCGGCGAGCGCCAGCGCCGCGCCGGCGGCGGTCAGACGTAGGGGTTTCATCGGACTCCTCGGGCTGCTGCGGGTGGTCATGGCGGCGCGCGGTGCTCGCGACCGGTCCGGTGGGCCCGGACCGTCGGCGCGGCGCCGACCTGGTACCCGTGATCCTGCGGGCCGGCCGCCCCGGCGGACAGGCCATCGCACCGGCCACATGTGACCGGCCCCGCTCCGGCCTGCGGATGTCCGCCCCCGGCCTGCGGATTCCCGCGCCCCACCCGGGCGGTGCCGGCGGGCCGGGCGCCGGCGGTCACGGCGTTCCGGCCGGTGCGGGCGGGAAGGTGGCCGGTGCGTACTTGCCGTGCTGCTGGCGGAAGGAGCGGCCGAGGTGGTGCTGGAGCCGCTCGTGCCGGAACTGGTAGACCGCGCCGGTCTGGCGCAGCACGCCGCGCTGGTAGGCGTCGTCCAGGAACGCGACCGGGCGCCAGGGCAGCCGGCCGGTCAGCGGCAGCCAGACCCGGGCCAGCACCAGCCACTGGCCCCAGGCGGTGAAAGCGAGCAGATAGGCGACCGTCCCGCCGATCCCGCCGACCGCCCCGATGAACAGGCCGTCCGCCAGCCCCCAGTTCAGCGGACCCAGGACGCCCTGGAACAGGTCGACGACCAGGCGCCCGCCGCCGGCGATGGTGAGGGTGAGGGCCGGCGCCAGGACGAGGAACTGCCGGGCCACCGTGGCGCGGTTGGCGCTGAGCAGGCTGACCGGGGTGGCCGAGGAGGTGACGTCCACCGGCGCCTCCAGCGCGGCCGAGAGCCCGAAGACCAGGCCGGCCGCCGACCCGAAGGTCAGCCCGAGGCAGAGCATGTTGATCAGGGTGCCTTCGAGGACGTCCGGGTCGGTCAGCGGGGAGCCCGCGTACAGCGCGCGTTCCAGCGCGAGCGCGCAGGCGCAGCCGACGCCCATCAGGGACCCGCCGAGCAGACCGTCCCCGAACCGGGCGAGGAAGGTGCGGACCGGCCGCCGGCCGAGGCTGTCGTGGGTGCCGGGCAGCCGCAGCCGCACCCGGGACGGCTCGAAGACCTCCCCGCCGCCGAAGGTGATCAGGATCGCGTACACCGACCCGAAGGCGAGCCCGGCCACCGGCCCCATCAGGCTGCCCTGCAGCAGCACCTCGCCGGCCCCGGTGCCGAAGCCGATGCCGAGCAGGCTGACGAACAGTCCGACGAACCAGTCGGCGAGGGCGACGCTCAGCGAGGTGGCCACGACCACGGCCATGACCCGGGTCGAGCGCGGCAGCGTGTCGCCGAGCTGCCACCAGGCGAGGTCCTGCCGGTCGTGGTCGAGCCGGACCAGGTGGTGCGCGAGGTGGCCGAGCCAGTGCTGGGCGCGACCGGTGTCCCAGTCCGTCGGCCGGTCCGGCCGGCCGGCGGCGTCCCGCTCCGGGGCGCGGCGGCGGTACACCGCGGGGACGAAGCCCGCCAGCAGGTGCTCCTCCAGGGACTTCGCGGTGGGGAAGCGGGCGGTGTCGAGCAGTTCGGCGGGGTCGCGGCCGGGTGTCTCGCTGTAGGCGGTGCGCGCCAGGATCACCATGAGCGGCGTGGTCAGCACCGCGGCGAGGGCGGCGCCCGCCCCGCTCTCCCCGGCGCGCAGCTCGTCGAGCACGGTGTCCCACAGCGACCCGTCCGCGCTCCCGTCCGAGCTCCCGGCGGCGGCGTCGCCGCGGCCGACCGACCGGGCCGTCCGGGGCAGGTAGTGGCCGAGGTCGTCGAGGGTGAGGTCGGCGAGCGTGATGCCGGCCGCCCAGAGCAGCGGCGCGTGCGCCTCCTGGACGGCCTCGGCGAACTCGTCGTGCCGGCTGGTGAGGACGAGCGGCAGGGTGGTGGCGTTGAGGGCGTCGAGGGCCTCCCGCCGCAGGCCCTCCGCGATCTCGTCGAACCCGTCGAGGACGGGGAGGACGAGGTCGGCGTCGACCAGCGCGGCGGCCAGCGTCGACCCGTGCGGACCCCGGCGGGCCAGGTGCGGGTGGTCGCGCAGCAGCCGCCCGACCAGCCAGTCCCGCAGCGCGGTGGTGGTCGGGTCCCAGGAGCCGAGACTGAAGATGACCGGGACCCGGCCGGCGGCGCCCGGGGCCTCCAACTGGTCCAGGACGAACCTGATCGTGAGGATCGACTTGCCCGAGCCGGCCCGGCCGAGGATCACCAGCCGCCCGGAGGAGATCCGCCGGTAGACCTCCGCCACGCTCCGCAGGTCACCGCTGAGGTCCATCGGGCGGGAGGCGGCCCCCGGGCCGAGCCGCTGGATGTTCTCCGCACGGTCCGTCAGCCCGGCCGGTGCCCGCTGCCACCGGACCGGGAGCGGGAACGGGTCGTGGACCCGGCGCTGAGCCTCCTCGCGGCGCCAGCGGCGTCTGACCTCGCCGGCCAGCTCCTGCGCGGCGTCGGCCAGCGCGCCGGGCACCGGGCGGGGCGCGGGTGGCGCGGGGGTCTCGGGGGTCTCGGGTGGTGCCGACGGGCCGGGGGCCGGGGACTCGGCGGCCGGGCCGCCGGGTGGAGCGGGCGCCGGTTCGAGCGGCGCCGGAGCCGGCCGGGGGACCGCGGGAGCCGACGCGCCGCGCGCCTCGGCGAGCGTGCTCGCCAGCTGCCGGCGGTCCTCCGCGCTGATGTCGAGGGCGTCGGCCAGCAGATTGACCGTACCCAGTCGATGGTCGCTGGACCTGCCGCTCTCCAGCCGGCGGATGGTGCGCACGCTCACGCCGGAGCGCTCCGCCACCTGTTCCTGCGTCAGGCCCGCCTGGCCGCGCAGCCGGCGTAACAGCGTGCCGAGCTGATCCGTCACCGGGGCGCCTCTCTACTCGCCGGTAATCGCCGGTGAGCCTACCGGTGACGACCGGTCAGCGATGTCCGGCCGGTTGGCCTGTCCACCGAACATGACGAACGCCACAATCGCTGCCTTCGTGCAGGCGCTGTGCGGCGAGAAGCGAGGAGTCGACGTGGCCTACCGCTACTGGTGCGGTGAGTGCAGTTCCAGGACGGCCTGGCTCGGCGAGTCCGAGGGGGAGCGGCAGCAGGTCGAGCACTACGCGAAACGGCATCCCGGCATCCCGCCCGGCGGCCAGGTCGAGGTCGGCAGAAGACTCGACGCCGGCCGCGGCTGGCTCGCGCCGGCCGCGGCCGCGCTCGTCCTGCTGATCGTCGTGGTGGCCGTGGTGACCCGGTACCGGTAGGCCGCGCCGCCGCCGGCACCGGCCGCCTTTGGCCGGTCCGTGGCCTGTCCCGGCCGGTCGGCCGGAGCCCAGCATGGGCGCCGGGGCCGCACGCTCCCGGGGGCCGGTGTCCGGCGCCCCGCCCGGCGGCACCCCACCCCTCCCAGCAACCGAAGGAGATCCATGTCCACTTCACCGCAGCCGGGGCAGGCCCTCACCCGGCGCTCGCTCCTGCGGACCGGGACGGGGCTCGCCCTGGGCACCGGCCTCGCCGTGGGCGCCGGGGCCGCCGCCGCCGGGCCCGCCGCCGCGACCAACGGCGTCGGCCAGACCGGCGCGCCCCTGTGCCAGCTGCCCGGTGACTCGGCGAGCCGGTACGGGCTGGGCAGCGGTGACCTGGGCATCCCGTACTACCGGGAGCACGACAACACCTGGGGCTACGTGTTCGGCGACTCCTTCGACACCGGCAACGGCTACCTCGGCTCCCCGGTGATGCTGAACCAGGCGACCTTCGACCGCTCCGGGGCGACCCCGATCTCGTTCAGCTACGCCATGCCCGACGGTTCCGCGGCCCAGCTCCTCGACTACGGCCACGGAACCGACAACGGCCACGGGGTGGAGAGCACCCGGATCCCGAACGACTGCATCGAGTTCGGCGGCCGCACCTACCTCCAGTACACCTCGGTGGCGCGCGGCATCGGCCCGGACCCGCTGCCCGCCGGCGAGGACGGCTCACTGATGTCGGGCGTCGCCCACTCCGACGACTTCGGCCGGACCTGGACCGACTACCCGTACCACTGGCCCGGCCAGGACCAGGGCGTCAACCAGTCGATGTACGGGATGTGGTCCTTCGCCGGCATCGACCCGGACGGCTGGCTCTACATCTACTCCAAGCGCTGGAACGGCACCCACAAGAACACCGCGGACCAGGGCGCGATCCAGCTGTTCCGGATCGACCCGGACGCGTTCCGGGCCGGCGACTTCGGGGCCCAGCAGAACTGGGCGTACGACGGCGGCTGGCACTGGGCCACCGACGGCACCCCGCCGACCCCGCTGTTCGGCCCCGGGAACAACATCGGCGAGTTCTCCGTGAAGCGGATCGACGGCCGCTACTGCATGAGCTACCTCGACCTGACGGACGGTTCGATCTGCACGCGCACCGCGCCCCGGCCCGACGCCGCGTGGTCGGCGCCGGTCCCGCAGATCGTGGTGAGCAACCTCTGGCCGCCGAACCACTGGGGCCGGCCGCAGGTCGAGAGCCTCTACGGCGGCTACATCCACCCCGGCAGCGCCGGTGCGAACTCGCTGACGCTGATCGTCTCCCAGTGGACCGCGCAGGGCGCCTACCGGGTCCTGCAGTTCGACGGGATCCGGCCGTAGTGCGCGCCCCGCAGCGGCCGTCACGGCCGCCCCTCGACACCCCGCGACCCCCGCACCGGAAGGAGTCCCCGTGAGACTCGCCGTCCTGACCAGAGCGCTGGTGGGCGCGCTGCTCCTCTCCTCCGCCGTCCTCGCCACCACCGGCCCGGCCGCCGCGGCCACCGACGGCGCCAAGGACGTGACCTACCGGGGCACCACGCTGCGCGTCCCCGGCACCTGGCCGGTGATCGACCTGGACGCGGCGCCGGACACCTGCGTGCGGTTCGACCGGCACGCCGTCTACGTCGGCCGCCCCGGCGAGAACCAGGACTGTCCGTCCCACCTGCGGGGACGCAGCGAGGCGATCCTGGTGCAGCCGGCCCTACCCGGCGCGGCGCGCGGGGCACGGGAGAACACCGCCTCCCGCGAGATCACGGCGACCACCGGCGCGGTCACCGTCACCGCGGCCTACGGCAGCGACCGGGCGGCGGTGGCGACCGTCCTCGACCGGGCCGGTCTGCCGCAGCCGCGCCGGACGGCGCAGGCACCGCGGAGCGCGGCCGACCCGGCCGGCGCCGGCACGGCGCTGACCGCCGCGGTGGACGGCGGCGCCACCAACTACACGGGCCAGGGCTTCGACCCGTGCGCGGCCCCGAGCTCGTCCACCATGCGCACCTGGATGGACGCCTCGCCCTACGGCGCGATCGGCATCTACATCGGCGGCGTCAACCGCACCTGCGACCAGCCGAACCTGACCGCCGACTGGGTCGCCCGGCAGGCCTCGATCGGCTGGCACTTCTTCCCGCTGTACGTCGGCCACCAGGCGCCGGGCGCCTGCCCCGGCTGCGCCACGATCCCCTCCGCGGCCCAGGGCGCGGCCGACGCCGACGACGCGATCGCGCAGATGTCGGCCCTCGGCTTCCCCCCGGGCACCCCGGTCTACATGGACAACGAGCACTACGCCCCGTCGTACTCGGGCCTGGTCCTGGGCTACCTGTCCGCCTGGACCACGCAGTTGCACGCCCGGGGCTACCTGTCGGGCGTGTACGGCAGTGCCGGCAGCACGATCTCCGACCTGGTCGCCCACTACTCCTCCTACGCGATGCCGGACGTCATCGACTTCGCGGCGTGGCCGGGCAACGGCAGCACCAGCACCTCGGACCCGGCGATCCCGGACCACCTGTGGGCGAACCACCAGCGGATCCACCAGTACACCGGTGGCCAGAACGAGACCTACGGCGGCATCACCATCAACATCGACGCCGACTACCTGGACGTCCGACTGGCGCCCACCGCCAGGGGGTGGGACGACTTCGGCGACGGCCGGCAGAACCCGGCGATCGGCCGGCAGGCCAACGGGGCGATGGTCGCGTTCGCGGTCTCGCCGGACCAGCAGGGGCTGTTCTTCCGCGAGCAGACGGCACCGAACGGTGGCTGGGGAACGTGGCAGCGGCTCGGCGGTCCGGTCGGCGGCCTGCCGGTGGTCGGCCGCGACCCCGACGGGCGGCTGGAGCTGTTCGTCCTCGGCCCCGGCCGGAGCAGCGTCCAGCACAGCTGGCAGACCACGCCGAACGGCGGCTGGAGCACGTGGGACACCTCCTTCGGCCCCGCGGCCTCGGGCCTGAGTGTCGGTCAGAACGCGGACGGGCGGCTGGAGGTGTTCGCGGTGGCGCCGGACCGCAGTTCGATCTCGCACATCTGGCAGACGGAGCCCAACGGCGGGTGGAGTGGCTGGAACGGTGACGGCGCCGGGCTGTTCGGGGGCCCGACCGGTGGAACGCCGGTGGTCGGTCACCAGGCCGACGGGCGGATGGCGGTCTTCGTGCTGGGACCGAACGGCAGCGGGGTGGCGATCCGCGAACAGGTGGCCCCGTCCGCCGGCTGGGGCGCCTGGAACGGCTCCTTCGGGCCCGCGGCATCCGATCTGAGTGTCGGTCAGAACGCGGACGGGCGGCTGGAGGTGTTCGCGGTGGCGCCGGACCGCAGTTCGATCTCGCACATCTGGCAGACGGAGCCCAACGGCGGGTGGAGTGGCTGGAACGGTGACGGCGGCGCGCCGTTCGGGGGCCCGACCGGCGGTGCGCCGGTGGTCGGTCACCAGGCCGACGGGCGGATGGCGGTCTTCGTGCTGGGCCCGAACGGCAGCGGGGTGGCGATCCGCGAACAGGTGGCCCCGTCCGCCGGCTGGGGCGCCTGGAACGGCTCCTTCGGCGGCGCCGCCGCGACCGTGAACGTCAGCCGCAACGCGGACGGCCGGCTGGAGGTGTTCGCCCTCGCCCCCGGCGGAGCCAACATCTCGCACATCTGGCAGAACGCGCCCAACGGCGGCTGGAGTGCCTGGAACGCCGACGGCACCTTCGGCGGCGCCGCCTGGGTGGGCGTATGAACACGTCGAGAGGAACGGTCGAGACCGCGATGCCACCGCGCACCCGCCCCGCCCGCCACGCGTCGCACGCCTCCAGGGCGACGGCCCCCGGTGGCCGGCGCCGGCCGGATCAGCGCGCGAGGAGGCGCCGGAGCCAGCGGGTACGGGCGTCGCGGGCGTCCCGGGCCAGCGCCGAGTGCGGCGCGAGGGTGTCGAAGCCGTGGCAGGCACCGGGCCACACGTGCAGTTCGGACCGGCCGCCGGCCTGCCAGAGCGCCTGGGCGTAGGCGACGTCCTCGTCCCGGAGGGTCTCGGCCGATCCGACGTCGATGTAGGCCGGGGGCAGCCCGGACAGGTCGGTGGCGCGAGCGGGGGCCGCGTAGGGCGGGAGGTCCGCGGCACCGTACCGGTCACCCAGCAGGGCCTGCCACGCGGTGGCGTTGGAGGTGCGGTCCCAGGTGTCGGTGCCCGCCAGCTGGTGGCTGGAGAAGGAGCGGTCGCGGTCGTCCAGCATCGGGCTGAGCAGCAGTTGCCCGAGCGGGACGGGCCCGCCCCGGTCCCGGGTGAGCAGGGCGAGCGCGGCGGCGAGCCCGCCGCCGGCGCTCTTGCCGCCGAGCACGATGCGCGCCGGGTCGATTCCCAGCCGGTCGGCGTGCGCGGCGGCCCAGGTGAGGCCGGCGTAGCAGTCCTCCACCGGTCCGGGGTACCGCGTCCGCGGTGCCAGCCGGTACTCGACGGAGATGACGGCCAGCTCCAGCGGGAGCGCCCACTCCCGCAGCACCCGGGGGAGGACGGACCAGGCGTTGCCCATGACCATGCCGCCGCCGTGCAGGTAGTACAGCAGCGGCAGCGGCCGGGAGATCCCGGCGGGCCGGGCGCTCAGCAGGGTGACCTCCGGCCCGTCCGGCGGTCCCGGTACCCGGAGTTCGGCCACCTCGAAACGGCCGCCGTCGGTCAGCTCGTGGACGGCGGGCCGGGGCCGGGTCGCGGTGTCCCGGGCCTGGCGGGCCGCCAGGTTCGCCGGGGTGAGCGGCCCCCCGGCCGCGTCGCCCAGAGCCGCCAGCGCGGCGGCCAGCTCGGGGTCGAACGGGGGCGCGGTCCGGGCCTTCGGGGCGGGGCCGGGTGCGGCCGGCGGGTCGGCGACGCTCATGCCGGGCCGTCCGGTCGAGCCCCGGGGCGCCGGCCGGACGGGACCGGGGGGAGGCAGCACGTCGAAGGAACGAGGTCCATAGGGCCAGTCAATCACCCGCCCGGCCGGGCCGCGGCCGGTCCGTCGCTCCGGTGGGCGGCCGGTTCCGGCCCACCCGGGGCGGCCCGGTCGGGCGGGGGCCGGGAGAATGGCGGCCATGACCACCACCCTCGATCACCCCGCCGCCGTCGCCGCGGAGACCGCCCGCTTCGTCGCCGTCGTCCGTGCCGCCGACCCGTCCACCGCGGTGCCCACCTGCCCCGGCTGGACGCTGGCCGACCTGGTGCGTCACGCCGGGAGCGTGCAACGCTGGTTCACCGTGCTGCTGCGGCAGCGGATCCAGGAGCCGCCGCGCAGCCGGGAGGTCGACCTGCGGCTGCCGGAGGGGCCGGACGGCTACCCCGACTGGCTGGCCGAGGCCGCGGTCGAGGCCGGTGCGGAGTTCGCCGCGGCCGACCTCGACGCGCCGATGTGGGCCTGGGGCGCCGACCAGCACGCCCGGTTCTGGGTGCGCCGGATGCTCTTCGAGACCCTGGTGCACCGCGTGGACGCGGAGCTCGCCCTGGGCCTGCACCCCGGGATCGACCCGGCGCTGGCGGCCGACGGCGTCGCGGAGTTCCTGGTCAACCTGCCCTTCGCGGCCGGCTTCGCGCCCGGGACGGCCCTCCTGCGGGCGGAGAACCGGACCGTCCGGTTCACCCGCACCGACGGGGCCGGGGACTGGCTGGTCCGGCTGCGGCCCGACGGTTTCGGACTCGACCCGCAGGGTGCCGGGACGGCCGCCGACGTGACCGTGCGCGGCACCGCCGCGGACCTGCTGCTGTTCCTCTACGGTCGGCTGGACCGGGCCGCCGGCCGCTTCGAGGTGACGGGGGACGAGGGCCTGCTGGCGCACTGGGTGGCCAACTCCGCGTTCTGACTTCGCGTTGACCGGTGGGGCCGGCCGTCGCGAACGCGGCGGGCCGGGTGCGGCCGGGGCGGTGCCCCTCGCCACACCCGGCCCCGGAGGCCGGCCCGGTCGGCCCGGTCGGCTAGGTCGGCTAGGTCAGACCCGGTCGGCCGCGATCAGGACGTACTGGAAGGAGCCGTCCTTGTACGAGGAGATGAACGCCTCCTCGATGCCCGTGACGAGCGAGGAGGTCGCGCGCAGCTCCCAGTACGGCAGCGTCGCCGGGGTGAGGTCGATGACGGCCTGCGGCACGAGCCGGTTGTCCGCCATGGCACGCAGGTACTCCCGGCGGGAGTGGATGTTGCACTCGAAGTGCGCGTTGATCTGCGACACCCACTTCGACGGCTGCCCGTAGGCGGGGTTCCAGCAGCCCGTGATGGTGACGTACCGGCCGCCGACCGCCAGCATCCGGGAGTGCTCGGCGAAGAGGTCGTGCAGGTCGACGTACATGCTGGACTCGTTGTTCCACGAGCCCGCCACCTGGCCGGTCTCGAAGGGCATGTCGAGCATGTTGCAGACCCGGGACCGGACCGAGCCGTCGATGCCGAGCTCCCGGGCGCGCCGGTTGCCGAACTCGGCCTGCTTGGCGGAGAGGGTGACGCCCTCGACCTTGCACCCGAAGCGCTGGTGGGCCATCACCATGGAGCCGCCGCGGCCGCAGCCGGCGTCCACCAGGGTGGCGTCGGGGGCGATCGGGCCAAGGTGGTCCAGCAGCACCTCCGCCTGGGCGGACTCCAGCCGGTGCAGCTCGGCGATCACCTTCTTCTCGCGCTCGCTGTCGTCCGGGTCGCCCAGCGAGGCGTGGTCGATGTCGCCGATGCCGTAGTGGTGGTGGTAGAGGCCGTCGACGTCACCGAGGCGCAGATTGACGGGCCGGGCCTCGTGGTCCCAGTAGCGGGCGATGTCGCCCTGGTAGGGCGTGGCGGGACCGGGAACGAGGCTGGTGGGCGTGGTGGGGATATCGGTCGTGGTCATGGGTCAGCTCCTTGGTTACCAGAAGTCGGGCAGGCTGTAGCGGTAGGTGTTGGTCCGGTGCCAGTAGTGGTTGCCGTCGATCCACACGGCCACGCCGCGCAGGAAGCGCAGCAGGGGCGGCGCGGGGCAGGCGGCGGCCAGGGCGGCCGCCTCGGCCTCGAAGGCGTGCATGAGGTCGTTGTGGACCTCGACCGCCTTCAGGTAGCCGTCGCGGTCGGTGCCGCCCTCCTGCTCGGCGAGCACCACCGGGAGGTTCAGGTGCCGGCCGGGGCCGGCGAGTTCCTTGGTGTAGGAGTAGAGGTCGTTGACGATCGTGGTGGCGTTGGAACCGAGCGCGATGACCCGTTGCAGGGCGGGCAGCGTGTGCAGGTCGGCGGGCAGCTCGTAGCCGCCGACGGTGTCCGTGATGGTCGGGCACGGGCGGAAGTTGTTGAACTGACGCATCGCCAGGTACTCCCAGACCGTGGGGACGTGCTCGGTCTCGGCCCAGGCCGCCTCGGCGAGGTACCCCAGGTGCAGGCGCGCCATGTCGTGCCGGAACCGGTCCGCCTGGGACGGGCTCGCGGCGCGGTGGAAGTAGTCCATGGCGGAGCGGTAGGCGCGCCGCGGGGCGTCCTCCTGGAGCGACTCCTCCCAGGCCGGCTGGTACTCCGCCGTGGTGTGCAGGGGGTCGAGCGCGGTGTGCGCGAGGAGCAGCCGCCCGCCGAGGCCGACCGGCGAGCCGCCGTGGTCCTCGCAGTAGCAGTCGTCCACCACGTTCTCGGCGACCATCAGCCGGGCGGCGACCATCAGGTGGTCGGTGTCGGGGGCGTCGGGGTGGCAGGCGACCATGTACCGGCCGATCGAGAACCCGTCGAACTGGTCCTCCCACTCCGGCGGGTACAGCTGGACCTCGTCCACCGCCCAGGCCTTGATCCGGTTGCCGACCTCCTCGACGCGCCCGGGGTCGGGCTCCGGTACCGGGTGGTAGTAGAGGCCCGGAACGGCGCCGCCGGCCTCGGGCGGTGGCGTACGGCGGCCCGGGTGCAGGCCGCCCGTGCCGAGGCCGCTGGGGCCGCTGAGGATCCGCTCCAGGGCGGTACGGCTCATGACCGTACCGCCGAGGTGTCCCCGGTGATCTCCGGTCCGGTGTTCATGGGCATGGACGGGCCTCCCTCCGCGCAGGACCGCGCCGGATGACGGGTCGTCATCCGGCGTGACAGAAGGGGGGATCACGCAGGTGGTACCCCCCTTGCCGTTCGCTGATCAACGGTAGGCGGGGTGGTCTCGGCCGGAGGCCTCCGGAGCGGTTGATCTACTCGATAGGGTGAATGTTCGGGAAGATCGGGTTTCAAGCGCGCGGTGTGCGCGTGGTGGGGGCGGGGGGTGCGGGGCCGGAGGTGCGGATCGAGGGGTCGGAGGTGCGGCGGGCGTTCCCCGCTGGGGACCGGGGACCACCGGCCCGTCGGGTCAGCCCTCGGGGTGCCGCTCGGCGTCCTCCGCCGCGGCGGCGTCCCGCCGGTCCAGGGCTTCGGCGGTCGCGGGGTACTTGGACCGCAGGCGGTCCCGGAGCGAGAGCGAGGGGCCGCCTGCCCCCTCGGAGGCCGCCGGGTCGGCGGCCGGGGCGGGGGTGGGACCGGTCACCGGGGTGGCGGCGTCATGCGCCGGGGTCGCGGAATCGGGCGCGGAGTCGGGCGCCGGGCCCGCGGGGGCGCGCAGCCGCGCCAGCTCGGCCTCCAGCTCGGCGACCCGGGACCGCAGCTGCTGCGCCTCCTGGGCGGCGTCCCGGTAGAGCTGCTTGTTGCGCTTGCCGACCTCGGAGAGGGTGTCCACCCGGTCCGCGAAGGCGTCGCGCTCACTGGCGATCGGCTGGACGATCTGGCCGGCGACCACCGCCGCGATCCAGTCGACCCACTCGTTGATCCGGGTGGTGCCCAGCGGGCCGATCAGCTCGGCGTCCTGCAGGCCGGTGAGCATGGGACGGCGGATCATGTCGGCGATGCTCCGCTGCGGGCCGCTCTGTTCGGTCACGACTGCTCCTCGATGCTTGCCCCGCGGTGGGGCGGTGGATGCCGCCGGCGTCACGGTCCGCAGGGCAGGTGCCGGTCTCCTCGGCGATCTCCAGCCTAGCCACCTGCGATTCGGCCGTCGCCGGGTGGCCGGGCCGGGGCCCCGGCGGGGGAGTTCCGGGCCGCCCGGCACCCGGCGGGGAGCACCGGGCCGCAGTGGCCGGATCCGGTCGTCCGTGAACGTCGGACACCCCGGGTAGTTCGTGCCGCCAGGGATTTTACCGGGGGTTAACAATCGGCCACCGGGCCGACGGGTCGTGTCCGGACGGGCAAGGCGGCGGGGCCGTTCGGGCAATTGCCGTGGTGAAGCGCCCTCGCGGCCGTGATGCCTTGTGGGTACGGCCGGTTGGGCGCCGCCGACAGGCCTCTGACCTCCGGCGCTGAAGCTTGATGTCGTGTACAGAGCGACCCTTGACGCGTTCTGCTGATGCTGGTTCAGTTGCGCTGTGGCCTCACGGGAAGCACACGTATCTTACGAATCTCTCATGTATTCCACTCACAGTGATGCGATAGCCGTTGTCGGCCTGTCGTGTCGGTTACCCGGAGCTTCGACTCCCGATGAGCTGTGGCGACTTCTCCGGCACGGTGAAACCTCTGTCACGGAGGTCCCGGAAGACCGGTGGGGTGAATTGCCGACGGATGGCGGACAAACAGTCGAAACCGGCGGATCGATACCCCGATGGGGCGGTTTCCTCGATCAGGTCGACCGATTCGACCCCGGCTTCTTCGGCCTTTCCCCGCGCGAGGCGGTCGCGACGGACCCGCAGCAGCGGCTGATGCTGGAACTCGCCTGGGAGGCCCTGGAGTACGCCGGGATCGTCCCGGCGACGCTCGACGGACGATCGGCCGGTGTCTTCTTCGGCGCGATATGGGACGACTACGCGACCCTGTTGCACCAGCGCGGTCCGCAGGCCGTCACCCAGCACAGCGTGACCGGGCTGCAGCGCAGCATGATCGCCAACCGGGTCTCCTACACCCTCGGCCTGCGCGGGCCCAGCCTGGTGACCGACACCGGCCAGTCGTCCTCCCTGGTCGCCGTCCACCAGGCCTGTGAGAGCCTGCGCGCCGGCGAGACCGACCTCGCGCTCGCGGGGGGAGTGAACCTCAACCTCGCCCCGCAGAGCAGCATCGCCGTCGCCCGGTTCGGCGGCCTCTCGCCGACCGGCCGGTGCCACACCTTCGACGCCCGCGCGGACGGCTACGTCCGGGGCGAGGGCGGCGCGGTGGTCGTCCTGAAGCGCCTCACGGACGCGCTCGCCGACGGCGACGGGGTGCACTGCCTGATCCTCGGCGGCGCGGTGAACAACGACGGCGGCGGTGAGGGGCTCACCGCACCCAGCCCGGCGGCCCAGGAGGAGGTCGTCCGGCGCGCCTACCGCCGGGCCGGGGTGGACCCGGCGGACGTCCAGTACGTGGAACTCCACGGCACGGGCACCAAGGTCGGCGATCCGGTGGAGGCCGCGGCCCTCGGCGCCGCCCTCGGGCGGCTACGGGAGCCCGGGCGGCCGCTGGCGGTCGGCTCGGCGAAGACCAACGTGGGGCACCTCGAAGGCGCCGCCGGGATCGTCGGGCTGCTGAAGGTCGCCCTGAGTCTGCGGCACCGGGAGCTGCCGCCCAGCCTCCACTACGAGCGCCCCCATCCGCTGATTCCGCTGGACTCGCTCCACCTGCGCGTGCAGCGGGAGCTGGGGCCGTGGCCGGAGCCGGACCGGCCGCTGCTGGCGGGCGTGAGTTCGTTCGGCCTCGGCGGGACCAACTGCCATGTGGTGCTGGCCGCCGGGCCCCTGCCGACCGCC
Organism: Kitasatospora sp. NPDC005748; assembly: GCF_040630735.1. Classification (NCBI taxonomy): domain Bacteria; kingdom Bacillati; phylum Actinomycetota; class Actinomycetes; order Kitasatosporales; family Streptomycetaceae; genus Kitasatospora; species Kitasatospora sp. NPDC005748. The sequence continues at coordinate 17,355 of NZ_JBEXYD010000094.1, forward strand.
TCGGCGCCGGGGCTCTCGGAGGGCGGGCGGACGGAGGGCGGGTCCTCGGAGGTCGAGGTCGCGGAGGCCGGGGGCTCGGCGCCCGGGCCCCCGGGCGGTGGGACGGGGGCGGCCCGGACGGTGCCGTGGCTGCTGTCCGGCCGCTCGCCGGCGGCGCTGCGGGCCCAGGCGGCCGCGCTGCTGGCGCGGCTCGACGAGCGGCCCGGGCTCCGCGCGGCGGACGTCGGGTACTCGCTGGCCGTCACGCGCTCGGCCTTCGAGCAGCGCGCCGCGGTGACCGGTCGGGACGACGCCGGGCTCCGGCGGGGCCTGACGGCGCTGGCCGGGGGCGGGCGCGCCGCCGAGGTGCTGTCGGGGCAGGCGTACGGGCGCGCCCGGCTCGCCTTCCTGTTCGCCGGTCAGGGCAGCCAACGGCCGGGGGCCGGGCGTGTGCTCTACCAGGAACACCCGGTGTTCGCAGCGGCGTTGGACGCGGTCTGCGAGCACGTCGACGCGGCCGCGGCCGCAGCCGCCGCGGGAGCGGGCCCGGACCGGCCGCTGCGGGACGTGCTCTTCGCGGCACCGGGCTCCGCCGCCGCGGATCTGCTGGACGGCACCGGTGTCGCGCAGCCCGCCCTGTTCGCGATCGAGGTCGCCCTGTTCCGGCTGCTGGAGAGCCGGGGCGTCCGGCCGGACCTCCTGCTCGGCCACTCCGTCGGCGAACTGGCCGCCGCCCACGTCGCCGGGGTGTTCCCGCTCGCGGACGCCTGCACGCTGGTGACCGCCCGCGGCCGGCTCATGCAGGCGCTCCCGCCCGGCGGCGCCATGGCGGCGCTGCAGGCCGGTGAGCAGGAGGTGCTCCCGCTGCTGGCCGGCCGGGAGCACCTGGTCGGCCTCGCCGCCGTCAACGGCCCGGAGGCGACCGTGGTCGCCGGGGACGCCGAGGAGGTCGAGCGGATCGCGGCCCACTGGCGGACCGCCGGCCGCCGGACCAGAAGGCTGCGGGTGAGCCACGCGTTCCACTCCCCGCACATGGACGCCGTGCTGGACGACTTCCGCGGCGTCGTGGCGGCCCTGGACCTCCGGCCGCCGGAGCTGCCGGTCGTGTCCACGGTCACCGGCGATCTCGTCACGGCCGAGGAGTTCGGCTCGGCCGAGTACTGGGTGCGGCACGTGCGCAGGCCGGTGCGGTTCCTCGACGGCATGCGCCGGCTGGAGCGCGAGGGCGTCACCGCCTACCTGGAGCTCGGGCCGGACGGCACGCTCGCCACGATGGGCCGGGACTGTCTGACCGAGCCCGCGCGGCCGGGCGCCGGTCCCGTCCTCGTGCCCACGCTCCGCAAGGACCGGCCCGAGGCCGACGCGCTGGTCACCGCACTCGCCCGGCTGCACGTCCACGGCGTCGAGGTGGACTGGGCGGCGGAGTTCGCCGGGCACGGCGCCCGGCGGGTCGAGCTGCCCACCTACGCGTTCCAGCGGGAGCGGTACTGGCTCGGGGGCGGCGTGCTCCCACCGGCCCCGGTAGCCGGGACGGCGACCGCGCCTGCCGCGCCTGCCGCGCCTGCCGCGCCTGCCGCGCCTTCCGGGGCCGACGCGGTCGACCGGCCGGAGCGGGCGCCGGTCGGCGACCGGGGCCCGGGCGCGCTGCTCGACCTGGTGCGCTCCGAGGCGGCCGCCGTGCTCGGCCACCACGACGCCGGGCCGGTCGACCCCGGGCTCTCCTTCAAGGAGCTGGGCTTCGACTCGCTGACCGCGGTGGAGCTGCGGGACCGGCTCGGCGCGGCCACCGGGCTGCGGCTGCCGACCGGTCTGCTGTTCGACCATCCGACGCCTCTCGTCCTGGCCGAGCGGCTGGGCGCCCTGCTCCAGCCGGCGGACCGCGCGGCGGGCTCCGGGGCCCTGGCGGAGCTGGACCGGCTGGAGCGGTCGCTGGCCGCGCTCGGGCCGGACAGCGCCGCCTGGGAGCGGGTCGAGGCCCGGCTGCGGTCCCTGCTGGCCGCCAGGCCGCGAACCGACGGCGACGACCCGAAGCCGAACAGGCTGCGGACGGCGACGGTCGACGAGCTCTTCGCCTTCATCGACCAGGAGTTCCGCACCTCCTGACGCGCCCCGACGCGCGATGTCCGAACCTTCCGCACGGCCGCACCGACACGGAGTGAGAGCAGTGGCGAACGAGGAGAAGCTGGTCGAGTACCTCAGGTGGGTGACCACCGACCTGTACCGGACCAGGGAGCGGCTGCGCGCGGCGGAGTCCGCGTCGGGCGAGCCGGTGGCCGTGGTGGGCATGGGCTGCCGGTTCGCGGGGGGCGTGCGGTCCCCGGAGGACCTGTGGCGGCTGGTGGTGGACGGGGGGGACGCCGTGGGGCCGCTGCCGACCGACCGGGGCTGGGACCTGGCGGAGCTGTTCGACCCGGAGGCCGGGCGGCCGGGGTCCAGCTATGTGCGGGCCGGTGGGTTCCTGGACGCGGTGGCCGAGTTCGACGCGGGGTTCTTCGGGATCTCCCCGCGTGAGGCGCTGGCGATGGACCCGCAGCAGCGGTTGCTGCTGGAGACCTCGTGGGAGGCGGTGGAGCGGGCGGGGATCGACCCGCTGTCGCTGCGGGGGAGCCGGACGGGCGTCTTCGCCGGGGCGACCTTCCAGGAGTACGGCCCCCGGCTGCACGAGGGCTCGGAGGACCAGGGCGGCTATCTGCTGACCGGCGTCACCCCCAGCGTGATCTCGGGGCGGGTCGCCTACGCGCTGGGCCTGGAGGGGCCGGCGCTGACGGTGGACACGGCGTGTTCCTCGTCGCTGGTGGCGCTGCACCTCGCGGTGCGGTCCCTGCGGTCGGGCGAGTGCGACCTGGCGCTGGCCGGCGGGGTCACGGTGATGCCGACGCCGGGCATGTTCGTCGAGTTCAGCCGGCAGCAGGGCCTGGCCCCGGACGGACGGTGCAAGCCGTTCGCCGCCGCCGCGGACGGCACGGGCTGGAGCGAGGGCGTCGGTGTCCTGCTGGTGGAACGGCTGTCGGACGCGCGGCGGTTGGGGCATCCGGTGCTGGCGGTGGTGCGGGGCAGTGCGGTGAACCAGGACGGTGCGTCGAACGGCCTGACGGCGCCGAACGGTCCTTCGCAGCAGCGGGTGATCCGGCAGGCGCTGGCGGACGCGGGGCTCTCGGCGCGGGACGTGGACGCCGTGGAGGCCCATGGCACGGGCACCCGCCTCGGCGACCCGATCGAGGCCGAGGCACTGCTGGCCACGTACGGTCAGGGCCGGTCCGAGGGGGCGCCGCCGCTCCGGTTGGGCTCGGTGAAGTCGAACATCGGGCACACCCAGGCGGCCGCCGGGGTGGCCGGCGTGATCAAGATGGTGTCGGCGATGCGGGCGGGCGTGCTGCCCAGGACGCTGCACGTGGACGAGCCGTCCCCGCACGTGGACTGGAGCTCGGGGGCGGTCGAGCTGCTGACCGAGGCCCGGGAGTGGCTCCCGGGCGCGCGGCCGCGCCGCGCGGCCGTCTCCTCCTTCGGGATCAGCGGGACCAACGCGCACGTGGTGCTGGAGCAGGCGCCGGCCGAGGAGCCCGGCGAGGAGCCGGCCGGGCTGAAGAGCGGGCCGGAGAGCGGGCCGGCGGTGGTGCCGTGGCTGCTCTCGGGGCGCTCGCCGGAGGCGCTGGCCGCGCAGGCCCGGAGTCTGCTGGCGCACCTGGACGCCCGGGGCGCCCTGGATGCCCGGGGTGCTCTGGACGTCCGGGGTGGCGAACGGCCGGTGGACACCGGCCTCGCGACGGTGGTCACCCGGTCGGTCTTCGAGCACCGCGCCGTGCTGCTGGCCGACCGTGCGGACCGGGAGGCGTTCCGGGCCGGGCTGGCGGCACTGGCCGAGGGCCGGTCCGTCCCGCAGGTGACCGTGGGCGACGCGGCGGTCCGGCCCGGCCGCGTGGTGTTCGTGTTCCCGGGTCAGGGGGCGCAGTGGGCGGGGATGGGTGGGGAGTTGGTGGATTCCTCGCCGGTGTTCGCGGCGCGGTTGGCGGAGTGTGCGCGGGCGTTGCGGCCGTTCGTCGGTTGGGACGTGCTGGATGTGGTGCGTGGTGTGCCCGGTGCTCCGTCGTTGGAGCGGGTGGATGTGGTGCAGCCGGTGTCGTTCGCGGTGATGGTGTCGTTGGCGGCGTT
>NZ_JBEXYD010000095.1:0-20637 GCF_040630735.1 Kitasatospora sp. NPDC005748
CGACTGGCTCCACACCTACAATCACCACCGCGGACACACCGCACTCGCAGGCAAGCCACCCGCCAGCCGCATCCCCAACCTCACGGGACAGAACACCTAGGCGGGCTCGGACAGTTCGAAGGCGGTGTTGACCAGGGCGACGTGGGTGAACGCCTGCGGGGTGTTGCCGAGTTGGCGGCGGGCGCGCGGGTCCCACTGCTCGGAGAGCAGGCCGAGGTCGTTGGCGAGCCCGACCACCCGGGCGAACAGGTCGCGGGCTTCGGCCCGCCGCCCGGTGGCGACGAGCGCGTCGGCGAGCCAGAACGAGCAGGCCAGGAAGGCGCCCTCGCCGCCGGGCAGGCCGTCGGTGTGCCGGTGCGTCCGGTAGCGCAGGACGAGGCCGCCGTGGTCCAGGCCGTCCCGGACGGCGTCCACGGTGCGGACCACGCGCGGGTCGTCCGGCGGCAGGAAGCCGCACTTGACGACGAACAGCGTGGCCGCGTCCAGGCCCTGCCCGCCGTAGTGCTGGACGAAGACGCCGCGCCGCCGGTCGTAGCCGTGCTCGCAGACGTCGGCGTGCACGGCGTCGCGCATCGCCCGCCAGCGGGCCACGGGCGCGGGCAGCCCGGTGGCCTCGGCCATCCGCACCGCGCGGTCGGCGGCGACCCAGGACATCACCTTGGAGTGGACGAAGTGGCGCCGCTCGCCGCGTACCTCCCAGAGGCCCTCGTCGGGTTCGCGCCAGTGCTGCTCCAGGTAGGCCATCAGGGCCCGTAACAGCGTCCAGACGTGCCGCTCCATCGGCAGGCCGGCCAGCAGCGCCAGGTGCAGGGTGTCCACCACCTCGCCGTAGACGTCGAGTTGGAGCTGGTCGACGGCGGCGTTGCCGAACCGGACCGGCCGGGAGCCCTCGTAGCCGGGCAGCCAGTCGGCGGAGATCTCGCCGAGGACGCGCTCCCCGGCGACGCCGTAGACGGTCTGCAGGTCGCCCGGGTCGCCGGCGATGGCGCGCAGCAGCCAGCGCCGCCAGGCGGCGGCCTCGTCGCGGAAGCCGCCGCGGAGCAGCGCCGAGAGCGTCATCGAGGAGTCGCGCAGCCAGCAGAAGCGGTAGTCCCAGTTGCGGGTGCCGCCGATCCGCTCGGGCAGTGCGGCGGTGGGCGCGGCGACGATCCCGCCGGTGGGCGCGTAGGCGAGTGCCTTGAGGGTGAGCAGCGAGCGCAGCACGGCCTCCCGCCACTCGCCCCGGTAGCGGCAGCCGGCCGCCCAGTGCTGCCAGTCGCGCAGCGTGGCGAGCAGGGCCTCCTCCGGGTCGGTGCGCGGGGAGGTGGGCAGGTGGGAGGGCTGCCAGGTGAGGACGAAGGGCACCCGGCTGCCGGCGGTGACGGTGAAGTCGGAGACGGTGACGCCGTCCACTCCGTAGGTGTGGACCTCGGGCGGCACCCGCAGCCAGGCGGAGTCGGGCCCGGCGACGGCGACCCGGTGCCGGCCGGTGCGGCGCACCCACGGCTCGATCCGGCCGTAGTTGAACCGCAGCCGCAGCTCGCCGCGGACCGGGACGCTGCCCTCGACGCCCTCCACGATCCGGATCAGCTGCGGGGAGCGCTGCCCGCCCCGGCCGCGCTGGGGCATGAAGTCGGTCACCCGGACGGTGCCGTCGGCGGTGTGCCAGTCGCTCTCCAGGACGAGGCTGTCGCCCCGGTAGCGGCGCGCGGAGCACCGCGCGCCGCCGGCCGGGGCGAGCCGCCAGGCGCCGTGCTGCCGGTCGCCGAGCAGCCCGGCGAAGCAGCTGGGGGAGTCGAACCGGGGCAGACAGAGCCAGTCGACCGACCCGTCCCGCCCGACCAGCGCGGCGGTCTGCAGGTCGCCGATCAGGGCGTAGTCCTCGATCCGTCCGGCCATCGGGTCCATTCTCCGGCCGGGGCGCGTCCTCGGCAGGACGGGGCGATTCCGCTTGCACGCGTTCGGCGTGCAGAGGAGGATCTTGTGTGCTTGTAGTCTCATCAGAACCAGCAGTCCCACGCGGCGACTGGTTCACCGGAACCGGAATGAAGGAGTCCCGAGGATGCGGCGACCGAACTGGGTACCGGAAGGTACGGACCTGGACAAACCGAACGCCGCCCGGGTCTACGACTACTACCTCGGCGGGTCGCACAACTTCGAGGTGGACCGGGAGATGGCCCGCCAGGCGATCGCGCTCTGGCCGGAGCTGCCGCAGATCATGCGCTCCAACCGGGCCTTCCTGCGCCGCGGCGTGCAGTTCGCCGCCGAGCAGGGCATCACCCGGTTCCTGGACATCGGCTCCGGCATCCCGACCTTCGGCACCGTGCACGAGATCGCCCGGGCGATCCGCCCCGAGGCCGAGGTGGTGTACATCGACCGCGACCCGGTCGCCGTCGCGCACAGCCGGCTGCTGCTGGCGGAGGACGAGGGCTGCTCCGTCGTCCAGGCCGACGTCCGGGACATCGACGACCTGCTGGGCCGCCCCGAGGTGACCGCGCTGCTCGCGCCCGGTGAGCCGGTGGCCGTGCTGCTGGTCGCCGTCATGCACTTCGTCAGCGACTCCGAGGATCCGTGGAAGCTGCTGGAGGTGCTGCGCGAGGCGCTCCCGCCGGGCAGCGCGCTGATCCTCTCGCACGCCTCCCTGGAGGGCCGGCCCGACCAGGCCGAGGACCACCAGAAGCTGTACCGGATGACGCCCACCCCGCTGACCATGCGCACCCGCGAGCAGATCACCGCGATGTTCGCGGGGTTCGAGCTGGTCGAGCCCGGTGTGGTCTACCTCCCCGAGTGGCGCCCCGAGCAGCCGGAGGCGGTCGGCCGGCACCCCGAGCGGATGACCGGGATGGCGGGCGTGGGGTTCCGCCGGTGAACGAAGCGCCGGCACCCGGCAGCGCCGATCGGTTCCACGAGGACTGGGCGCGGCTGCTCTCCGGCGACCACGGCACGGCGGTCCACCCCGGCCTGCTCGGCAGGCTGGTCTCCCGGACCGCCGCGCTGCTCCACCGCGCCCAGCTGGGCGAGCCGTTCGACCCGGGGCTGGCCGCCCGGGCGGGCGCCGAACTCGTCGACGCCCACTTCACCGACCCGGTGGTGCTGGCCCGGGCCCTCGAACTGCTCCAGGAGCACCCCGCGGCCGACGACCGCGGGCCCGCGCTCTGCGGGGCTTTCGCGGCCGGCTGGGCGGCCGCCCTGCGCGAGCGGACACTGCGCGAGCAGGAGGCCATCCGGACCGCCGCCGACAGCGCCCGGCGGGAGGCCGAGCGGGCGCTGCGCGCCTCCGAGGCGCGGTTCCGCGCGCTGTTCGAGAGCGCGGCGATCGGCATCGGCATCGGCGACACCGAGGGCAACATCCTCGCGGTGAACAAGGCGCTCCAGGAGCTGTTCGGGGCCGCGCCGGAGGACATGCGGGGCCGCCGGGTCGGCGACCTCGTGCACCCCGAGGACACCCCCGGCGTCTGGGAGGCGTACGAGGAGCTGATCAGCGGGAAGCGGGACTACTTCCAGGTCGACAAGCCGTACTACCGGCACGACGGCGAGGTGGTCTGGACCCACCTCACGGTCTCGCTGATCCGGGACGACGACGGCCGGCCGCAGTACCAGGTGGCCATGCTGGAGGACATCACCGACCGCTACCGGCTCCAGGAGCGGCTGCGCCACCAGGCCACCCACGACCCGCTGACCGGACTGCCCAACCGGGCCGCCTTCTTCGAGCGGCTGGAGAAGCTCTTCGAGGAGCCGGACCCGGGCGCCCGCTTCGGCCTCTGCTACGTCGACCTCGACGGCTTCAAGGTGGTCAACGACAGCCTCGGCCACGACACCGGTGACCAGCTGCTGGCCGCCGTCGCCGCCCGGCTGAAGGCCGCCCTCACCCCGCTCGGCCACCTGGTGGCCCGCCTCGGCGGCGACGAGTTCGTCGTCCTGCTGGAGAACTGCCGCGGCGAACAGGAGGCCGTCGCCGCCGCCAAGACGGTGCTGAAGGCGCTCGCCGGGCCGGTCCTGATCGGCGATCACAAGCTCGCCGTCGGGGCCAGCGTGGGCGTGCTGGAGCGGCGCATCTCGACCACCACGCCGGGCGCCGCGGTCCGCGCCGCCGATCTGACGCTGTACCGGGCGAAGGAGGCCGGCCGCGGCCGCTGGACGCTCTTCGACCCCAAGGAGAACGCCCGCGCGGTCAGCCGCTACGCGGTCTCGGTCCGGATGCCGGCCGCCCTCGACCGCGGCGAGTTCTTCATCGACTACCAGCCCCTGTACGCGCTGGCCGACGGCCGGCTCGCCGCCGTCGAGGCGCTGGTGCGCTGGCGCCACCCGCAGCTGGGCGTGCTGGGCCCGGACGAGTTCGTCACCACCGCCGAGGAGACCGGCCTGATCATGCCGCTCGGCCGCTGGGTGCTGGAGCAGGCCTGCGGCCAGGCGGCCGACTGGATCAAGCGGTTCGGCGACGACGCGCCCCAGCTGAACGTCAACCTGGCGGTCCGTCAGGCCCGTAGCGCCGCACTGGTGACCGATCTCGGCCGGATCCTCGACTCCACCGGGCTGGACCCGGCCCGGCTCCAGCTGGAGATCACCGAGTCCACCGTGGTCGGCCCGGAGGACGAGGCGCTGCGCACCCTGCACGGGCTGGTCGACCAGGGCGTCTCGCTCGCCGTGGACGACTTCGGCACCGGCTGGTCCAACCTCGCCTACCTGCGTGACCTGCCGGTCTCCGGGCTGAAGATCGCCGGCTCCTTCGTCGGCGACCTGCACGACCCGGCCAAGGACGCGGCCACCGGCTGGCGGATCGTCAGCGGCCTGGTGTCGATGTCGCACGCGCTGGGCCTGACGGTCACGGCCGAAGGCGTGGAGACCCTCCGGGACGCCGAGCGGCTGCGCGGCATCGGCTGCGACTGGGCGCAGGGCTGGCACTTCGGGCGGCCGGTGCGACCGGCCGAGATCGCCCGCCGGATCGCCGAGGAGCCGGGCGGCCGGCCGGTCGGCTGACCGGCCGGCCCGGGCGGGTGCCGCCGGCACCGCCGGACGAACCAGGGGAGCACCTCGGCCCGACGGACCAGGCAGAATCCGGCCCGACGAACCAGGCAGAATCCGGCCCGACGAACCAGGCAAAATCCGGCCCGACGAACCAGGCAAAATCCGGACAAACTACTTGACGTGACGGCGGTCACCTGGGCACGATGAGGCCCTGGCACACCCCGCACTCCGGTGCGGGAAGCACATTCGGCCAGTTCGACAGACCGGCGCTTCGGCGCCCGGGAGCCGGCGGCGCACCCCCCGACCGGGCCGCCCTCAGCCGCTCCCCACCGTTTCGGCCGTCCCCCCGGGGACTTCCCTCCGGGGCCCCGCCCCGCGCACCCCCGCGTCGCGCACCGGGCCCGCCCCGTCACAGGGGCCGCGCCGTGCCCGGCGCCGCCCGCCGCCTCCTCCCTCCGAGAGGCCGCCCCCGATGAGCACCACCCTGCCCCCCCACGTCGTTCCGTCCCCGGACCACGACGGCCGGCCGCAGCGCCGGGCCGAGGACCGGGCCGCCCCCCGACGGCCGATGCGCCGCGCCGAGGACCGGGCCCCGGCCCGTCGGCCGATGCGCCGGGCCGGGGACGGCGTCGCCAGTCGGCACAGCGTCACCCTGGTCGTCCCCGCCCAGAACGAGGCCCGCAACATCCCCTGGGTGTTCGAGCAGATCCCGCGCTGCGTGGACGAGGTCATCCTGGTCGACGGCTCCTCCGACGACGCCACCGTCCCGATGGCCCGGCACTGCCTGCCGACCGTCCGCAGCGTCCAGCAGAGCGGGCCCGGCAAGGGCAACGCGCTGCGCACCGGCTTCGCCGCCGCCAGTGGCGAGTACATCGTCATGATGGACGCCGACGGCTCGATGTGGCCCGGCGAGATCCCGCACTTCCTCCACTTCCTCGACCACGGCTTCGACTTCGTCAAGGGCTCCCGGTGCATCGCCGGCGGCGGCTCGCTGGACCTCACCAAGGTCCGCTCCTTCGGGAACCGCGCGCTGCTCGCCGTGGTCAACCGCCTCTACGACGCGAGCCTCACCGACTTGTGCTACGGCTACTGCGCCTTCCGCCGCTCCTTCCTGGACGCGCTCGACCTGCGCTCCTCCGGCTTCGAGATCGAGGCCGAGATGATCGCGCACGCGCTGCGCTCCGGACTGCGGATGGCCGAGGTGCCGAGCCTGGAACTCCCCCGCCGCAGCGGTCGATCCCACCTGCACGCCGTCTCCGACGGCCGCCGGGTGCTGAGGACCCTGATCACCGAGCGTCCCGGCGCCCGGTCCTCGGCGGCAGCCTCCGCGGGGGAGCAACGATGAATGGCTCCGACCGGCGCACCGCAGCTGCCTGCCCGCGCTCCGCCGCCCGCGACTCGCTCTACACCCCCGTCCGCGTCGTCGACCTTGACCTGGACGATCCGAGCGAGCTGCGCTCGCCCGGTGGTCTCGGCACCGTCGACCCGGTCGGCCGCGTGTTGGCGTTGGTGCGGCTGCACGGACACCCGCTCGGCTTGGTCACGGCCACCGGAACAGCGGGCGACAGTGCCGCGCTGCGCCGGGCGCTGGTCGACGTCGCCCACCGGGAACTCCCGGTTCCCGCCCTGTCCACCGCGACACCCGCGGCGCGTCCCGGTCGGGTCGGCCGCGCCCGGGTGCCCGCGGGCCCGGTCACGGTCAGCGTGGTGGTCTGCACGCGCGACCGGACCGAGCAGCTGCGGAGCTGCCTCGACTCGCTCCTGCGGACCGGCTATCCGCACGTGGAGGTCCTGGTGGTCGACAACGCCCCGCGGAGCGACGCCACCGAACGCCTCGTCGCCACGCGGTACCGGGACCGCGTCCGGTACCTGCGCGAGCCGGTGCCGGGCCTGGCCCGGGCCCGCAACCGCGGCCTGGCCGCGGTGCACGGCGAGGTGGTGGCGTTCGCCGACGACGACCTGATCATCGACACCGGCTGGGTCGGCGCGCTGGCCGGGGCGTTCGGCGCGGACGACCGGATCGGCTGCGTCACCGGCCTCGTGCTGCCCGCCGAACTCGACACCCCGGCCCAGGCCGCACTCGAACAGTACGGCGGCTACTCCCGCGGGTTCGCGGCCCGCGACTGGTCGCTGCGCGACCGCCCGGACGACCCGCTGATGCGGTTCTCGGTCGGCCGGTTCGGCTCCGGGGCGAACATGGCCTTCCGGACCGCCCTGCTGCGCGGCATCGGCGGCTTCGACCCGGCGACCGGCGCCGGTACGCCCGCCCGCGGCGGCGAGGAACTGCTGGCCTTCTTCCAGATGCTCGACGCCGGCCACACCGTCGCCTACCAGCCGGACGCCATCGTCTGGCACCGCCACCCGCGCACCGGCGACGCGCTGACCCGGCAGGTCTTCAACTTCGGCGTCGGCTTCGGCGCCTACCTGACCGCCGCCGTCGCCCACCGGCCCGGGCTGCTCACCACGCTCGTCCGGCGCGTCCCCTCCGGTCTGCGCCGCTGGCAGCGGGTGCGCCGGCACCGGGCCCGCTGCGGGCCGGCCGAGGGCGAGGCCGCGCTGCTGCGGCTGGGGCGCCGCGAGTTCCGCGGGCTGCTGGTCGGGCCGTTCGGCTATCTGATCAGCGTGTGGCGCCAGCGGAGCCCGCGCACCGGAGGTGCGTCATGACCACCGTCCTGCGGGCGCCCGCCCAGGTGGTGGAACTCGATCTCGACCGGCCCGGTGGGCCGTGGCGGCCCGGCTTCACGGCCCCGGTCCGCCCGCAGGGGCCCGTGGTGGCCCTGGTCCGCCGGGCCGGCCGACCGCTCGGCCTGGTCGCCGTCGACGCCGACCGGCCAGGTCCCGACGGTAGCGCGGTCCCGGACGCCGGCCCGGACGCCGGCCCGGACGCCGGCCCGGACGCCGGCCCGGACGCCGGGCGGCTGCGCCGCCGGCTCGTCGAGGCGGCCGAACGCCACCTCGACACCGGGCCGGCGGCCCCCGCCCCGCCGCCCCCCGGCGCCCGCGCACCCCTGGTCAGCGTCGTCGTCTGCACCCGCGGGCGGCCCACCCTGCTCGGCGACAGCCTGAGCGCGCTGCTGCGCACCGACTACCCGGCCACCGAATTCCTGGTGGTCGACAACGCCCCCGAGGACGACGCCACCGAACGGCTGATCCGCACGCTCGGGCCGGACCGGCTGCGGTACCTGCGCGAGCCGGTGCCGGGCCTGGCCCGGGCCCGCAACCGCGGCCTGTCCGCCGCCCGGGGCGAGTACGTGGCCTTCACCGACGACGACGCGCTGGCCGACCCCGGCTGGGTGAGCGCCCTCGCCGGGGCCTTCCGGGCCGACCCCCGGGTCTCCTGCGTCACCGGTCTCGTGGTGCCCGCCGAACTCGACACCGAGGCCCAGGCCGTCTTCGAGCGGTACTGCGGCTTCGGCAAGGGCTTCGCCCCCCGGGACTGGTCGACGCGCACGGCCGGCCGCGACCCGCTCTTCCCCTTCGCCGCCGGCCGCTTCGGCACCGGCGCCAACATGGCCTTCCGCACCACCGTGATCCGCGACCTCGGCGGCTTCGACCCGGCGACCGGCGCCGGTACGCCGACCCGCGGCGGCGAGGACCTGCTCGCCTTCCTGCGCGTCCTGGTCGCCGGTCACACCCTCGCGTACCGGCCGGACGCCGTCGTCTGGCACCGGCACCGGCGCACCATGGCCGAGCTGGAGGCCCAGATCCAGGGCTTCGGCACCGGCCTCGGCGCCTATCTGACCGCCGCCGTCTCGCAGCGCCCCGGCCTGCTGGCCGAGCTGCTGCGCCGCCTCCCGGCCGGCACCCGGTACGCCCTGCGCCGGGCCGTCGCGCCCGCCCCGGCCGACCCCGGCCGGGGCGGGCGCGACGGCGATCCGGGACTGGCCCGGCTCGGCCGGCTCGAACTGCGCGGCCTGCTGCGCGGACCGTTCAGCTATCTGGTCAGCCGGCGGCAGGACCGCCGGTTCCGGGCGGAGGACTGGTCGTGATGCAGTCGCTCAGCACGCGTTCGGCCGCGCCCGCCCGGCCCTGCTCCTGCCCGCGCCCGCTGCCCTGCCAGTGCTCCTACCGCGACCTGCTGCGGGCCCGCGCCCGGGCCGGCCGGGCCCGGCTGGCCGGGGAACCGCTGCTGCGCAACGGCCACATCCTGCTGGCGAGTTCGATGGTGGCGGCCGCGCTCGGCGCGATCTTCTGGCTGTTCGCCACCCGCTGGTACAGCGCCGAGACGGTCGGCCTCAGCTACGCCGCCGTCTCCGCCGCCGGGCTGCTCTCCGCGGTCGGCCGGTTCAACCTCAGCAGCGTCCTGGTGCGCTTCCTCCCCGGCGCCGGGCAGCACACCCGCCGGCTGGTGGCCCGCTGCTACGCGGCGAGCATCGCCGCCAGCGCGTTCGCCGCGGTGCTCTTCCTGCTGCTGATCCCGTGGATCTCCCCGAGCCTCGGCTACCTGCGGCAGCCGGTGGTGGCGGTCGCCTTCGTGGTGGTCACGGCCGGCTACTCGCTCTTCGTCCTCCAGGACGGCGCGCTGACCGGACTGCGGCGCACCGGCTGGGTGCTCGGCGAGAACGCGCTGTTCGCCCTGGCGAAGGCGGGCGCGCTGGCCGTCTGCGCGGTCCTCGCGGTCGGCACCGGGATCCTGGTCTCCTGGGCGGCGGCGCTGCTCATCACCGTCCTGCTCACCAACGTCGTGCTCTTCCGCCGGGCGATCCCGGCCCACCAGCGGGCGGCCGGTGCCACCGCGTCCGCCCCGCCGCGGGTGGCCGGCTACGCCGTCGCGGACTACCTCGGCAACATCTCCGGCATCGCCGCCTGCAGCGTCGTACCGCTCATGGTGCTGGCCGTGCTCGGCGCGGAGCAGAACGCCTACTACTCGCTCGCCTGGGTGATCGCCGACAGCCTCTACATGGCCGCCTACAGCATGGGCAGCTCGCTGGTGGTCGAGGCCGCCCGGGCACCCGAGCGGCTCGCCGAACACGCCCGCCGGATGATGTGGCACACCGGACTGCTCGTCCTCGCGGCGGTGGCCGTGATCGTGGCCTTCGCCCCCTGGATGCTGCGCCTGTTCGGGCCCGGCTACGCCGAGCACGGCACCACCGTGCTGCGGCTGATGGCCCTCTCCGCCCTGCCCACCGTCGTGCTGAGCCTGGCCACCGACGTCGCCCGGGTGCGCCGCGCCCTGGGCTGGATGATCGGGCTCCAACTCGTCTACGCCGTCCTCGTGATCGCGCTCGTCGCCGGACTGCTGCCCGTGTTCGGCCTCACCGGGGTCGGGCTGGCGTGGCTGCTCGCCGCGACGGTCCTCGCCCTCCCGCTGCTGGTCGCCCTCCCGCGCTGGCTGCCGTCGTCCGATCGGAGATCGTGATGAACACCGTGCCGAACGCCGGACCGGTCACCGCACCGGGCCCCGGGCCCACCCTGTCCGTGGTCGTCTGCAGCTACACCCTCGACCGCTGGGACGACCTGTGCGCCGCCCTCGACTCGGTCCGCGCCCAGCGCCGGCAGCCCGACGAGACCGTCGTGGTGGTCGACCACTGCCCCGCCCTGACGGCCCGGCTGGCCGCCCGCCCCGGCCTGCGGCTGGTCGAGAGCCCCGAACGCCCGGGCGTCTCCGGCGCCCGCAACACCGGGGTCACGCTCGCCCGCGGCGAGTTGGTCGCCTTCCTGGACGACGACGCGGTGGCCGAACCCGACTGGACCGAACGGCTGCTGGCCGGCTTCCGCGACCCGCGGGTGCTCGGCGTCGGCGGCCGGGTCGACTCCTGGTGGGAGACCGGCCGCCCCGGCTGGTTCCCGCCCGAGTACGACTGGGTGGTCGGCTGCTCCTACCCCGGGGCCGCCGGGAGCACGGGCACGGTGCGCAACTTCATCGGCGCCAACATGTCCTTCCGCCGGGCCGCGGTGGTCGCCGCCGGCGGCTTCCGCGGCGACCTCGGCCGGATCGGCACCAGCCCGTTCGGCTGCGAGGAGACCGAGCTCTGCCTGCGGCTCACCGCCCGGCACCCCGGCACCGAGCTGCGCTACGAGCCCGCCGCCGTCGTCCGCCAGCACGTCCCGCCGGCCCGCACCACCTGGCGCTACTTCAGCTCCCGCTGCTACGCGGAGGGCCGCTCCAAGGCCGTCGTCGCCCGCTACGCGGGCAGCCGGTCGGCGCTGTCCACCGAGCGCCGCTACGTGCGCCGCACGCTGCCCGCCGCGATCCTCCGCGCGCTGGGCCGGCGACGGCTGCGGGCCGCCGGGGCGCTCGGCGCCGGCGCCTGCCTGGCGGCGGCCGGGTACACCGTCGGCCGGCTCGCCCGGGCGGACACCGCGGCCACCGCGGACGCCGGGGACGCCGGGGAGACCGGTGCGGCCCCCGCCGCCCGGCCCGGCGTCGCGGCCGTGTCCACCAGGAGCCGGCCATGAAGGAGGTTCCGGTGTTCCTGTACCACTCGGTCTCGGACGACCCGCCGCCGTGGATCGCTCCGTACACCGTGACCCCCGCGGCCTTCCGCCGCCAGATCGACCGGATCGTCGACAGCGGGCGGCCCGTGGTGCCGCTGCGCCGGCTGGTCTCGGCGATCCTCGGCGGCCCGCCGCTGCCGCCCCGCGCCGCCGTCCTCACCTTCGACGACGGGTTCGCCGACTTCTACTGGACGGTGGCCCCGCTGCTCGCCGAGCGCGGCCTGCCGGCCACCCTCTACGTCACCGTCGGCGCCGTCCACCCGCCGGGCGGCCCGCCCACCGGCAGCCTCTTCCCGCCGGCCGACATGCTGAACTGGCGGCAGATCAGCACCCTGGACGCGATGGGCGTCGAGATCGGCGGCCACTCCGTCACCCACGCCCAGCTGGACACCGTCTACGGGCGGCGCTGCACCGACGAGATCGTCGAGTGCAAGCGGCGCCTGGAGGACGCCCTCGGCCACGAGGTCGCCGCGTTCGCCTACCCGCACGGCTACTCCAGCCCGGCCGTCCGGCGCAAGGTCCGCGAGGCGGGCTGGACGTCGGCGACCGCGGTGGAGAACAAGTTCAGCTCCGCCTCCGACTCCGTGCTGCGGATCTGCCGGCTGATGGTCCGCAGCGACACCCCCGACCACGTCTTCGACGGCTGGATCGCCGGGCGGGGAGCCCGGGTCGGACCCGTCCCGGAGAGCCTCTACACGCGGCTCTGGCGCAACTACCGCCGGCTGCGCACCGCGGTCGGCAGTCCGGTCGGAAGGCCGTCCAATGGTTGACCAACTGGCCCCCGCCCAGCTCCCCACCGGCGGCCCGCCCCCGGAGCCCGACGGCGCGCGCCCCTTCGGGCGCCTGCGCGCGGGGCCGCTGCGCGCGCTGCGCGCCGGCTGCCGGGAGGCCGGGCCGCTCGGCGTCTTCGCCCGCCTGGCCCTGCCGGTGGCGCTCGCCCTGTGGCTGCTCGCGCTGCCCCGGGTGCGGCTCGGCGGCATGGGCGACCTCGGCCTGATCCAGGTGCTGCCGGCCCTGTACTGGACCGGCCTGGCCCTGCTGGTGGCCGGCTTCGTGGCCGTCCTGCGCGACCGGCGGATCCGCCAGCGCTGGGCGGCCGGGTACGTCCTCGCCCTGATCGCCTTCCTCCACGCCACGCCCACCCTGCTCTACCCGGAACTGCGGTACGCGTGGGCCTGGAAGCACGTGATGGTCGTGGACGCCATGCTGCGCCACGACGGCTCCGTGCCGAACGCCGGCGAGCTGGACATCTACAACCAGTGGCCCGGCTTCTTCCAGCTCAACGTGCTGCTGCTGCGCGCCACCGGCCTGCACTCCGCGCTCGGGTACGCGGCCTGGTTCCCGGTGCTCACCAACGTCCTGCTGCTCGGCCCGCTGCTGCTGATCTTCCGTACCGTCACCCGGGACCGGCGGCTGGTCTGGGGCGGCATCTGGATCTACTACAGCACCTCCTGGATCGGCCAGGACTACTTCTCCCCGCAGGCCTTCTCCTACCTGTTGTTCCTCGCGGTGCTCGCGCTGGTGCTGCGCCGGCTGGCGGCCACCCGCGTCGCGCAGGGACCGCCCGGCGGGGGAGCGTCCGTCGGCCGGGACGCCACGGCGGGTGGGGGAGGCCCGGCGGGTGGGGGATCCACGGCGGGTGGGGGAGGCCCGGCCGGCGCGCGGAGCGGGCCGGGCACCGGAGCCCGGGCGATGACCTGGGTGACCGACATCCCGCCCCGGGGCGGGTGGCGCCCGCTGCCGTTCGCCCTGGTGCTCGTCCTGACGGCCGCCATCGCCTGCTCGCACCAGCTCACCCCGCTGATGCTGATCAGCGCCCTGCTGATGCTCGCCCTCCCGCGGCGCAACCGCCGGGTGGTGCTGCCCGCCCTGGTCGGTGCCGTCGGCATCACCTTCGCCTGGGACGCCACGGTCGCGCGGCCCTACCTGGCCAAGAACATCGGCAACCTGGTCGCCGCGCTGGCCTCGCCCGACAACAACGCGCTGCCCGGCCTCCAGCGGCTCGCCCAGCCCGCGCCCGGACAGGTGTTCGCCTCCTGGGTCGACCGGGGCCTGACCGCCGCCGTCCTGCTGCTCGCGGTGACGGCGGTGGTACACCACCGCTGGGTGCGCCGCACCCCCCTGCCGCTGCTCCTGATCGCGCCCGTCCCGCTGCTGCTCGCCAACAGCTACGGCGGCGAGATGATCTTCCGCGCCTACCTGTTCGCGCTGCCCGCGGCCGCTCTGCTCGCCGCGACCGTGCTGATCCCGTCCTCCCGTGCTCCGGCCGGCCCCGCCGCCCCGGCGGGCACCCCCGCCGGCGACCGGGCCCGCCGCCCGCGCCGGGCGCTGCCCGCCGTGCGCCGGGGGCTGACCCTGGTGGCACTGCTCGCCCTGCTGGGCGGCCTGGTCTTCGGCTACTACAGCAAGGAGGCCATGAACACCTTCAGCCCCGGCGAGGTCGCCGCACTGCGCTACGTCGCGCACACCGCGCCGCCGGGGTCGCGGATCGTCTCGGTCACCGCGGACCTGCCCGGCTCCGAGGAGCGCTACGACGAGCTCAGCCGGACGGCGCTCTCGGTGGGCACGCCCGACGACCGCCGGCAGCTGGTCGCCGACCCGGCCTCGGCCGTCGAGGCCGCACTCGCCGACCCCGCCGTCACCGGCCCCTCGTACCTCGTGCTGACCAAGGCCCAGACCGCCGAGTGCACGTTGACCGGCATCCTGCCCGCCGACACCGTCGACCGGGTCCGCGCGGCGGCCTCCGCCTCCCCGACGCTGCGGGTGGTGTTCACCGACGGTGACGCCACCGTCTACCGGCACTCCGCCCAGGTCGCCGTCGAGAGCCCGTTCGCGGAGAGTGGGCAGTGATGATGAGGCCGCCTCCCCGCACCGCCGCCCGGCTGGCGCTCGCCCTGCTCGGCTGGGCCGCGCTGGCGTCCACCGTGCTGGCGGCGGGCAGTCCGCTGCGCGTCGCGCTGACCGGCGGCTTCCTGGTGATCGGCCCGGGGGCGGCCGTCCTGCTGGCCCGGCCCACCGTCGCCCGGCCGGCCGGCGGGCCCGACCGGCTCGCCGCCGCCTCGCTCGCGGTGGCGCTGAGCACCGCGCCGGCCGCGCTGACCGCCGTCGCGCTGCTGGGCTACCACGTCTTCTCGGTGGGCGCCGCGCTCGCCGCCCTGGCGGCCGTCACCACGGTGCTCGCCCTGGTGCCGCACCGCACCCGGCGGGGCCGGCCGGCCGGGGCGCGGCCGAGGCACGGACGGTGGCGACCGGGCCGGGCCCGCCGGCCGGCCGGCGGGTTAGCGGCGGCCGCCCTGCTGGTGTCGGCCGCCGCCTGTTCCGGAACCCCCGGGACGGCCGGCGGCTCCGGGCCGACGGGGTCGGGCACCGGGCTGCCGGCGGGCGCCGCCGCGAACCGGCCCCCGGCGCCCGGCACCTGGCGGCTGGTGTTCGACGACGAGTTCACCGGCTCCTCGCTCGACACGGCGAACTGGACCACCTGCTACGACTGGAACGACGGTGGCTGCACCAACGCCGGCAACGGCGAGGACCAGTGGTACCAGCCGGGCCAGGTCAAGGCCGGCGGCGGCCGCCTCACCCTGACCGCGCAGCCCCGGACGGTGAAGGGCAGCGACGGCCGGACGTACCCGTGGGTCTCCGGCATGGTCACCACCGGCCGCGACTCCTGGAACGCCGAACCGCGCCACACCTTCACCTACGGCTACTTCGCGGCCTCGATCAAGGTCCCGGCCAACCCGCACGGCTTCTTCCCCGCCTTCTGGCTGATCCCGGCCGCGACCAGGGGAACCCCGCCGGAGGTGGACATCGCCGAGTTCCCCAACACCGACCAGTACGTCCACATGAACCTGCACTGGCGGGGCGCGGACGGCTCCGACCAGCACGTCGGCCAGAACTGGGGCCCCGCCGACTTCTCCGCCGGCTACCACGTCTTCGGCGTCGACTGGGAGCCCGCCGCGGTGACCTGGTACGTCGACGGCAAGGCCTGGTTCCAGGTCACCGACCCCTCGCGGATCCCGACCGTGGCGATGGAGATCGTGATCAACCTCGCCGTCGGGTACCTGGAGTCGCCACCCGCCGGGACGGACTCGGCGGCCCTACAGGCGCAGTGGGTCCAGGTGTGGCAGCACTGAGAGGTGGGAGCGTGATGGCAGGAGGCCCGCTGGGCGTCGACCGCGCCGTCCCCGCGCTGCTGGTGAAGGTCGGTCACTACCCGCTGTCGCACAGCGCCGTCGGCGCGGTGCGCTCGCTCGGCCGGCTCGGCGTCCCGGTCTACGCGATGGTCGAGGACCGGCTGACGCCCACCGCGCTCTCCCGCTACCTGACCGGAGCGCTGGTCAGGCCGAGCACCGGCCGGGAACCGCCCGCCGAACTGGCGGCCGCCCTGCGGGGGGTGGCCCGCGAGGTGCGGCGGCGGAGCGGGCGGCGGGCCGTGGCGGTGGCCACCGACGACGAGGCCGCCGTGCTGCTCGCCGAGCACGCGACCGAGCTGGCCGAGGACCTGCTGCTGCCGCCGGTGCCGCCCGGTCTGCCCCGGCGGCTCGCCGACAAGGGCGGTCTGCACGACCTCTGCCGCGCTACCGGCACCCCCACCCCGGCCGCCCGGACGCCCGCCGACCGGGCCGGACTGCTGGCCGCCGCGGCCGAGCTCGGGTATCCGCTGGTGCTGAAGAACCTCGCCTCCTTCACCCGGCTGGAGCGCCCGGTGGTCGGCCACACGACCGTCGTCCGGAGCGAGGCGGAGCTGCTGTCCCACTGCCCGCCCGGGGCCTCCTGCGACGGGCCGCCGCTCGCGGTGCTCGTCCAGGAATACCTGCCCGCCGAGCAGGCGCGGGACTGGATCACCCATCTGACCTGTGGCCCCGGCGGCGAGCCGCTGGCCGTCTTCACGGGCGTCAAACTGCGGTCCTGGCCCCCCGGGGCGGGCGTCACCACCCGGGCCGGGGCCGTCGCCAACCCCGAGCTGGCCGAGCTGGCCGTCCGGCTCTGCCGGCGGCTCGGCTACTGCGGGATCGCCGACCTCGACTGGCGGCTCGACCTGCGGGACGGCCGGTACAAGCTGGTGGACTTCAACCCGCGGACGGGCGCGCAGTTCCGGCTCTTCGAGACCACCGCGGGCGTCGACGTGGTGCGGGCGCTGCACCTGTCGCTCACCGGGCGGCCGGTGCCGCCCGGGCCGCAGCTGCGGCGCGGCTACGGGGTCGGCCAGCTCGACCTGCTCTCCCTCGGGTCCGCCGCGTGGCACGAGCACCGCCCGCCCGCCGACCCGTGGCCGCGCCGGGGCACCGAGCGGGCCTGGCTCTGCGCGGACGATCCGCTGCCCGCCGTGGCCGTCGCCGCCCGGTTCGGCGGCCGGGCCGCGCGGTACGCCGCCCGCCGCCTGGCGGCCGCGGCCCGGGGCGGGGGAGCGCGGGGGGCGTGACGGGGCGGGTGAGCGTGGAAGGCGGCGTGACGGGGCGGGTGAGCGCGGGGGCGGCGTGACGGGGCGCGCCGTGAGGGCGGCGACGAGTGGGCGGCGGCGAATGGGCGCGCTGGGGAGGGAGTTGACGGCCAGTCAGTCCGGTGCGCCGCCGCCGGTGACGGCGGCCGTGATCCGGCGGGCCGCGAAGTCCGTACCGCAGACGAAGCGCAGCAGCGGGCCGAAGGAGTTCGCCGCGGCCAGCCCGGTGAAGTACAGCCCCGGCACCGAGGATTCGAAGCCGCCGGTCAGCCGGGGCGCCCCGTCCGCCGTGCGCCGCACCGCCCGCCGCAGGCCCGGGTCGAGCAGGTCCAGGCGTTCGACGTCCACCCGGTAGCCGGTGGCCGCCAGCACGTGGTCGACCTCCAGGGCGCCGGTGAGGCCGCGCAGCCGCAGCCGGACGGCGCCCGCCCGCTCCCGCGCGGACTCCACCGAACACCCGGTGAGCACCGGCACGCCCGCGTCCTCGACCCGTTCGCGCAGCCACCAGGCACCGGCCGGGCCGAGCACCGTCCGCACCCGGCCGGCCCGGACGTCGTCGGGGAGATGACGGAAGGCCCAGGGGGCGCGGCAGTAGCCGAGGAGGTTCCAGCCGGGCCCGAGTTCGGTGCCCGGGTACCGGGCGCGCACGGCCGCCGGCCGCTCACCCGGCAGGTCCGCCCCGGGCGCGGTCCCGAACCGCAGCCGGGCCGTCCGGGCCACCAGTGTGGGCCGCGCCCCGGCCTCGGCCAGCAGGGCGGCGCTCTCCAGCGCCGACTGCCCGGCGCCCACCACCGCGACCCGGCGCCCCGCGAAGCGGCCCAGGTCCGCGTGGTCCGAGGTGTGCGAGCCGAGGCCCGACTCCCGCAGCGCGGCCAGTTCGCCGGGGACGTGGGCGAAGGCCCGCAGCCCGGTGGCGAGTACCACGGCCCGGCTCCGGAGCTCCTCACCGGTGTCCAGCCGCAGCCGGAAGACACCGTGGCCGTAGCCGATGCCGAGTACCGAGCAGCGCTCGACCCCGGGCACGCACCGCTGCTGGAACCAGTCACCGTAGGCGATGAACTCCGCGATCGGCACGGGGTAGCGGTCGCCGACCGGCGCCACGCCCAGGGCCGTCCGGTGGTCGGCCAGCCGGTGCCCGGGGGCGGGCGCGGAGATGTTCGAGGCACGCGGGGTGGACTTCAGGAACATCCCGGCGGGCATGTGGTCGCGCCACCCCGCCATCGGCTCCCCGAACACCCGCAGGTCGCTGCCCCGCGCCGACAGGTGGGCGGCCGTCGCGAGCCCGTACGGCCCGGCCCCCACGACGGCGATCGGCAGTCGGCGATGCGTCGGCACGGACGCCTCCCGGAGTACTCGGACGTCCCTCCAGAATGCCCCTTCGGCCGGTCGGCGGCATCAGGTGCGTGGACGAACCGGCCCGCCCGGGCGTGCGGACCCGCGCCGGCTCAGCCGACCAGCCGGGACAGCTCGATCGAGTGGCCGGTCCGCTCCACCTTGGCACGGAGGTAGCGGACGTTGCTGGCCGACAGGTGCACCCCGGTCGGTACCCGGCGCTCGACCGTGATGCCGAGGGCGGCGAGCTGGTCCGCCTTGTCCGGGTTGTTGCTCAGCAGGTCGATGCCGGTGGTGCCGAGCGCCGCCAGCATCTGGGCGGCGGCGGTGTAGTCGCGCCCGTCCTCGGGCAGGCCCAGCGCGGTGTTGGCGTCATAGGTGTCGAGCCCGGCGTCCTGGAGGGCGTAGGCGTCCAGCTTGTTGTACAGCCCGATGCCCCGGCCCTCCTGCCGCAGGTACAGCAGGTAGCCGCCGGCCTCGGCGATCCGCTCCACCGACTCGCGCAGCTGGGGCCCGCAGTCGCAGCGGTCCGAGCCGAAGACGTCGCCCGTCAGGCACTCCGAGTGCAGCCGCACCAGCGGCGTCCCGCCCTCCGGGGTGCTGCCGAAGGCGAGTGCCAGGTGCTCGGCGCCGTCGGCCAGGCCGTGGAAGGTGAACACCTCGGCGTCCGCGCGGTACCCGTCCGGGAAGGTGAGCGGGATGCGCACCCGGGAGCGCACCGTGGCGGTGCCGGGCTGCGTCGGAGCGGTGCCAGGCTGCGTCGGGGCAGGCTGCGGCATGGGCGGGGCCTCCGTTACCGGGGTGATGGTCGGACCCCGACGGTACTCGGTAGTTCCAATTTGAACAACTGTGTTCCGAGCCGCCCGCACCGGGGTGGAGTGGGACGGCGCAGGCTCGCAACACCCCGTGGGGCTCGCCTGTTCCCACCGGTCACGACGGAGGGGGCGGGTGGCCCGTGCGGCCGCCCGCCCCCTCCGTCGTGGCGTGCTAGAGGGTGCCGGTGATGGCGGTGCCGGTGTGGTCGCCGTTCACGCCCTGGAGGTTCAGGGCCTGGGGGGCGGTCCAGTTGCCGTCCGCGAGGCGGGTGGTGGTCAGGACGCGGTTGTCGCCGGTGGTGATGGCGAACTGGGCGCCGGTGTCGACCGGGGCGGCGCTGACCGAGGTGGCCGTGACCTGTCCGATGACACTGCTGACGGAGCCGAAGGGCTGCCAGGAGGCGTTGGCGTAGCGGATGGTGTGGAGCTGGGCGCCGGTGTCGGTGACGACGACGAGGTTCATGTCGTCGCCCTGGCGGGCCATCGCGAGCGAGGTGACCGGGGCGGTGGAGCCGGCGGCGCCGGCGACCGCGCCCCAGGCGCTCCAGCTGCCGGTGGAGCCGGAGCGGATGGTGTGGTAGAGCTGCCCGCCCGCGACGGCGGCGACCTGGAGGTCCCCGCCGACTCCGGCCGTGGCGAGGGTGGTGACGCCGCTCAGGGGCCCGGCGGCCTCGAAGACCTTGCCGAAGCCGGTCCAGTACCCGCCGCTGGTGCGGACGCTGTGGAAGAGCTGGCCGTCGGCGAGGACGACGACCTCCAGGTTGGCGCCGGTGGAGGCGATGGCGACCTGGGTGATGTTGCCGAGGTCGCCGACGTTGGTGTTGAGGTCGCCGAAACCGGCCCAGGTGCCGTCGAGGTGGCGGATGGTGTGGTGCAGGTGGCCGTCGCCACCGAGGGCGACGACGTGGGTGTCGCCGTTGATGCCGGCGGTGGCGACGGCGCGCACGCCGCCGATGTCCCCGGCCTTGGCCTGGACGTCCTCGAACGGGGTCCAGGAGCCGTCGTAGAGGCGGGCGGCCTGGAAGAGGCCGGTGCCGCCCTTGACCAGGGCCTGGGTCTTCCAGCCGACCGAGGTGCCGCGCACCTGCTGGACCCAGGCGGTGAGGTCGTCGACGCGGGTGTTGGTGGCGCCGGTGCGGGTTTCGGTGCTGCCGAAGCAGCCGCCCTGCCAGGAGCGGGAGGCGATGGCGGCGAGTTCGGTCCTGCCGTTGACCTCGCGGAGGGCGGGGGCGCCGGTGTCGCCCTGGCAGATCGAGGCGCCGTTGGTGCCGGTGGTGTTGACGGCGTTCGCGGTGACGGCGCCGACGTTGAAGACGCCGCTGTGGAGCTTGAGGGGCACCCACTCGGTCTTGGTGCGGCCGTAGGCGGGTACGCGCAGGTTCTCGCCGGCGGTGGGCGCGGTGGTGGCGAGGGTGAGCGGGGTGATGCCGTCGATGGGTGTGGCGAGGCGGGCCATCACGAGGTCGCGGTCCTGGCGGGGGACGAGCTCGACGATCTCGGTGGTGGCGCCGGCGGTGGTGGTGAGGTCGGTGCGGCCGACGGTGGCGGTGGTCTTCCACTTCGGTGCGCCGGCGGTCAGGGTCTGGGGCTGGGCGGGGTCGTCGGCGAAGCAGCTGGCGGCGGTGATGATCCAGTTGCGGTCGACGAGAGCGCCGGTGCAGGCGCGGACGT
>NZ_JBEXYD010000096.1:0-19528 GCF_040630735.1 Kitasatospora sp. NPDC005748
CGGCGCCGGCCACCGCGGCCAGCGGGTTGCCCGGCAGGCCCACCAGGTGGCGACCGCCCGGGAGTTCGGCGCGTTCGGCGCGTTCGGCGCGTTCGGCGCGTTCGGCGGGGCGCGTCGGGGCCGGCGCCCGGTGCGGAGCCGCGCGCGGCACATCCCCCGTCACGGCACGGCCCCGCGCGTCGGGAGCTCTCAGTTCGGCGGCGGGTCGATGACCTCGCGGACCGAGACGAGTTGGCTCAGGCCCGAGACGGTGAGCAGCGGGCTCAGGAGCGGGTTCGTGATCAGCCGGATCCGGTGGGCACGCGCGAAGAGGACGGTGAGGCCGGCGCTGTCGAGGTACTCGACGGCGCTGACGTCGACGGTCAGGGGCGTGTCGGACTCGGGGATCCGGTCAATGGCCGCGGCGAGTTCGTGGGCGTTGGCCAGGTCGATCTCGCCGGCCGCCCGCAGCACGGGGAAGCCGCCTGGGCCGTGGCCGGGGGTGAGGACGAGCGCGGTGGTCATCAGGCGATCCTTAGCTGCATGTCGACGGTGGTGCCGCCGCTGCCGGGGGTGATGGTGACCTGCTGCATGAGGGCGTTCATCAGGGCGACGCCGCGACCGCGGTCGGTGTCGGCCCGGTGTCCGGGGATCTTCCAGTGGCCGGTGTCCGCGACGGTCAGGCGCAGCTCGGCGGCCGTGGCGACGGCGGACAGGCGGATCCGGGCACCCGGCGCGTCACGGTGACCGTGTTCGATGGCGTTGGCGCACGCTTCGCCGGCCGCGACCAGGACGCTCTGCACGGTGGGCGCGGGCAGCCCGCACCGGTTCAACCAGCCGCGGAGGCTGTTCCGGACGGGGGCGAGCTGCCCGGACTCCGCGGGGAAGGTCAGCTCCAGCGGGGCGGGGTGGCGGTGGAGCAGGATGGCCACGTCGTCGTCGTACCCGTCGGCGGGGGCGAGCGCGGCCATGAGGCGGGCGGCGAGCTCGTCGACCGGCAGCGCGCGCCCTTCCCGCAGGATGGTTCCGGCCCGGTCGACGCCTTCGCTCAGGGGGCGGCGGCGGCGTTCCACGAGACCGTCGGTGTAGAGCAGCAGGGTGGAGCGCGGCGGCATGGTGCACCGGACTTCGGGCCGGTCCGCACCGGTCCGGACGGCGAGGGGCAGCGCGTTGCCGTCCTGGAGGAGGACGGTGGTCCCGTCGGGGTGGGTGAGGACGCCGGGAGGGTGGCCGGCACTGGAGTAGACGAGGTGGCCGTCGGCGGGGTCGAGCACTCCGCAGAAGACGGTGGTGCACATCGCCCCGGGGATGTCGGCCGCGAAGCGGTCCAGGGCCGCGAGGGTGCGGGCGGGTGAGGGGTCCTGGAGGAGCAGGGCGCGGCAGGCGCTTCGGAGTTGGCCCATGACGGTGGCCGCGGTGAGCCCGCGCCCGACGCAGTCCCCGACCACGATGCCGGTGCGGCCGTCGGGGAGGGCCACGATGTCGTACCAGTCGCCTCCGACCTCCAGGGGGCGGGTGGCGGGCTCGTAGCGTACGGCGAAGCCGCCGGGCAGGTGGGAGGGGCCGAGGATGGCGCGTTGCAGGGTTATCGCGGTCTCGCGCTGCTGGTCGATCCGGTACACTCGGGCCAGTCCCTGGGCCAGGCGGCCGGCCAGTTGGGAGAGCAGGAGCCGGTCCTGCTCGGTGAAGGGTCGCTGCCCTTCGCGGTCGATCCACAGGAGGAGCGTGCCGCGCGGGTGTTCGAGGACGATGCCGGAGCCGTCGGCCCGGTCGGTGACCGGGGTGAGGGCGGGGCGCGTGCCCAGGGCGGTGAGGGTCTCGCGCCGCTCGGCCGGCAGGTCGTCCCAGCGCTGTTCCGGGTCGGTGGCGGTCAGCACCGGGGCCCCGTCGGGCGGGAACAGCACGGCGAGGACGGTGTCGGCCCGCCAGACCCGTCGCAGCTCGGCCATGGCCGCGGCCATGGCGTCGGGCAGGGTGGCGGCTTCCGCGAGGCGCGTGCCGAGCGAGGCCAGGGCCGTCGCCCGTTGCGCCGCGTGGTGCTCCGAGGTGACGTCACGGACGGTGCCGACGATGACGCGGCGCCCGCTCTCCGGCTCCTGGACGCGGTTGAAGGCGGCTGCCACCCACACCTGACGGCCGTCGCGGTGGGTGGCCGGGATGGTGCAGGTGCCGTGCTCCCGGCCGGTCAGTTCGGCGAGGGCGTCGGCCACCAGCCGGTGGGCGTCGGGGTCGGCGTCGCGCTCGGGCCACCACGGCTGGGGGTACCGGTAGGGCAGGCCTTCGGGCCCGTGGCCGAGGATGGCGGTGAACGCGGCGTTGACCTCGATGACGTCGCCGTGCTCGTCGCAGACGAAGAACCCCTCCTGGAGGGAGTCGACCAGGGCTGTGCGCCAGCGCGCGTGGCGGTTGCGCAGCCGTGTCATGTCGATGGTGGCGCGGACCCGGGCGAGCAGTTCCGCGGCGGCGAAGGGTTTGACCAGGTAGTCGTCGGCGCCGGCGTCGAGGCCCTCGATGGAGGCCTCCTGTCCGGCGCGGGCCGAGAGCAGGATGACGGGGACGGCGGCGGTCCGCGGGTCGGCGCGCAGCGCGGCCACGAGCCGCACACCGTCGAGGCCGGGCATCATGACGTCGCTGACGACGAGGTCGGGGGCCTCGGCCCGGACCGCCTCCAGCGCTGCCAGGCCGTCGGCGACGGCCCGGACCAGGTAGCCGGGGCCGGTGAGGAGCCGGCTGAGGTACTCGCGCATGTCGGCGTTGTCGTCGGCGATCAGGACCCGGGCGCGGGGCTGGGCCGACCGCCCGCCGAGGGGCGCGGCGCCGTCCGGCACCTCGGTGGACCGGGAGGGGTCGGCCCGGTCGTTCCCGGGGAGCCAGCGCAGCGCCTCCTCCAGGTAGGGGTCGGCCGCGGCCGACGCGCGGGCGGGCGCCGCGGGCGCGGGGGCGAGGGCGTCCTGGGGGAGGTGGGCGTGGCCGAACGGCAGGCGGACGGTGAAGGCCGTGCCCTCGCCCTCCCGACTGCGGGCGGTGATGGTGCCACCGTGGGCCTGGACGAGTTCCTGGACCAGGGCGAGTCCGATGCCGCTGCCCTCGTGGGAGCGCGCGCGGGTGTTCTCGATCCGGTGGAACCGTTGGAAGAGGCGCGGCAGCTCGGCGGCGGGAACCCCGACGCCGGTGTCGGTGATGGTGACGACCGCGTGGTCGTCCTCACGGTGCACGGCGACGCCGATCGAGCCCTCGAAGGTGAACTTGAGGGCGTTGCTGAGCAGGTTGAGGACGACCTTCTCCCACATGTCCCGGTCGATGTGGACGGGCTCCGCCAGCGGTGGGCAGTCCATCGTGAAGGCCAGGCCGGCCTTGTCGACGGCGGAGCGGAAGACGCTGGCCAGCTCCGCGGTGGTCGCGGCCAGCTCGACCGGTTCGTAGCTGGCCCGCAGGTGGCCGGCCTCGATGCGGGAGAAGTCGAGCAGGGTGTTGACGAGCCTGCCCAGCCGCAGCCCGTTGCGGTGGATGACGTCCAGTTCCTCCCTCGTGCGCGGATCGGCGTCGGCCAGCCTGGTCCGAAGCTCTTCGAGCGGGCCCATGATCAAGGTCAGGGGGGTGCGGAACTCGTGGCTGACGTTGGAGAAGAAGGCGGTCTTGGCCCGGTCGAGTGCCGCGAGTTCGTCGGCGCGCTGCTGCTGGGCCTGGTACTCGCGGGCGCCGGCGACCCCTGCCGCGACGTGGCCGGCGGCCAGCTCGACGAATCCCCGGTAGCCCTCGTCCGCTGCCCGGTAGCGGTTGAGCGCCGCCACCAGGAAGCCGTAGGGCGCGTCGCCCCGCCGCAGCAGCGGGACGACCAGGGCATGGGTGGGCGGAGCCGGCCGGCCGAAGGTGGGAAGGTCCGCGAACGCGGGACCGTCGAGGGCGACGACCACCGGTTCGGCCTGCGCCGCCCGCGCCGACGGCCACACCCCGGGTGTGCCGCCCGGGGGCAGGAGCGCCGGGGCGGCGGGGTGCCCGGCGGGCAGGCCGGTCGCGGCGGCCAGACGGGCGGACCCGTCGGGCGACGCCAGGTAGGTCAGGACGAACGGCAGGTCATGAGGGTTGGCGGCGAGCTGGCGGGTACTGAAGGCCAGCGTCTCCTCCTCGGTGCGCACCACGCTGAGGTCCGAGCCGAGGTCCCGCAGGGTCGCCATCCGCCGCTCGCCGATGACCCGGTCGGTCTCCTCGCTGACCACGCACAACACGCCGCTCACGAGGCCGCCGTCGTCGCGCAGGGGACTGTAGGAGAAGGTGTGGTAGCTCTCCTCGGGATATCCGGAACGCTCCACGAACAGCAGCAGCGCCTCGTCCCAGGTCGCCCGGCCCGTGGTCAGCACGGTCCCGATCCGCGGGCCGATGTCGTCCCAGATCTCCGCCCACACCTCGCTCGCCGGCCGGCCCAGCGCCCAGGGGTACTTCCGGCCGAGGGTGTCGCGCCGGTAGGCGGCGTTGCAGAAGAACGTCAGGTCCTCGCCCCAGGCCATCCACATCGGGAACCGGGAGGAGAGCAGGATGCTCACGGCCGTGCGCAGGCTCTGCGGCCAGCCGGTCGGCGCGCCCAGCGGCGTCGCCGTCCAGTCCACCGCCGCGAGATCGCGCCCGACCTCGCGGTCGCCTTCGAAGATGTCGACACCGGCACCCGCCGTCGCCCCGTACTCGACTCCTTCGGGCTGGCCCATCCGACGCGTCCTCTCCTTTCGTACGGTTCGCACCGGCGACCATCCGCACCTCTCGCCACCGGCTCCGACCGTCGCCCCGTCCGTGTCGGGGCACCCGGCCCCATCGTAGGAGCCACGACGCCCCCGTCTGCCCCGGACGGGCGTTCCGAGTCGTCCGATGACAGCGCCGCGGGCGCCGCCCCCGCCACGCGGGAGGGAGCCGGACCCGTGCGCGAAGACGCAGGTTTGGCCCGCCGCGTCCGTGGCATACGGGTGCGGGACAGCCCGTGAGGTCGGGCATGATCGATGGAGAGTGCCCAAGTGGCGGATAAGGCAATGTCGGTGCGTTTGGTGGAGCTCTTGACGGAGCAGCGGAAGGCGCTGGGTTCGGCCTGGGTGGACGCGGTGTCGCGGACGCTGCGGGGGCGGATCAGTGAGGCCGAACTCGACCGCGAGTTGCAGGAGCTGTTCACGGCCCTGGTGGAGGGCCTGCGCCAGGGGGGTTTCGACTGGCAGGGCGAGGACTTCGCGGAGGTGCGCGCGCTGCTCACCGAGCTGTCGCGTAACCGGGCCCGTCAGGGTTTCACCACCACCGAGACCGCGACCAGCGTCCTCGCGTTCAAGGCCATCCTGGCGCCGACGACGGACAGTTCGGCGCAGGACATCACCGTCTACCTGCAACTGTCACAGTTGATGGACGCGCTGGCGTTGTTCACGATGGAGGTGTACGCGCGGACCCGTGAGGAGCTGATCAGCGCGCAGTCGGAGCAGCTCCTGGAGCTCTCCACCCCCGTGGTGAAGCTGTGGGACGGTGTGGTGGCGGTGCCGCTGGTCGGCACGCTCGACTCGGTCCGCACTCAGGTGGTGATGGAGAAGCTGCTCCAGACGCTCGTGGACACGGGTTCGGAGCAGGCGATCATCGACATCACCGGGGTGCCGGCGGTGGACACCGAGGTCGCCCAGCACTTGCTCAAGACGGTGGTGGCCGCGCGGCTGATGGGCGCCGAGTGCACCATCTCCGGCATCCGCCCGCAGATCGCGCAGACCATCGTCGCGCTGGGCATCCAGTTCGGGGACATCGTCACCAAGGCGACGCTCGCCGACGCGCTCAAGCACGCGCTGCGCCGTGGTGGTGTCGACCCGATGACGGCTGGTGGCCGGCCGTGACCGAGCGCGTACCTGTTCTGAAGATCGGCGATGTGCTGCTGGTGTCCATCCAGGTGGATCTGGAGGACCAGACCGTGTTGGACCTCCAGGACGACCTGGCCGCACGGATCGTGGCGACCGGTGCGAGCGGGGTGGTGATCGACATCACCGCGGTGGAGATCGTCGACTCGTTCGTCGGCCGGATGCTCGCCACCACCGCCGCGATCTCCCGCATGCTGGACGCCGAGACCGTCGTGGTGGGCATGCGGCCCGCCGTCGCGATCACCCTGGTCGAGCTCGGGCTCTCGCTGGGGGGCGTGCGTACCGCGCTCAGTCTGGAGAAGGGCCTGGCGATGCTGGGCCGGTCGGCGGGCGACCGCGGTTCGGTCCGGTCGTGAGCGGTCTCGCGCCTACGCCCGAGGGTGAGCAGGAGTGTATTCCGGTCCGGTCGAATGACGACGTGGTGCGGGCCCGGCAGTTGGTCCGCTCGCTGGCCCAGCGTTGCAAGCTCTCCCTGGTCGACCAGACGAAGCTGGTGACCGCCGCGAGTGAGTTGGCCCGTAACACCCTGGTCTACGGCGGGGGTGGGGTGATGCGGACCGGGCTGGTCCGGCGGGACATGCGTCTGGGTGTGGCGGCGGTCTTCGAGGACAACGGGCCGGGCATCGCCGACGTGGACCTCGCGCTGACCGACGGCTGGACCTCGGGCAGCGGGCTGGGTCTGGGTCTGAGCGGCGCACGGCGTCTGGTCGACGACTTCGTCCTGGACACCGAGGTCGGCCGCGGCACGCTGGTGTCGGTGATCAAGTGGGCCCGGTGAGTGCGGTGTTGCTGGGGACCGAGGACGTCGCCTGGTTCCGGGACGAGGATTCCATGCCGGCGGCGGCGCGCGGGGCCGCTGCCGCGCTGGCGCGCCGGATCGGCCTCGGTGACCAGCGGGCGGCCGAGGTCGCGCTCGCGGTGAGCGAGGCGGCGACCAACCTGTGCCGCCACGCCGTCGACGGTGCGCTGCTGTTGAGGGTGGTGCGTACCGCGACGGACGCCGGTCTGGAATTCGTGGCCGTCGACGCGGGGCCTGGGATGGCGGACGTCTCGCGTGCGCTGACCGACGGGGTGTCGTCCGCGAGCACGCTGGGGATCGGGCTGGGTGCGATCTCCCGGTTGGCCGATACCTTCGACGTGCATTCGTTGCCCGGGCGGGGGACCGTGCTGGCGGCCCGGTTCTGGACGAGGGAGGCCGCGGCGGCGGCCCGGCTGGCGGGTGAGCCGGTGGTGGCGGGGTTGACGAGGGCGATCAGTGGTGAGGAGGTCTGTGGGGACGCGTGGGCGGCGCGGTCCCTGGCGGCGGCGGGGGACGGCCCGGGGGTGGCCGGTACCGACCCGGCCCCGCGTGGCGGCGCGGCCTCCCGCGTCCCCCTGAGCTGGGCGGCCCTGGCCGGCCTCGACGCCCCCGCGGCGCCGCGAACGGCGCCCGTGCGCGAGGAGAGGGGCGCCGCCCCGGATTCCGACGCCCTGCTCCTGATGTTCTGCGACGGCCTCGGACACGGGCCGCTGGCGGCCCGGGCCTCCCGGGCGGCGGTCGACGCCTTCCACGCCTCGCGGGCGACCAGGCCGGACGCCGTGCTCGCGGACATCCACCGTGCGTTGAGCGCGGGTCGTGGTGGCGCGGTCGCGGTGGCGTTGATCGGGCCGTCGGCGGGGCGGGTGGTGTTCTGCGGGGTCGGGAACGTCAGTACCTTCGTCCTCGATCCGGCGACCGGCGGCCGGCGTTCGCTGCCCTCGGCGCCCGGAATCGTCGGCCACCACCTGCCGTCCCTGCGGACGATCGAGCAGGACCTGCCGCCCGGCAGCGCGGTGATCATGCATTCGGACGGGCTGACCGAACGGTGGCGACCGGCGGACCTGCCCGGACTGCTCGGACACATCCCGCTGGTGGCGGCGGGCCAGCTGCTGCGTGAGGCGGGCGTGCGTCGGGATGACGCGGGTGTGCTCGTGGCGAAGGGAGCGTGGTGAGCTTGCCGGGCGGTACGGGTACCGTCCATCTGATGACCATCTCGGTCGCCACCGAGCAGGACACCTTCGCGTTGCGGCGCTGTGGCCGGGCGGTCGCCGGGGTGTTCGGTATCGAGAACCAGGACCAGGTCAGGCTGGCCACCGCGCTCAGTGAGTTGGGGCGTGACCTGCTGACCGCGACCGCGTTGACGGTGGAGTTCGCCGTGACGGGCGGGGTTGCGGCGGCGTTGCAGGTGACGATGCGCTGGCAGGGCGGCCCGGGTCCGAGCCCGGAGGCGCTCGGTGCTGTCGCCCGCCTCGTCCAGGTCCGGCGGGGGGAGGGGCCGGCGGCGGAGTGTCTGGTCGTCGAGCAGCCGCTCCTCGCGTCCGGTGAGTCGCTGGCCGGTC
Source organism: Kitasatospora sp. NPDC005748 (assembly GCF_040630735.1). Classification (NCBI taxonomy): domain Bacteria; kingdom Bacillati; phylum Actinomycetota; class Actinomycetes; order Kitasatosporales; family Streptomycetaceae; genus Kitasatospora; species Kitasatospora sp. NPDC005748. Next base: position 8,205 of record NZ_JBEXYD010000096.1, read on the forward strand.
TGATGGAAGGGGCACGTGAGGTGCTCGGCGCGCATGGCGGGTCGTCGGCGGCGGAGGACGCGCGGGCGCAGACCAGGGACCTCATCGCGGCGTTGGGGGAGTCCCGTGCCCAGCGTGAGGAGTTGCAGCGGCTGAACGAGGAGCTGGGGGAGACCAATCGCGGGGTGGTGGCGCTCTACTCCGAGTTGTCGCAGGAGTTGGAGGAGACCAATCGCGGGGTGGTGGCCCTGTACGGGGAATTGGAGGAGAAGTCGCGTCAGCTCCGGGTGGCCAGTGAGGCGAAGACCAGGTTCTGGGCGAACGTCAGCCATGAACTGCGTACGCCCGTCAATTCCGTGGTCGGGCTGGCCGGGCTGTTGCTGGCCAGCGGCGCGGGGCGTCTGGAGGAGGATCAGCGTGAGCAGATCGGGCTCATCTCGGCGTCCGGGAGCACTCTGTTGACGCTGGTGGACGAGCTATTGGACGTCGCGAAGGCGGAGTCGGGGCGGCTGGAGCCCGTCTGGGCCCGGGTGGATCTGCGGGCCCTGCTCGCCGAACTGCGGGGCACCCTGGGCGTGCGCGCCGGTGAGGGTGTGACGCTCGCCATCGCCGACCCGACGACGGTACCGGCGTTCGTCAGCGACGAGGTGATGCTCACCCGGGTCCTTCGCAACCTGCTGTCCAACGCGCTGAAGTTCACCGAACGGGGCAGCGTCACGCTGGACGTGGCGCTGCGGGAGGGTCCGGAGGGCGAGGAACTGGTCCTCACCGTCGCGGACACCGGCGTCGGGATCCCGCAGGAACAACAGGAACGCGTCTTCGAGGAGTTCTACCAGGTGCGCGGCGCGCACCAGCGGGGCCGCTCCGGCACCGGCCTCGGCCTGCCCTACGCCCGCCGTCTGACCGAGCTCCTCGGCGGCACCCTGACGCTCACCAGCGGCCCGGGCGAGGGAACGCGTGTCGTGGTGCGGCTGCCGGTGCCGGGACCGCCGGTCGAAGACCCGCCGGCCCGTGTGGCGGTACTGGTCAGCGTCGACGACGACGAGGCCTACCGGGCGAGCGTCCGCCCGCTGCTCGGTGAACTGGCCGAGCGGATCGTCGAGGTCTCCGAGGGCGGCCGGGCCGTGGAGACTGTCCGGCGCGAGCGCCCGGACGCCGTCCTGCTCGACCTGCACATGCCGGACCTGGACGGGTACCAGGTCCTGGCGGAGCTGGCGGCGGACGCCGAGCTGTGCGCCGTCCCCGTCGTCGTGATCACCTCCGCGAGCACGGCCGGTCTGGAGCACGACCGGCTGGTCCACGCCCGCGCCGTCCTGGAGAAGGCCACCTTGAGGTCCCACCAGCTGGCCGCCGCCTTCGCGGCGCCCGCCCGAGGCAACCACCCCGGTGACCACCCCGGTGGGCCGGTCGCCGATGGACGGAGCGTCCGGTGAGCGCCGGTCCCGCCGCCGACGGCGCGGCCGCCACCATCCTGGTCCTGGACGACAACGACATCAACCGCTACCTCGTCCGGAGCTGGCTGGTGCGCGGCGGCCACACGGTGGTGGAGGCCGCGGACGGCACCGAGGGCCTCGCCCTGCTCGCGGCGGCCGGTGACCAGGACCTGCCCGAACTCGCCGTGGTCGACGTTCGGTTGCCGGACATGAGCGGGTTCGAGGTCTGCGAACGGATCAAGGCGGACCCCAGGACCGCGTCCGTCCCGGTCATCCACATCTCGGCCACCGCCATCGAGGTCGACGACCGCGCCCAGGGCCTGCACCGCGGCGCGGACGCCTACCTCACCGAGCCGATAGCCCCGTCCGAGCTGCTGGCGACCGTCACGGCGGCGCTGCGCTACGCCCGCGCCCGCCGTCGCGCCGAGCGGCTGGCCGCCCGGGTGGCGATCCTCAACCGCACCACGCTCGCCGTCCACGGGGTGAGCGGCGCGGAGGCCTTCACGGCGCGAGCGGCCGCCGGCACGGCCACCCTGATGTCCTCGCCTGCCGTTGCCCTCGCCCTCAGCCCGGACGAGCAAGCCCTGCAGGTGGCAGTCGTCGACCGGCCCGCCCCGGACGGCGCCACCACCGCCCCCCGCCTGAGCACGGCGGACGCGGGGCTCCTGGACCGGTTGACGGACCACGCGCTCGGCGACGCGACGGGCGCCGAGACCGCCGTCCTGTCCCGCGCCGACTGGCACGCCCTGGCCGCGCGTCTGGACGCCGGACTCACCGAGCTCCTGCCCGGGGAGGTCGCGGTGCTCCTGACCCGGACCAAGCACGGCCGGCCGCCGGTCGCGCTCGTGGTGGACGCGCCCGCGACCACCGGCCCCGACGACCGCGGGCTCTTCTCCCAGCTCGGTCAGGCCTGCGCGTTGGCGCTGGAGGCGATGCGCGCCCGTAGTGAGGAGCACGCGCTCGTCCTCACCCTGCAGCGCACCTTCCTGCCCGACCGGCTGCCCGAGGTCGCCGGGGTGGACCTCGCCGTCCGTTACAAGCCCGCCGCCGACCACACGGAGATCGGCGGCGACTTCTACGAGGCGATCGAGACCCCGGCCGGCCTGCTGCTGGCGATCGGCGACGTGGCCGGGCACTCCCTCAAGGCTGCGATGGTCATGGGCGAGCTGCGCCACGCGCTGCGGGCCTACGCGATCGAGGGGCACGACCCGCGGACCCTGCTGGAGCGGCTGGACGCGCTGCTCGTGCGCCTGCGGCCGACGATGACCGCCACGGTCTGCCTGGTGCTGGTGGAACCCGGCGGACGGCAAGTCCACATCGCCAACGCCGGCCACCTGCCGCCGCTGCTGCGCCTTCCCGACGGATCCACCCGGTACCTCACCGAGCACGGGATCCTGCTGGGTCTGAACCTGCCGCACCCGCCGGCCGTCTCCCACGCCGTTCCGGCCGGTTCCACGTTGCTGCTGCTCACCGACGGTCTCGTGGAGGTGCCCGGTGAGGATCTCGACGAGAGTCTCGCCGCCCTCGGGCGTGCGGTGTCCGCCGCCGGGCAGGGGCTCGATGAGCTGTGCGACCAGTTGTTGGACGACTTCGGCAAGGCGAAGACGGACGACATCGCCCTTCTCGCAGCGAGAATCCACTGACCGTCCCGCACGAGCCGATCCGAGCCGGTGCGTACCGCACGGGCGTTCCCGGTTCCCGTTCCAGTCCTTCCAGGAGTTACGGTGCCCGACTTCGCGTTGGCCATGGCCGTTCACACCCATCCGTCGGGGGCGACGGTCCTCACCGTCACCGGGGAGCTCGACTACCACACGGCTCCGCGGCTGAGCCGGATGGTGGAAGGGCTGCCGCTGGCCGCCGCCGTCCCGCTGGTCCTGGACGTCGGGGGCCTGTCGTTCTGCGACTCGATCGGGGTCTCGGCGCTGATCTCCGGCTACCAGCGCGCCACCGCGGCCTCGGCGCCGTTCGCCGTCGCGGGCGCGGGCCGGGACCTGACGCAGATCCTCCAGATCACCGGTATCGACCGGATCTTCGGCCTCTACGAGAGCGTGGACCAGGCCGTCGCGGCCTGCGGCTGACCGGGCCGGCCGCGGGGCCGGCGGGGTCCACTGGTGCGCCGCATCCTTCCCCGGGGCCTCGTCCGATGGCGGCACGGCCTCGGGCGTGTCTGCGGTCTCGGGCCCCCGTGCTGGTCGTCCTGCGCCATCGCCACCCCAGGGCCGCACCCCCGGCTCTGTCTCGACAACGGTCCGGCCTGACGACAGCGGACTGCCGGCGGGCGAACCCGACGATCGTAGAGGCGCTCCCGGACACGCGCCCGGATGATTCGCGCGGGTCCCGCCCCGGGACCGGACCGGTGTACCAGGGGGCACCGAGCCGGGGACAGCCGGCGCATGAGCGGGACAAGATTGCCGCTAGAGTGCTCGCCGCAGATGTGGGTGGACCGCGAGGGCGCCTCGGCGGTCGGAAGGGGGAGGCGTGGTCGAGATCGTCGTCACACAGGAGGCCGGGCGGCGCTGGGACGCCGTCGCCGACGAGGTGCGGGCGGTGACGGCTGGGCTGGCCGAGCGGGTGGGGAGGCGAACGGGCCTCGGACTCGGGCCCGAGATCCACGTCCGGCTGCTCAACCCGGACGCCTATGCCCTGGCGCACGAGGCGCACGAGCGGCGGGTCAACGAGGCCTTGCTCGCGAGCGACCTGCTCTACGCGATCCCGGACCAGGCGCGTCGGCTGCGGCTGGAGGCGGACCTCCGCCGCGCCGACGGCTCGTACTCCGGCGGAAACCGGAAGTTCGGCTGTCTGCCGTCCAGTCGGGCGGTCCCGGGGACCGACGGCGGCTCCACGATCCTGCTGGTCCCGGCACTGCTCCGGCGGAGTGCCGGGACGGTGAGCCGGGACGCCCTCCGGTCGGTCCTCGCCCACCAGCTCGTCCACCAGGCGCAGTTCGCACTGTGGGGGCCGTCGCTGAGTATGGACCTGCGGGCCGCGCACCTGGTCCATCGGGCCACGCGCGCCGCCGTCGAGGAGTTCCGGAGCCTGAGCGCCGTACTGGAGGGCCACGCACGATTCACGACCAGGGAACTGCTCGCGGCCGACTACGTCGAGGAACGGAAGGCCGGCCGCCTCCTGCGTCTGCTGTGGGGACCGAACCGGGGTCTGGCAGTGTATGACCGCGGCGAGGACTGCGTACGGAAGGCGGTGGAGTGCGGCGTCACCGACCTGCTGCTCCGCCTTCGGGCCGATCCGACGCTGGTCCCGGACCGCCGGGAGCTCCTGGACCCCGATGGCTGGGTCGCCCGTCTCACGACGGCGGACGAGCCGGTGCGTCAGGAGCCGGCCGGCCCGGCCTGAGCGACGGGGTGCGGGTCGGCTGGAGCGTTGTGGCACCGGGGGCCTGCGGGCGGGGGCGACGCACGGCGAAGTCCACCGCCGGCCCGCCTGGGCCGCACACGCGGTGCGAAGCTCCCCCTCGCACCGAGGTCTCCGCGGTCCTGACGGTCCGCGTCGAGCGCGGCGAGACCTCGGTGCGAGGCCGGTGGATCATCGATCTGCCGACGACACCCACCGAGGCAGGCTCGACGAGAGCGAGGTCAGCCGTGGGCTCCCGGCCCTCGCTCGCGGCCACGAGCCCACCCGCCGGGCCCTCCTCAAGCGGCTCGGGCCGTCGGCGCCCGTGCGGGCCGCCGACGTCGGTCAACTGCCCGTACCACGTCGGCTGTCCGGGGTCCTGGCCCCCCGCACCCCGCCCATCCACCAGCGAAGACTCCTGCGGACACCGGGCCTGCGGCTGCACGCCCGATCCGGCCACCCCGAGCAGGCGGACGGTCAGCTGCGGCGGGTGTGGCGGCGGCTGAGGAGCACCGCGCCGCCGCCCAGTGCGAGCAGGGCGGCGCCACCGGCCGAGATGGCGATGGTCTGAGAGGTGTTGCCACCGGTGGTGGCAAGGCTCTCGGACAGCGTGGTGGAGACCGGCACGACGGTCGGGTTACCGACCGGCCCCGCGTCGGTGGCAGTCGGCAGTGGGGCCGAGGAGGCTGTACTGGGGCTCGCCGAGGTGGTCGGTTCAGCAGACGGCGAGATCGAGGCCGATGGGCCGGCGCTGGTGGTCGGGGTGCCCGTGGCAGTGGGTGACTGCGAGGTCGACGGCTTGACCGTGGCGGTGGCGGTGGCGGTGGGGCTGGGGCTGGTCGGCGGGGTCGGCTTGCACGGCTTGCCGCCGTTCCCCGCCGTGATCAGGGCCGGGGGGAAGACCGCATTGGGTATGTCGGCAGCGGCGCGCTGACACCGTCGTACTTCTTGTCGTTGCTGTACAGATCGATCTGGCCGACTCGAAGAGCACATCCGCTTGCTTGTACAGACACTCGTAGAACTCAACCCGAAAGCGGAACAAGATGCCCAACGCGTCACCTACGGGCGCCTCGACGGGAAGACTCATGGACGGCGTCCGTTCTCTCGTGCTTCCTGACTCGACATCTCGAAGCGTGGCGAACGGCCGCCTCTCCTGTCCCGGAATGAACCGCAGATCAGCAGGTCGGGTGACCAGCGAGGTTGAACGCCAAGCTCAGTACCTGCCCGGCCCCGGTCGGGGCCGGGTCACCAGCACGACCGCGGGTCTTGTACGTGCTCCGGTGAGTGCCGGTCCTCGCCCCTGCCCAGGCCGGTCCGCACCAGGAAGCCAGGGTCCGCTTCCCATAGCGGGGCAGCAGTGTGCACCCGCTGGGTGCCGGGGATGCCCACCTCGACGAGGACCCCGTCGCTGAACATCCACAGACCGAACAGGTCGTCGTCCTCGTCGTGGAGCATGACCTGCACGCAGGCGGGCTCGTTCCACGGCAGGGACTCCAGGTCCCTGAGTACCCCGCGGCGCCGGTTCCACCGCTCGAACTCGATGTGCCAACCCCCTACAAACCAGGGAATCTGCACGAAGCAGCCATGCCAGGTGCGAGCCTCGTCCGGCCGCGTCAGCGGCTCCATCACCTCGTCCTCGTACCGCGCCAACACGATGACCTGCGCCATTCTGCTCATACCCACATGTCACACCGTGCCGGGTCCCGAGGCAATCGATTTGGGACCCGGAACCGTCGGGGATCCTTCGTACGCGGAGTCCGCCGCCCAGGACTTGTCCGGCCGGTCATCCTCGGAGCCAGACGGTGAGGGCTGCCACAGTGGCTGTGCCGAGGTAGACGTAACAGCGTTCGTCGTAGCGGGTGGCGACGGCTCGGTGCTGCTTGGGGAGACTCCTAGGCAGTGGCCGTTCTCCGGCTTCTTCGTGACTCGACATCTCGAAGCGTGGACAACGGGCACCTTCGCTGTCCCAGGAAGAACCGCAGATCAGCAGGTCGAGTGACCAGCGAGGTTAGACAACTCGATGTTCACGGCGATGGCCGTGAGTACATGTTGCACGTCGGCCTTGGACTGGCCGCGGTAGCGGCAATGGCGCATGCCGTGTCGATGGGCGAACTCCTTGATGGTGCCCTCGGGGAAAGCCCACGTTCCGGGCACCCTCGCGGGAGTTGGTGCAGCGGGGGCGGTCCGGGCACGGCTGGCACTGGCCCTTGGTGAACCGCGCCACGATCAGGGGTGCCGCGGTGGGTGAGGAGGTCGGATAGGGACCGTTCCAGCCCTGGCTGACCTGCCCTTGGGGGCAGGTGACTTGTCGGAGGTCGAAGTCGATGTCGAAGTCGTCCCGGTCGAAGCCCTCGTTCTTGCGGTGCTGGCGGGTGGGGTTGCCCGGTAGCGGCCCGGTGACGGTGACCTGGTGTTCGCGGGCGGCTCGCTCCAGGTGGACCAGGGAGGTGTAACCGGCGTCGACCAGGTGCTCGGCGGGCAGCAGCCCGCGACGCGCCAGGCGGGTGCGGATGCCGGGCAGGGCCTGGCCGTCGTTGGTGGCCACATCCGTGATCACGTTGACACTGCCGGCGGCGCACGTCTTGGTGAGATGGGCGGCGAACCCCCTTCCAGCGGATGATGTGCCCGTGCCGCACGTAGCGCGCCGTGATGTCGTAGGGGAGACGACCGCCACTGAGGAGGGCGATAGTCCTCCCTCCTCGGCGGTGCGCCAACACAGGCGGCCTACCGCGTCGCGGTAGTAGTTCTGCACGACGATCTGCCGCAGGGCCTCGGGCCTGTGGGTCGGGCCGATAGCCTGGCCCTGCCGGTGGAGGTGTCCCAGTAGCCGATGGGCGTTGTCGCCTGCGGCGAGGATCCTGGTCTTGGGCCGCGTGGGGTTCTTCCCGAGACGGACCGGACGGCCGTAGCGGCGTCCCCAGTCCTCGTCGACCAGGCCGACCAGCAAGGGCCCGGCCGTGCGGGCCACTTCCTCCCGTGCGGCACGGACCGCCTCGGTGACCAGTTCCAGCCGGGTCAGGTCGCGCACCGCGGCCAGCACGTGGGTGGAGTCGGTGCGCTGCGTGGTGCGCTCGGCCACGAGTCCGGCCTCCTTCAGGCGCGCGAGCGCCAGATCCAGGAGGCGGTCGGCGCGGTCGTCATGGGTGAGCCGCTCGCGGAAGTCAGTGAGCACGCTGTGGTGGAAGCCGGGATCGTCCAGCTCCAGGCCAGGGGCATAGAGGATCTCCATCTCCTCGGCCTCGAAGACGGCGTCGAAGGTCTGCCCGTACGTGTCGCCGCGGTCACGCGGCTGGAAGCGCAGGGACTCCGTGCGCCTGCCGGGGTCGCCGGCCGTGTTCCGGGCCTGTTGCACCGCCCGGTACCGCGTGGGGTGGGCGGGGACGCCGGCGATGTGCGGGCGCCGGGTGCCGTGCTCGAGGAACGCGAGCGCGTGCAGGCGCTGGCCGAGCACCGTGTCAACACACGCTGTTCGGTGTCGATGCTGTAGCGGCTCAAAGGGGTCTGCCTCCGGAACCGGCGCAAGCTATATCGCCGAGGTGACGTTCACCGGCGCGGACCGGGTCCGCGACGCGATCCACAACTTCACCACGGACGGCTTCGACTCGCTCCGCCTAAATATGAGGGCGGCCGGCCCAGGACCTTCACCCTGCCCGAGTGTCGGGGGATCAGAGAGGCCGCCAAATCCAAGCAGGCCGAACACGGCCTGCCCTTCTCAACCTGGAGCCTGGCCGAGCTGGCCGAGTTCCTGGTCGCCGAGGGCGTGGTCGACGACGTCAGCCACGAGGGCCTGCGCACACGATGGCGGCCTTCGTCCTCACGATCCTTTCTCTCGCTTCCCAGGTCCGCAAGGACGGCGGCGCAAGGCACGTGATGTGACACGCCGTGGCAGACTCGACGCCATGATCACCCCCCTGTCCGAGCCCAGCACGCGACTCTCCGACCCCGGCACCCTGCTGCTGGACTACCTCGACTACTACCGCTCCGTGATCGGAGCCAAGATCGAGGGACTGTCCGACGAGGAGCTGCGCACCAGCCGCCTTCCCTCCGGCTGGACGATGCTCGAACTCCTCAAGCACCTCGTCCACATGGAGCAGCGCTGGCTGCGATGGGGATTCCGCGCCGAGACGGTCCCGGCCCCCTGGGGCGACCGCGGTCCGGAGGACCGCTGGCACGTCACCCCGCAGGAGAGTGCCGCCGACCTCCTCACCGCCCTGCATGCCGGTGGCGAGTACACCCGGGCCGTCGCCTCGGGAACGCCCCTGTCCGCCGTGGCCGCAGCCGGCGGCCGCTTCCCCGACGACGGCACCGAGCGCCCCACCCTGGGCTGGATCCTGTTCCACGTCCTCCAGGAGTACGCCCGCCACGCGGGCCACCTCGACATCGTCCGCGAACTCACCGACGGCGCCACCGGCGAGTGACACCCGCGCACGGGAAGTCGGCCCCGCCGACTTCCCGTGCGACCGCCTACGTGGCTGCCGTGCTGCCGCATCAGGCAACGTTTGCCCAGGCGACGACCGCGCGCAGGCGTTCGCCGGCGGTGTGCCTGCCGCAATGGGGACGCTGGCGGCAACGCCACCCCGATCTACTCGGACAAGGCCGCAACCTACCGATGGAGTCTTCGGCACCCATAGATGGTCGGACGCCTGGTCAGGATCTGCTTGAAGTCCAATTCCCACGGGCTGGAAGCATCACTGTCTCGCGAGTTCCGCGGCCTCTGGGCCTATCGGCAATCCCGCAGTGCGCCGTCAGCATGACGGTTCGTCGACCGTATCCGAGCGACCTGTCCGACGCCCGGTGGGCCCTGGTCGAGCCCACCCTGACCGCCTGGCGCCAGGCTCGAACCGAACGGGCCCTCGCGTTCGGCCGACCCCCCGAGCACGAGCTGCGGGACCTGGCGGGATTCTTCTCCGCCCCGGCCCCACCAGCACGAGGCCCGATCGACGCGTCGCCCCGCGCCACGTCGGGTGCCGTACCGCCCGGCGGATCGGCCCCCTCAGTCCGCGGTGGGCCAGTCCCAGCCGAGCTGCAGGAAGAGGCCGAGCCGGTCGGAGACGCCGCGGATCTCGCTGATCCGGCCGTGGGTGAGGGTGAAGACGAAGATCGCCTCGTTCTCGAAGCCGCGGCCGGTGGGGCTGGGCATTCGCGGATGGCTTCCGGAGCTGACGCCGGTCTGGGTGATCCGGGCGACGACCGAGTCGCCCTCGGCGATCAGCGCGTCGACCCGGGCGCGGTACGGGGCGAGAGCGGTGAGCTGGGTCTCGATGGCCGCGAAGGCCGCGCCCGGCTCATCGGGCTCGCCGTGGATGATCTTGTTGTGGTCGACCACGTCGGCCGCAAGATAGTCCCCCAAGTCCCCGATCCGCACCTCGTTGAGTGCGTCGAAGAACTCCCGGACGAGCTTCTTGTTCTGTTCCACGGTCAGGGCGGAGGGCATGTTCCCGGCTCTCTCTTACGATGTAAGGATCGATCTGGGGATACCCTGTCCTTACGGCGTAAGAATGTCAAGGAGGGCCGATGGCGACGACCGGCAGGCGGGTGGGACTCACCCGCGACAGGGTGCTGCGCACCGCACTGGAAGCGGCGGGCCGGGAGGGTGTCGAGAAGCTGTCCATGCGCCGGCTGGGTGCCGAGCTCGGCGTCGAGGCCATGACGCTGTACCACTACGTCCCCAACAAGGCCGCCCTGCTCGACGGCCTGGTGGAGCTGGTGCTCTCCGCCGTCCGGCCGTCCTTCGAGGGCCCCGCCGACCAGTGGCCGCAGCGGTTGCGGGAGTTCGCCGTCGCCCTCCGGGCCGAACTGCTGCTCCATCCCGGGGTGATCGCCCTGGTCGCCACCCGGCCGGTGCGCTCCTCGGCCGCACTGTGCGCGGCGGAGGACGCCGCAGCCGCCCTCGGCCGCGCGGGGATCCCGCCGGTCCGAGCGCTGCGCATCGTCAACGCGGTGAGCACCCTGGTGCTGGGGCACTGCCTCGCGGAGGCCGCCGCCACGCCAGGGCACGAGGACGAGCCGACCGATGTCGACGTGGACGCGGCGCGGTTCCCGGTCCTGGCGGCCGCGGTGGCCGGCGGCCTCGGGACCCCCGCCGACCACCAGGCGCGCTTCGACCTCGCGCTGGACGCCCTGCTGACCGGCCTGCCGGTAGGAGCCGACGAGCGCCGTTGAGCGGCCGCGACCGTCGGCCCTGGGGCGCCCCGGGGAACGGGGTTCTCGTCCGGACGGGTGGCCGTCGGCATGACCCCGGACGAGTCGGGCAGACGGACGTCACCTGCCCGACTCCTCTCCCGGAGGTGCACATGTCCACTGCCATGGTGCTGCTGGTCGTGCCGCTCATCGTCGCTGCCCTCGTGACCGCGTTCGCACCCCCCGGTAACCACCGAGGGGCCGGCCCCCGACCGGCGCGCCGAGCCGGGGACCGCCGCCCGCGCCACGCCCGTTCCTGAGGGTCGCCCGCGCTGCGCCGGGGGCCGGCGGGGTGGAACCGGGACATCCCGGCGACGATGTCCTCGACCTTGATGTCGTTGAACGACCCCAGGGTCACACCGGCCTCGAAGCCCTCGCGGACCT
>NZ_JBEXYD010000097.1:0-19340 GCF_040630735.1 Kitasatospora sp. NPDC005748
GCGCGGGGCCTCCCCACCCGCCCGCCCCACCCCCCCCCCAACCCCCCCCGGGGCGCCGGAGACCTCCGTCTTCTTCTCTTGTTCCGGGCCGGTGTGGGGGGGCGGGTGCGGGACCGGCCGGTCCCGCACCCGCCGCGGAACACCCGGGTCAGTCCTGCGCCGTCAGGTGGTCCACGCAGGCGGCGACGGCCAGCAGCAGCCCCACGTCCGCGCCGTCGGCCACCTCCACGCCGTAGGTGTCACGGATCCGGAACCACTTGCGGGAGATCCGGGCGAGCTCGTCGCCGTGCTCGTCCTCGATCCGGTAGTCCTTGTCGATCAGGTCCCCGTGGACCTTCAGCTCGCCGCCACCGGCCAGCTCCACCAGGTACTTGTCGCGGAACGGCGTGAACAGCTTCTCCCGGACGGTCGCCACCACCTCGCCGTCGGCGTCCTCGATCCTCATCGCGTCCCGGACGGTGAACGCCTTCTCCTTCACCACCGCGACCAGCCGGCCGTCGGCGTCCTTCAGCTCGAAGGTGTCGCGCAGCCGCAGCACCTTGCCGTCCACCAGGAACGCCTTGTGCCCCTGATCGTCCTCGATCCAGTAGTCGTCACCGATCGCGAACAGCTTCTCCCTGACCAGGTACCGCATACCGCCTCCTTCGCGTGGACGTGCGATCCATTCGACCCGATCGGCCTCCCCGTGCGAAGCACCGCCACACGACGGAGTTGAATGGGCCCGTGGACCGCTCCGATCCGTCCGACGTCACCGCTGCCGCAGCCGTCACCGACGACACCGCCGTTACCGACGACACCGCCGTCACCGCCGTCACCGCCGCCACCTCCGCCACCTCCGCCGTCCTGCGTACCGAGCGCCTGGACCTGCTGCCGATCGGCCCCGAGCACGCCGAGGGGATGGCCGCCGCCCTCGCCGACCCGGACCTCTACACCTTCACCGGCGGCGGACCGGCCACCGCCGACGCCCTGCGGGCCCGCTACGCCCGGCTCGCGGCAGGCTCTCCCGATCCCGCCGAGGCATGGGGCAACTGGGCGCTCCGGCTGCGCGCCGACGGCCGGCTGGCCGGCTACGTCCAGGCCACCATCGGCCCGGACACCGCCGAGATCGCCTGGGTCCTGGGCACCCCCTGGCAGGGGCGCGGCCTCGCCACCGAGGCGGCGCGCGCCCTGCTCGACCACCTCCGGGCGTCCGGCGTCACCACCGTCCTCGCCCACGTCCACCCCGACCACCGGGCCTCCGCCGCCGTCGCCCGGGCGCTCGGCCTGCGCCCCACCGACGAGCGGCAGGACGGCGAGGTCCGCTGGCGCTCGGCGCCGCGGTCCTGAGCACGGCCCGGTCCTGAGCGGATCCACTCCCGAGCGCGGTCCGGTCCCGAGCCGGCTCCGGGCACACCGAACCGTCACACTCCACCACCGGATGGTCAAGAACGGCCACGGTCGGCCATGATATCGCTGCCCCGACCGGGGTGCCCGCACGGGTGCCCTAGCGACGACGCCCGCCCGGAGACTCCCCATGCGCCGACTGACCCATGCCGAATTCCTCGCGATGCGGCGGTTCGACGCGCTGGACGGGCTGCGCGCCGTCGCCGCCGTGATCGTCGTCTTCTTCCACTACGGCGGCCCGCAGTCCCGGTTCCTCTCCGGCTGGATCGGGGTGCACGCCTTCTTCGTCCTCTCCGGCTTCCTCATCACCACCCTGATGCTCCGGGAACGGGACCGGACCGGGCGCATATCGCTGCGGAACTTCTACATCCGGCGGGTGTTCCGGATCGTGCCGCTGTACTACCTGGGGCTGCTGATCACCATGGTCGCCGTCTACCGCTCCGGCCACGGCTGGGCGGTGCTGATGGACCACCTGCCGAACTACCTCGGCTTCATGAACGAGTACCACCTCGCCGGCGACACCCCGTACCTGCACACCTGGACCATCGGCATCGAGCAGAAGTTCTACCTGGTCTGGCCGCTCGCGCTGATCCTGGTCGGCCTGATCTCCGACCGGCTCCGCATCCCGCTCGCCGTGGCCGCGATCGCCCTCGTCCTGGTGCCGTACAACGAGACCTGGAAGGGCATGGGCCTGCACTACTCGGTGCTGCTGATCGGCGCGCTGCTCGCCGTCGTGCTGCACAGCCGCCGCGGCTTCGCCCTGCTCAGCCCGCTGACCCACCCGGTGGTCGGCGCGGTGGCCGGGGCCGGCTTCCTCGTCCTGCACGCCCACCTGCCGGACCTGACCGACCACTTCGGCAGCGAGCAGCCCACCATCTTCCTCTTCGGCCTCGGCGTCGCCCTCCTGCTGCCCACCCTGCTCGGCCCCGGCCCGGGCCGCCTGCTGCTCTCGCTGCGCCCGCTGGTCTTCGTCGGCGAGCGCTCCTACGGCCTCTACCTGCTCCAGGCCTCGGCCGTCAGCCTCACCGCCGCCCTGGCCCCGTGGCTGCCCGGCGGCACCCCGACGTTCGCCGCCGCCGTCTGCCTGGTCGCGCTGGCCGCCGCCGACCTGCTGCACCGCCGCCTGGAGACACCGATGATCGAGGCCGGCCGCCGTCTGATCACCTGGTGCGACACCGTCTCCCGACGGGCCCGCCCCACCGTGCCCACTCCGGCCGTCGCCCCCGACGCCACCGTCGACCCCCCGGCCACCCCCGCCCTCGCCGGCAGCCCCCGCCCGGAGTGACCACCCGCCGGAAGCCCCCGGCGGCCGGGCGCAATCCCCCGCCGACCGCCGGAATGAGGAGCACCCCACGTGCGGTTTGATGGGGGTATGGCATCTCGTGCACGTGTACGCGCCCCCGAGCTGGTCGGGGCAGGCGGTTGGCTGAACACCGGCGGCAAGGACCTCACCCTCGCCGACTTCCGGGGCAAGATCACCGTCCTGGACTTCTGGACCTTCTGCTGCATCAACTGTCTGCACGTCCTGGACGAGCTCCGTGAGCTGGAGGAGAAGCACCGCGACACCGTGGTGATCGTCGGCGTGCACTCGCCCAAGTTCGTGCACGAGGCCGACCACCAGGCCGTGGTCGACGCCGTCGCCCGGTACGAGGTGCACCACCCGGTGCTGGACGACCCGGCGCTCGCCACCTGGAAGCAGTACGCGGTGCGCGCCTGGCCGACGCTGGTGGTGATCGACCCCGAGGGGTACGTGGTCGCCCAGCACGCCGGTGAGGGCCACGCGCACGCCATCGCCCGGTTGGTGGAGGAGCTGGAGGAGGAGCACGCCGCCAAGGGCACGCTGCGCCGCGGCGACGGTCCGTACGTGGCGCCGGAGCCCACCGCGGGGGACCTCAAGTTCCCCGGCAAGGCCGTCCGGCTGCCGAACGGGCACTTCCTGGTCGCCGACTCCGGGCACCACTCGCTGGTCGAGCTGGCCGAGGACGGCGAGAACGTCGTCCGCCGGATCGGGGACGGCGTGCGCGGCCTGGTCGACGGCACCTCCCCCCGGTTCAGCGAGCCGCAGGGCCTCGCCCTGCTCCCCGAGGGCTCGGCCTACGACGTGATCGTGGCCGACACCGTGAACCACGCGCTGCGCGGCGTCCGGCTGGCCGACGGCAGCGTCGACACCCTGGCCGGCACCGGCCGGCAGTGGTGGCAGGGCTCGGCCACCGAGGGCCCGGCCCGCGAGGTCGACCTCTCCTCGCCGTGGGACGTCGCCTGGTTCGACGGCGAGGTCTGGATCGCCATGGCCGGTGTCCACCAGCTCTGGGCGTACGACCCGGCGGCCGGCACCGTCCGGGTCGCGGCCGGCACCACCAACGAGGGCCTGGTCGACGGCCCCGCCACCGAGGCCTGGTTCGCCCAGCCGTCCGGCCTGGCGGTCTCGGCGGACGGCGAGCGGCTCTGGGTGGCCGACTCGGAGACCTCGGCGCTGCGTTCGGTTTCACGTGAAACGAAGGCGGTCGAGACCGCCGTCGGCACCGGCCTCTTCGACTTCGGGCACCGCGACGGCGAGGCGGGGCAGGCGCTGCTCCAGCACCCGCTGGGCGTCACCGTGCTGCCCGACGGCTCGGTGGCCGTCAGCGACACCTACAACCACGCGCTGCGCCGCTTCGACCCGGCCGGCGGCGAGGTGACCACGCTCGCCACCGACCTGCGCGAGCCCTCCGGCGCGGTGCTGGTCGACGACGACATCGTGGTGATCGAGTCCGCCCGGCACCGGCTCACCCGGCTGCGGCTGCCCGAGGAGGCCGTCCGGGTCGAGTCGGTGGCGCACCGCACCCAGCGGGCCGCCACCGAGGTCGCCGCCGGCGCGTTCCAGCTGGACGTGGTCTTCTCGGCGCCCACCGGCCAGAAGCTGGACGAGCGCTACGGCCCGTCCACCCGGCTGCTGGTCAGCTCCACGCCGCCCGAGCTGCTGGTTTCCGGCGCGGGCGCGGACTCCGCGCTCTCCCGCGAGCTGGTGCTCTCCGACCAGGTGGCCGAGGGCGTGCTGCACGTCTCGGCGATGGCCGCCTCCTGCGACGACGACCCGGAGATCGAGTTCCCGTCCTGCCACGTCCACCAGCAGGACTGGGGCGTGCCGGTGAAGCTGACGGCGGACGGCACGCGCCGGCTGCCCCTGGTGCTCGCCGGGATGGAGTAGCCGCGTTCCGGGCGACGCCCGGGAACGCCGAAGGGCCCGGCCACCCGGCCGGGCCCTTCGGCGTCGGGGTCCGCGGACCCCTGGGGCGTGCTCAGCCCTCCAGGAAGGCCTTGATCGCGGACGCCAGCAGGAACGGGTCGTCCGCCCCGCACAGCTCGCGCGCCGAGTGCATGGACAGGGCCGCGATGCCGCAGTCCACCGTGCTGATCCCGAGCCGCGCCGCAGTGATCGGGCCGATCGTCGTACCGCAGGGCATGGCGTTGTTGGAGACGAAGGTCTGCCACGGCACGCCGGCCTTCTCGCAGGCCGCCGCGAAGACCGCCCGGCCGATACCGTCGGTCGCGTACCGGTTGTTGACGTTGACCTTCAGGATCGGTCCGCCGTTGGGCATCGGGTGGTGCCCCGGCTCGTGCCGCTCGCTGTAGTTCGGGTGGACGGCGTGGCCCATGTCGGAGGAGAGGCAGACGGTGCCGGCCAGCGCCCGCGCGCGGTCCTCCGGGCTGCCGCCGCGCGCGTAGACGCTGCGCTCCAGCACGTTGCCGAGCAGCGGGCTCTGCGCGCCGGTGTCCGACTCGCTGCCGGTCTCCTCGTGGTCGAAGGCGGCCAGCACCGGGATGTACGGCAGGTCGTCGCCGGCCACGGCGGCCAGCGCGGCGGTGGCCGCGTGCACCGAGAGCAGGTTGTCCAGGCGCGGGCCGGCCAGCAGCTCGCGGTCCCGGCCCAGGTAGCTGGCGGGCTGCACGTCGTGCGTCATGAGGTCCCAGCCGGCCACCTCGGCGGCGTCCACCCCGGCGCGCTGGGCGACGTAGTCGATCAGCGAACCCTCGTCGACCGGGCCGAGGCCCCAGATCGGGGTCAGGTGGCGCTGCTTGTCGAGCTTCATCCCCTCGTTGACCTGGCGGTCCAGGTGGATCGCCAGCTGCGGCACGCGCAGCAGCGGCTCGTCCAGCTGCACCAGCCGCGAGCTGCCGTCCCGCAGCGCGAGGCGCCCGGAGAGGCCGAGGTCCCGGTCGAGCCAGGTGTTCAGCGGCACGCCGCCGTAGATCTCCACCGCGACCTGTCGCCAGCCCGCCGACCCGGTGTCCGGCACCGGCTTCACCCGCAGGTTCGGGGAGTCGGTGTGGGTGCCCACGACGCGGAACGGCGTCTGCGGACCGGCGCCCTGCGGCACGTACCAGGCGATCAGCGCGCCGCCCCGGATCACGTAGCGGCCCCCGGCCGTCGCGTCCCAGGCGTCCGTCTCGGCCACCTGCCGGAATCCCGCCTTCTCCAGCCGCTCGGCGGCGCTGGCGACCGCGTGGTAGGGCGACGGTGAGGTACCGAGGAAGGCAATCAGATCATCGGTGTGCGTCCGGTCGAAGAAAGCCTGACGGGCGGCGGTCGACATGCTGCTCCTGAGTCGAGGGAGGGCTGAAGCCGGATGGGGGGTCGGCTTCGCACCTTGAGCATATGCCCGTACACGGACAGGACACTCGGATCCCCCCAACGGATGCAGAACGCGGACAGAAACGTGAACTGACGCCGCGCCGGGCCGCGCGCACCCTGCGACCGCGCCCGGTAGCGGACCGTCATCCCGGGCCCGTGACCGGGCTGCGGCCCGCCGGGGCGGCCGGGCCCGGGCACACCGAAGGGCCCGGTCGAGGAACCGGGCCCTTCGGTGTGAGGGTGGGGTCAGGCGGTCATCGGGGGTGCGGGCGTCAGAACGCCTCCTCCGCCAGATCCATGATCTCGTTGTCGATGCCCTCGGCGATCAGACGCTGCGAGCCGACGGTCGGCAGGATGTTCTTGGCGAAGAAGCGGGCCGCCGCGACCTTGCCCTGGTAGAAGGCGACGTCCTTCTCCGAGGCGCCGGCCTCCAGCTTGGCCAGGGCCACCGCGGCCTGGCGCAGCAGCAGCCAGCCGACCACGACGTCGCCGGAGACCATCAGCAGGCGGGTGGTGTTGAGGCCCACCTTGTACATGTTCTTGACGTCCTGCTCGACCGAGGAGAGGTCCGCCAGCAGCTTGCCGACGATCGCCTCCAGGTCGCCGGCGGCCTTGGCGAGCAGCTCGCGCTCGGCGGCCAGGGCGTCGCCGCCCGCGGCCGAGCCGAGGAACTTCTGGATCTGCTCGGACAGCGCGGTGAGCGCCTGGCCGCCGTCCTTGACGATCTTGCGGAAGAAGAAGTCCTGGCCCTGGATCGCGGTGGTGCCCTCGTAGAGGGTGTCGATCTTGGCGTCCCGGATGTACTGCTCGATCGGGTACTCCTGCAGGTAGCCGGAGCCACCGAAGGTCTGCAGGGACTGGGCGAGCTGCTCGTAGGACTTCTCCGAGCCGTAGCCCTTGACGATCGGCAGCAGCAGGTCGTTCAGGCGCTCGGCGGCCTCGTCGCTCTCGCCGCGCAGGCGGGCGGCGAGCACGTCGTCCTGGGTGGAGGCGGTGAGCAGGACCAGCGCGCGCATGCCCTCGGCGTACGCCTTCTGGGTCATCAGCGAGCGGCGAACGTCCGGGTGGTGCGTGATGGTGACGCGCGGGGCGGTCTTGTCCAGGAACTGCGAGATGTCGGCGCCCTGCACGCGCTCCTTGGCGTACTCCAGCGCGTTCAGGTAGCCGGTGGAGAGGGTGGCGATGGCCTTCGTGCCGACCATCATCCGGGCGAACTCGATGATCTTGAACATCTGGCGGATGCCGTCGACCTTCTCGCCCAGCAGCCAGCCCTTGGCCGGGTGCTTGGCGCCGAAGGTCATCTCGCAGGTGTTCGAGGCCTTGAGGCCCATCTTGTGCTCGACGTTGGTCGCGTAGACGCCGTTGCGCTCGCCGAGCTCGCCGGTCTCCCAGTCGAAGTCGTACTTCGGCACGATGAAGAGGCCGAGGCCCTTGGTGCCCGGCTTGCCGCCCTCGGGGCGGGCCAGCACCATGTGGATGATGTTCTCGGACATGTCGTGCTCGCCCGAGGTGATGAAGCGCTTCACACCCTCGATGTGCCAGGAGCCGTCCTCCTGCTTGACCGCCTTGGTGCGGCCGGCGCCGACGTCCGAACCGGCGTCCGGCTCGGTCAGCACCATGGTGGAGCCCCAGAGGCGGTCGGTCATCCGCTTGGCGACCTCCAGCTGCTCCTCGGTGCCCTCGTCGGCGATGACGCCGGCGAAGGCCGGGCCGGAGGAGTACATCCAGATGGCCGGGTTCGAGCCGAGGATCTGCTCGGCGAAGCCCCAGATCAGCGAGGACGGGGTGACCTGGCCGCCGATGGACTCCGGGATGCCCAGGCGCCACCACTCGGCGTCCATGAAGGCCTGGTAGCTCTTCTTGAACGTGTCCGGGATCGGCGCGGTGTTCGTCTCCGGGTCGAAGACCGGCGGGTTGCGGTCGGTGTCGGTGTAGGAGGCGGCGAGGTCGTTCTCGGCAAGGCGCGTGATCTCGCTCAGGATGTTCTTCGCGGTCTCGACGTCCATGTCCGCGAACGGTCCGGTGCCGTAGACCTGCTCGCGGCCGAACACCTCGAAGAGGTTGAACTCCACGTCCCGCAGGTTGGACTTGTAGTGACCCATCGCCGTTTTCTCCGGTTCGTCGCTTCCGGGAGACCGCCGCGTTCGGGCGCCCCGTACCCACCAGTAGGCATCATGATGCTACCCAGCGGTAACATGTTTCAAGCCCCTGACCGTGAATCCGCTATGAACGTGGTCACGTCCCACAAGGCGGGACGGCCACTCCTTGTCAGGATCGACGCCCGCACGGGCGGGTGCGCTCCCGCTAGCCTGTCCGTGTGTACGGCTATGACCAGAACGCATACCCGGGTGATCCCTACCAGCAGCAGGCGGGACCGCAGCCGGGCATGAACGGCATGCCCGGCGCCGGCCCCGGCCCGTACGGCGAGCAGCCGCAGGCGGCGCAGCAGCAGTCCCTCTACCCCGAGCCGTCCCCGCCCTCGCTGGCGGACGCGGTCCGGGCCTTCACCACCGGCTCGATGGCGGTGGAGGACTTCCAGGCCATCTTCATCACCTCCAAGGTGCACTGCCCGCGCGGCGAACGCCCCGGATTCCTGGCGCTGCACAACACGCCGACCCCGGTGATCCCGATGTTCAGCTCGCTGAAGGAGCTGCGCCGCTACGCCGGCAAGGACTCGAAGCACTTCACCGTCACCGGTGCCGAGGTGCTCGACCTGCTGCCGACCGGCTACGGCTTCGCGCTGGACATGGAGGGCGAGCACCGGATGGTGTTCGACGCCAAGGCGGTCGAGCAGATGGTCGACTTCACCATGCGCCGCATGTACGGCTGACGGCCCGCCCGGCCGCCGGCGCCACCGCCGCGGCCGGCGGGCCCCCGCGCAACGGGCCCCGGCCCTCCCGTCGGGACATAGTTCAATGTTCAACTTGCTTCTTGTTGAGAGTTGAACTAATCTCGTGGACGTAGGCAAGAGGAACCCCCGAAGGAGGCCGACATGCCAGCCGTGACCGTCGAAAACCCGCTCGTTCTGCCGCGTATCGCGGCGCCCGCCGCCGACTCCCGGCCGCGTCCCGTGCTGGCCGTGTCGACCGCCCCCAGCGGCTTCGAGGGCGAGGGCTTCCCGGTCCGCCGCGCCTTCGCGAAGATCAACCAGAAGTACCTGGACCCGTTCATCATGATGGACCAGATGGGCGAGGTGGACTACGCGGCCGGCGAGCCGAAGGGGACCCCCTGGCACCCGCACCGCGGCTTCGAGACGGTCACGTACATCATCGACGGGACCTTCATCCACCAGGACTCGCACGGCGGCGGCGGCGTCATCACCGACGGCGACACCCAGTGGATGACGGCCGGCTCCGGCCTGCTGCACATCGAGACCCCGCCGGAGTCGCTGGTGATGTCCGGCGGACTCTTCCACGGGCTGCAGCTCTGGGTGAACCTGCCCGCCGCGGACAAGATGATCGCGCCGAAGTACCAGGACATCCGCGGCGGCAGCGTGAAGCTGCTCGCCTCGGAGGACGGCGGCGCGCTGGTCCGCCTCATCGCCGGTGACATCGCGGGCCACCAGGGCCCCGGCGCCACCCACACGCCCATCACGATGATCCACCTGACCGTGAACCCCGGCGCCCAGGTCACCCTGCCCTGGCGGGCCGACTTCAACGGCCTGGCCTACGGCCTCGCCGGCAGCGGTTCGGCGGGCACCGAGCGGCGCCCGTTCCACCTGGGCCAGGCCGTCGTCTTCGGCGAGGGCGACTCCCTCACCATCCGGGCCGACGACGCCCAGGACTCCCGGAGCGAGGGCTTCGAGGTCGTCCTGCTCGGCGGGCTGCCGATCCGGGAGCCGGTCGCCCACTACGGCCCGTTCGTGATGAACAGCCACCGCGAGCTCCAGCAGGCCATGGAGGACTTCCAGGCCGGCCGCCTCGGCACCATCCCCGCCGGCGCCAACTGAACACCGCGGGACCGGCGTACGACCGCGGCGGCCCGCCGAATCCCGTACGGGGTTCGGCGGGCCGCCGCGCTGTCTCCCACCGCCGCCGGTACGGCGATGTGAGCCATCGTCGGATTCGGACGGACCGTCAGTCCCAGCCGTTGTTCATGGCGACCGTGACGGCCCCGCCCCGGGCACCGGTCGCCGCGTCGATCAGCGAGACGGCCGGCGCGACCAGCAGGGTGACGGACAGCACGACCGCGGCCGGAGCGATACGGCGGACGATGGCCATGGCGTTCATTGGAATTCCCCCAATTACCTGCCCGCGAGATGGCGCGGGCACTGACGTGTGAATTCGTGGCGAGCCTGATCCGGCTCGGCACTTTCGGCGGCTTCTCCTTGGTTTCCGAGGAGCTCCCCCTGCCGACACCTCTACTCTCACACGGTCGAGGTGGCCTGACCATGGAATCGGTAGGCCAGGGTGTTGCCATGTCACGTTGCTGCCGTCGTCACCCTTCCGCGTCCGGCTCGCCGGACAGCAGGACCTCCCCGAACTGCGGGACGAGCGTCGCCCCGACCCTGACCAGGTGCCCGCCCCGCAGGCCCGAGCAGTAGGCCAGGCAGAGCTCCCGGGCGGCCTCCTCGGCCTCCCGGACCAGGGCCCGGGAGAGGAAGAGCACCGCGCGGACCGCCCCGTCCCGGGGTTCGGCGTAGACGTGCCGCAGCCCGTGCCCGGGCTCGGCGCAGCGCAGCAGGCCGTCGCGGACCTCCTCCGCGGAGGGCCCGTCGGCCGGAATGGCCAGATCGGCCAGGACGATGTGCATGGCTACCCAGGGAGGGATGGCGGGAAGCGGCCGCTGTCGGGGGACCGGCGACCGCCTCCCACCGCGGCGGTCAGTACAGGACCAGGCCGTTGTCGGCCCGGTGGCCGCGGCTGCGGCGGTGGTCGAGGTGCACGAAGGTCCGGTGCAGCCAGCGGTCGTGGCCGTCGTAGCGGGCCTCGAAGGAGGTCCGCCCGTGCACCGACAGGCGGTTGTCCACGAAGGCCAGCTCGCCGGGCTGGAGCACCAGCATCGCCGAGACGTCGAGCAGGGCGCCGCGCAGGATCTCCAGGGCCGCCGTGGCGGTCTCGTCCAGACCGGTGGTGGCGCTGAAGTCGACCCGGATGTTCGGGTCGTCCGCCGCGCCCTCCAGCACCGGGTGGTACTCGGCCCCGGCGCCGGCGTGGAAGGACGGCGGCGGCTGCGTCACGAAGCGCGGCTGCATCAGGACCTCGATCACGTTGTCCGGGATGATCAGCAGCGCCCGGCGGATCGACGACACCAGGGTGCCGGCGGTGCCGCTGTGGTCGTTGCGCAGGCAGAACAGCCCGACGTAGTCCGGACGGTGCGGGTGGAAGGCGTTCTCCACGTGCAGCTCCAGCAGCGTGCCGGAGCCGGCGTTGCTCTGCGACTCCTCGCGCCCCGGCACCGGGACGACGTTCTGCACCAGGGCGCCGGACTTCTCCTCGCGGTACGCGACGACCTCGCCCAGGGCCAGGCTGACCAGGGCCGAGATCGCGGCCGGAACGGTGGCCACGCGCTCCACCGACTCCGGGACCGTCGGAGTCACCGGCAGCGCGTCCACGTCGTTCGGCAGGTTGCGCAGGATCAGCAGGCCGTCCGGGCCCGGGTCGTGGCGGTAGCGGCGGACCGCCTCCCGGACGCGCAGCGGCAGCCGCGCGGAGAGCTTGCGGGCGGCTCCCATCCACGCGATCTCGTCGACCATGCCGCGCTCGACCCCGACGAGCTGCCCGGCCAGGGCGTACACCTCGTCGCGCTCGGCGTCGGTCAGGGTGACGGCACTGGTGGTGTGGATTGACGACGACAACACCGTGGTCATCGGATGACCCCTTTCAGGCTTCTTCGCCGGTTCTCAACCGGAAGTCAGTCGGACATCGCCACGAGGACCCGGCGTGCCCCCGTGAACGGGCGGCGGCCGTGGCCGACCAGCAGGTTGTCGATCAGCAGGACGTCGCCTTGGCGCCAGTCCACGTCCACGGCCGCCGCCAGACCGCGGTCGCGGACCTGCAGGACGTGCTCGGCCGGGATCGGCGACCCGTCGGCGAAGGCCACCGACTGCGGCAGGTCCTCCTGCGGCATGACCTTGGCCAGGGCGGCCGCGGTCTCGTCACCGAGCGCGGCCGGGTGCCACTGGTCGGACTGGTTGAACCAGACCTCGGCGCCGGTCCTCGGGTGGTGGACGGTCGCCGGGCGGTTCTGGACGATCCGCAGACTGCCGTCCCGCCGCCACTGGCTCACGGCGTGCGAGGCGGCCAGGAACGCGTCCACCTCGTCCCGGTCACCGGTCTCGAAGGTCTCCTGCCAGCTCTTGCCGAGGCCGAGGCCGCCGTGCAGGTTCTGGGTGTACCGGACACCGTCGGCGAAGCGCTCGCGCACCTCGTCGTCGAGCAGCTCCAGCCAGAGCGCCGCGTCGACCACCGGGGTGGCCCCACCGGTCGCGGCGGCCGTGACGCAGCAGAACAGCAGCCGCGCGGGCCACTGGTGCGCGTACGAGAGCTCGTTGTGCATCGAGATGGTGAACTCGGCCGGGTACTCGGTGGAGGTGTAGACGTTGTCACCGACCTTGGTGCGCGGCGAGTTCCCGTGCACGTAGGCGAGGCGGTTCGGCAGCAGCCGGTCCATGACCGGTGCGAGCCGCTCCTCGGTGGCGCCGAAGCCCCGGAACACCAGGGCCTTCTCCCGGTCCAGCAATGACTCCAGATCAGGGCTGGAATCGAGCCATTCGAGCAGCCCGTCGAGGCCCGAGTCTTCGGACACGGACAGTGATTCCGGGCTGATCTCCAACGGCTTCCAGGCGGGACGTGCGCCCAATGCCGCGACCCCCTTCCAGGTCGACAGACGGCCACGCGGAAATCCGTGGCAGGAGGACGGTCCCGAAAGGTCCTATATTCCAGCGATATTCGCACCGCCCGGACCGCGCCCGGGCCGGGGTATAGGGAATCGATAGCAGGCGGCCCAAGGCTGGCGAGCCAATGCCGGAAACGGTCCGATGGCAGCGAGAGGGCCCCTCATGACCATACCGACAGCGACCGACGCGCGCGGGCGTCCCGACCGAACCGGGCCGACGGCCAGCACCGAAGGAACACCGGTCGAAGGAACACCGGTCGAAGGAACGCCGGCCGACGAACCGGAGGCCGCCGAACCGGGGGCCGACAAGCCGGGGGCCGCAGGCGGCGCCGACACCGCCGCCGGGGCCGACGCGCTGGCACCCGCCGTGCCGCTGCGCCGGAACATGGACTTCCTGCGGCTCTGGGTCGGCGCCGGCCTGTCGAAGTTCGGCTCCACCGTCTCGATGGTCGCCTACCCGATGCTGGTCCTCTGGCAGACCGGCTCCGCCACCGCCTGCGGCTACGTCGCGTTCGCCGCGGCGCTGCCCAACCTGCTGGTCCAACTGCCCGCCGGGGCGCTGGTCGACCGCTGGGACCGGCGCAAGGTGATGCTGGTCTGCGACGCCGTCCGGATGCTCGCCTTCGCCGCCGTCGCGCTGGCCGCCTACCACCACTGGGTCTGGGTGCCGTTCATCATGGCCGCCGCCTTCGTGGAGAGCGCGCTCGGGATCTTCTACTCGACCGCCGAGCAGGTGACCGTCCGCAACGTCGTCCCCGTCGAGCAGCTGCCGGCCGCCCTCGCCCAGAACCAGGCCCGCGGTGCGGCCATCGGCCTGCTCGGCCAGCCGCTCAGCGGGTTGCTCTTCACCGTGCTGCGCTGGCTGCCGTTCGCCGTCACCGCCGTGGCCGACCTGGTCGCGCTGATCTGCCTGACCTTCATCCGCCGCGACCTGCGGGCGGCCCCGACCGGTCCGCCGCAGCGGCTGCACCACGAGATCAAGGACGGCGTGGTCTGGCTCTGGCGCCAGAAGTTCCTGCGGATCATGACCGCGGTGTTCGCCGGCAGCAACCTGCTCTTCCAGATGCTGAGCCTCACCGTCATGGTGGTGATCAAGGAGCACGGCGGCAGCCCCGCGGTGCTGGGCCTGGTCTCCGGGGTGGCCGGGGTCGGCGGCCTGCTCGGCGCGCTGGCGGCCGGCTGGTGGGCGAAGCGGGTCGGCCTGTACGCCACCGCGGTGCTGGGCCACCTGGTCTGGCTGGTGCTGATGCCGCTGGTCGCGCTGCTGCACCAGCCGGTGGCGATCGGCCTGGTGGCCGCCGGGATCATGTTCGTCGCCGGGCTGTTCAACGTCTGCGGCGGGGTCTACATGGCCCGGAACACCCCGAACGAGCTGCAGGGCCGGGTGACGGCCACCTCGGCCTTCCTGACCTCCGGCGCCAACGCGCTGGGCTCGCTGGCCGCCGGCTACCTGCTCGCCCGCGCCGGGACCACCTGGACCGCGATCGTCATGGCCGCCGTCCTGCTGCTGCTGACCGCCGCCGTGACGCTCAGCCCGGCCGTCCGGGCGGCCGGGCGGGAGGCCCCGGCGTAGCGGCGCGCGGAGCCTCCCGGCGGGCTCGGCCGGGAGGCTCCCGCGGCGCCGCCGCCGTCAGCCGGCCAGCAGTTGCACGGTCCGGGACCGCGGCGCCCCGCGCTGGCTCGGCACGCCGCCCGCGCCCGGCGCCGACACCAGCAGCACCACCAGCTCGTGCAGCCGGTACCCGCCCCGCTCGGAACCGCCCGCGCCGGCCGTCTCCAGCAGCCGGATGTCCACCAGCTCCTCCAGCACCTGCTCCGCCGTCGCCTGCGGCAGCCCCAGCTCCCAGGCGGCCGCCTCGGCGGGGAAGACGCCCGTCCCGAAGGGCGCGAGCCTGCTCAGCACCTGCCGGCCGCGCAGGCTGACCTCGCGCAGCGAGCGCCGGATCGTCTCGCGCACCCGCAGCTCGCCGAAGCTCAGCTCGTCCAGCCGGGTGCTCTGGTCGGCCAGCCGCCCGGCCAGCCGGGACAGCGGCCAGTGCGGCCGGGCCGCCAGCCGCACCCCGGCGATCCGGACGGCCAGCGGCAGGCCCGCGCAGCTGTCCACGATCGCCCGGGCCGACAGCGGGTCCGCGGCGACCCGCTCCGGCCCGACCAGCGCGGCCAGCAGCGCCATCGACTCCCCGTCGTCGAAGACCGGCAGCGCCAGGGTGTCCCGCCCCGAGGCGGCCAGCAGGTGCCGGCGGCTGGTGACGATCACCGCCGACTCGGGCCCGTTCGGTAGCAGCGGGGCGATCTGCGCGTTGCTCACCGCGTTGTCCAGCACCACCAGCAGGCGCGCCCCGGCGCAGTGCGTGCGGTACAGCCGGATCAGCTCCAGCAGCCCCCGGTCGGGATCGGCGGACTCGACGCCGAGGGCGTGCAGGAAGGAGGTCAGCACGGTCTCCGGGGAGCGCGAGGTGCCGTCCTGGTCGGTCAGGTCGGCGTAGAGCTGACCGTCCGGGAAGTGGTCCCGCAGGCCGTGCGCCCGGTGGACGGCGAGCGCCGACTTGCCGACCCCGGCCATCCCGGTGATCAGCGCGCGCCGGGGGCCGGCACCGGCCGCGTCCGACGCCACCAACCGCTCCAGCTGGGCCAGCTCCGCCCGGCGGCCGGTGAAGTCCGCGACGTCCGGCGGCAGCATGGCCGGTGCCGGCCGCCCGGCGGCGGGCAGGCCGAGCCGGACCGGGCCCGACGGCGCCGGGCCGGCGGCCGGCAGACCCAGGGTGCCCTCCAGGACCGCCTGGTGGACGCCGGTCAGGGTGGCCCCCGGGTCGATCCCCAGCTCCTCGGCCAGGATCCGGCGCCCCGCGTGGAAGACCGCGAGGGCGTCCGACTGCCGGTCGCACCGGTACAGCGCGGTCATCAGCTGGGCCCTCAGCCGCTCCCGGGTCGGGTGCTCGGTGGCCAGCGCGGTCAGCTCCGGCACCAGGCGCTGGTGCCGGCCGAGCGCGAGCTCCACCTCGACCAGGTCCTCCTGCGCGGCCAGCCTCAGCTCCTCCAGCCGGGGCCGCTCGGCGTCCGCCAGGAACTCGGTCACGTTGCCGAGCACCGTGCCGCGGTAGCGGGACACCGCCGCCCGCAGGTCGTCGGCGGCCTGCGCCAGGTTCCCCCGGGTCAGCGCGTCACGACCGCGACGGGCCAGCCGCTCGAACGTCGTCAGGTCCAACTTGGCCTCGTGCGTGACCAGTTGGTACCCGCGCGGGCGGCGGACCAGCTCGACGTGCGGCCCCAGGCGCTTCCGCAGCCGGGAGACGTAGGTGTAGATCTGCGCGGTCATCGTGGTCGGCGGGTCCCAGGCCCACAGCATGTCGCTCAGGTGCGTGTCGGAGACGGTCTGGCCGTTCGCCAGCAGCAGGCTGGCGAGCACCGTCTGCGCCTTGACGCCCGGCAGTTCGATGTGGAGGCCCTGGTCGTCGAGGACCTCGACTGGGCCTAGGACACGCAGTTCCATGATTCCCCCTGTGCTGTGCCGAATGCGTGCGGACGGCCGCGTCCGCGGCGACCCGCGATCCGGCGCGCCGACACCGGCCGGCGGCCCCCCTCTGGATTCTGGGCCGGTCGGGGGGCCCAGTCAGCGGTCCGGCGACGTCAGGACGCTGCACTGGCACGATGTGGTCATGCCCGGGAGGGCGGGCCCGGGGCGATTCGGGGTAGGCCCGGGGCCGGTCCGGGGCCATCCGGGGCTTCGGCAACCCGCGTCGGACCGGGGCTCCGGCCACGGCCGCCGCACGCGGACCGGCCCCCGCCCGCCCCGCGCGCGGCGGGGGGACGGGGGCCGGCGGCCGGGCCCTCAGCGGCTCGGCCCGGCCGGGGCTCAGCCCAGCCGCGACTCCGCCTCGGTGGCCTCGTCGATCGCCTGCTGCCAGAGGTGGGCCAGCCGGTTCTGGCCGGTCCACACCGTGGCGAGCAGGTGCTTGACCAGCTCGCGCCCGGTGACCGCGTTGGACAGCAGCACCACGCCGGTGCCGGAGTGCACCCGCAGGCCGGTCATCGCCTGGAACCCGACGGCCTGACCCCCGTGTCCGAACTCGAGGTCGCCGCTGGTGTCGTCGACGATGGTGCTCCAGCCGTAGGAGCGACCGGACTGCGGGGCGAGCATCCGCCGGACCAGCTCGGCGCCCACCAGGCCGCCGGAGGGCCCCAGGTGGCAGCGCCGCACCTCGACGGCCAGCCTGGCCAGATCGGCCGCGGTCGTCCACAGGCCGCCGGCCGCCAGCTCGGGGTTGAGCACGTACCCGCCGGACACCGGGGTGCCGTCGGCGTGGTGGCCGCGCGCGTACGGCCGACCCAGCTCGTCCGGGACGGCCACCCCGAAGCCACTGCCGGTCATCCCCAGCGGCGCCAGTACCAGCCGGTGCACCAGGGCCGGGAACTCCTCGCCGGTGGCGTCCGCCATGGCCTGCTGGAGCACCGAGTAGTTCAGCGGGATCTGCCGGAAGGTGGCGCCGGGCTCGTCCAGCAGCCGGGCCGGCGGGGTGATCGCCGGCGGGCGGCCGTTCAGCACGTCGAGCACCGTGGGCACCGGGTCGTGGCGGTGGTAGTTCCCGTCGACGTCCGGATGGGGGGCGATGCCGGACAGGTTGGCGATCAGCAGCCGGGGCGTCACCGGGGTCGACACCCCGGGCAGCGCGGGGACCTGCCAGGAGGTGAGGTACTCGTTGACGTCGCGGTCCAGCTCGATCACGCCCGCTTCGACGAGGCGCAACAGGGCGAACGTGGTCACGTGCTTGGAGATCGAACCGGCCGGGAACAGCGTCTCGGCGGTCACCGGTGCGGGGTCCTCCACCCCGAGCACGCCGAACTGCTCGACCGCCGCCAGCTCGCCGTTGCGGATCAGCGCCAGCGAGGCACCCGGGATGCCGTGCCGCGCCATCACCTCGGCCACCCCGGCGACACCCGCCGGGGCCGCCGCGGACCGGCCGCGCGGGGCGGCCGCCGGCCGGTCACCGGCCTGGTCCAGCAGCTCCACCACACAGCGCAGCTGCTCGGCGGCGAGGCTCTGGACGGTGGCCGGCTCGTGGACGGCGGTGTTGTACGTCCAGTGCAGGTACAACCGGCCGTCGTAGACCTCGGCCGCGATGTCGAGCAGGTGGGTCGACGGCGTGTCCGGGGCCGCCCGCAGCTCGATCCGGCCCGGGACGAACACCAGCGGCGGCTCGCCGTCCCGCTCGGCACCGGTGAGCGGCGGCGCGGCGGCCGTCGGCGCGGTCGGGGTGAAGCCGAACCGGACCTCGCCGGTCGGCAGCTCCGCCAGCTCGGCCGCCAGCTCGGCATCCGGCGCCAGGTAGCGGAGCAGGCCGTAGCCGTGCGCGGGCGCCGGCACCGACCGCAGCCGGCGCGCCACCGCGGTGTGCACGGCGGACAGCTCACGCCCCTTCGGGATCCGCAGCACCACCGGGTGGAAATCCGCCAGCGGGCCGACGGTGTTCGCCAACTCGGATGCCAGCGCCTGCTGGTGGCGCGGATCGGTGACGACGTCGAGCAGGATCCGGTCGCCGCCGGCCCACTGCGCCAGGGTCCGGCCGAGGGCGGTCAGCAACGGCTGCTCGGGGCGCGGACCGGCCAGCAGCGCGGCCGTCCGCTCGGCGGGCAGCACGACCGTGACGGTCTCCTCGGTGGCCCGGCACGGCGCCTGGTCCCCGACCCGGTCCACCGGCAGCGACACGGCCTCGGCCCGGTCGAGCCAGTACTCCGCCTGCTCGGCCACCCGCTCGGAGCGCGCCTGCTCGCCCAGCTCCTGCGCCCAGGCCCGCCACGGCACCTCGACCGGGGCCGTCAGCACCGGAGCACCCGCCGCCGATTGCGCGTAAGCCGCGTTCAGATCGGCGAGCACGATCGGCCAGGAGGCGGAGTCCGCCGCGAGCTGGTGGATCGTCAGCCACAGCTCGTGACGCTTCTCGTCGTCGAAGCGGACCAGCGTGGCGCGGAGCATCGCACCCTCGGACGGGACCAGCCCGGCCCGGTCCCGGGCGAGCGCGCCGTCGAGCGCGCCGGCACGGTCGGCGGGCGCCACGGTGCCGAGATCGAGCACCGAGAGCAGGGCCGTCCCGGCGGGCGCCGGGGCCGGCTCCGCCGGCCGGCCGTCGGCGGAGATCCGCAGCCGCAGAGCCTCGTGGCGGGCCACCAGCGCGCCGAGCGCGGCGGCGAGCACCGCTGCGTCGGGCAGCCGCCCGAGCGCCAGCCGGACCGTCCGGGCACCGCCGTCGGCCGAGGCCAGCAGCCGGTGCTGGCTGGGGGTCAGCGGCACGTCCTCCCCGGCCGGACCGGCCGGCTCGGCGTCGATCATGCCCGCCACCTCGGCCAGGCTCTTGGCCTGGAGCATCATCCACAGCGCCAGCGGCACGCCGGCCTCCCGGCACTTGGCCAGCACCTGCACGGCGCGGATGGAGTCGCCGCCGAGGTCGAAGAAGCTGTCGTGGATGCCGATGCGGGGGAGGTCGAGGACCTCGGCCCAGATGGTGGCGAGGCG
>NZ_JBEXYD010000098.1:0-3949 GCF_040630735.1 Kitasatospora sp. NPDC005748
GGAAAGCTACCTCGCCGGCCTCCACCTCCGTGGCGCGATGATCTGGATCAAGGACCTCACTCGAACCCATTGATCACGACCGAATACGTGCCCTAGTCGGTGGCGAGCCCCGAGCACGCCGTTGACCACCGCGTCGTTGGTACCGCTGCCAGAACCATCGGAACGCCGAGGGCTGTCAGTGGTGCTCCGTATCCTGGGTCCCCCTCACTACCAGCAGAAGGAGATCTGTGGCCACCGACATCAGATCCCTGCAGGACCAGCTCGTCGAATGGGTCTACGACCGCAGCGGAAGCACCCCCCTCGGAGACGTCTCCCTTACCTCGTTCGCCGACGAGTACCAACTTGACCTCCAGCAGGCATTCCAGCTTCTCCGACACTGCAAGGAAGCAGGAACGCTGGACGACAGGTTCTCCTCTCTCGGCGAGGCCTGCGCGAACCTCACGCCGGCCGGGACTGCGTGGGTCGAGGAGAGAATGCGCCGGAGGGAAGACCTCGCCGCCCGCACCGCCGCCGCCCGCACCGGCCTTCTGACCTGGATGTGGCACCGAAAGCAGGATGGCACCCACATGCCGGTGGTCGCCCAGGTCCTCGAAGCCCCGCAGTCCCTGTTCGAAGGCATGCGACTTGAGGCCGCCGAGATCGACCGGGCAGCCGACCACCTGGTCGCCAAGGGAATGATCACGGGGACGGTCCGAGCCTGGGGTGCGGCGGGACCCTTGCGCGCCGAGATCACCGCCGAAGGAGAAGACTGCGTGGAGAACTACGGCGCCGACCTCGCCGCGTACGAGCGGCGAAACAACGGCGGCACTACCAACTTCCACATCGGCACCAACACCGGCAACATCGCAGCCAATAGCCGTGAGGTCACCCAGACCGCCACCACCAATCAGGGCATCAACCCCAGTGAGCTGGTGCTCCTCGCTCGATCCCTCCGCCAAGCAGCCCCGTCCTGGGCCTGCCCGAGGGCGATGCCGAGGAGTTCGCCGACATCGCCACCCGGATCGAGAACGAGGCATCCACGGACAACCCGGACCCGGGACGACTCCGACGCTGGGGAAACGCCATCCTGGACATCCTCAACTCCCCGGCGGTCAGTGGCGCTCTCGCTCAGACGCTCTCCACCACCGTTCAAGCGGCGATCGCTCCAGGCAGCTGACGGTTCGCGACCTCCAGCCACACGGCACCGCCGCCCGGGGCGGCCGGCCGTACCACCGGCCGCCCCGATCCGATCCGAACACGCAGAGGGAGGCCGTCACCCCGCCCAGGGGCACGGCCCTCTGTGCTGCTCAGAAGCGGGGGTCCTGGGGCCCGTCGGGGGCGATGAAGCGGGCGCCGAGGTTGTCCTTCGGGTTGAGGTAGACCAGCGCGGTGAACCACGCCGCCGAGGCCTTCGGGTCGCGGCGGCGCAGCAGGTCGGCGTAGCAGTAGAGGATGCGGTGGGTGGGCCGGTTGTCGAGCTCGCTGTAGAGCAGGGCGTCGGTGGACGGCCAGGGCAGCGACTGCTGGGGCACGCACACCCCGGCCCGGGCCCACTCCAACGCGACGTCCAGGGCGTCCGGGTCGACATCGCCCAGGTCGCCCTCGTCCTCGTCGTTGGCGAAGTCACCCTCGCCCTCGCGCACGCCGGCCACCTCGTAGGCGATCGGGCGTAGGCGGCCAGGTCCCGAGGGTGCAGCCGCTCGCCGTCCGGGCCAGGCCCTCCACCGACCAGCTCATGCCCACTCCACACTGTGCTCGGCGAGCTGCGCGAGCTGACCTGGCGTGAGCTTCGCCCGCCTCGCCTTCTGATTGTTCAACCAGTGCCCAGCGCGACGTGCGACACCTCCTCCTCCTCCTCCCCACCCGGACTGTCCTCCACGGCCTCGACCGGCTCCTTGTGCGTGCGTGGCACCTAGGGATGACGCTCCCGCTTGACGAACTGGGCGAGCGCCGCCAAGCCCTGGGCGAACCGGTCGGTGCAGGACACGGTCGGCTTCGCCTCGGCCGCGGCCTTCGCGGCCACCAGCTCCGCGTCCTCCTCGATGCCGATCGCCGCCAGGAGGTCCCGCTGGTCCTCCTCCAGACCCGGCGAGGCGGCCCGCTGCGCCCGCACCCCTTGACCGAGCCGCTCACCTTCGAACACCGCGTCCTGCGGCAGCGCGGCTCACTCGGCTCAGGCTGGCCTGCTCAAGCCACCATCGCCGCGTGATGGCGTACGCGCGCTGCCAGGCGGGGCACCAGCACGGGTCGATCCGCTCCAGCGCCCCGCGCCGCTCCGGTACCAGCACCACGGGGGTCGATGGCCGGGCCGCTTTCGGCACCGCAACGTCGCCGCGATCATACGAGCATTTTGACCATTCGCCAGCCTTCGCCAGGTCTCGCCGGGCGGAGGAGCTGCCCGCTAACCCACTACGCTCAACCGTGAGTTGCTGCTTCCTCCCTGTACGGCACGAACATGCCGTCCAGGACAGCCACCCCGTGTCTGTGCGGGGCGGTGAGGGCCCTGAAAGGCCCGGGAGAGGGAGGGAGCGCTCTGTGAACACGTCCAGTGAACAGCCGGCCGCCGACGAGCCGGAGCCGGGATCCGAAGATCCGGCGGGCACCGCAGAGCGCCGCAAGGACTGGTCGGCCGTTGCTGTCGCCACCGCCAGGTGGCTCTGGCGCGCCTACGAGATCATCGATCTCCTCGACCGCATCCGCCAGATGCGGACCTGATACCAGGGAGCACGTCGGCCCAACCCGGGAAGGTCGGGCCGACGCTGAGTGCTCACCACGCGGCAAGCGCTATCGAAGGGGTGTGAGCAGGTCGTTCGGTGATCTGACGGTTACCGCCGTCAGCGAACGGGCTGCTCCCACCTCGACAGGCCCAGTATGCATCGCGGGACGGGCCGCGCGACCCCTGCGTGAAGGCTAGCGGGGCCCGGCGATTGG
The DNA here is from genome assembly GCF_040630735.1 of Kitasatospora sp. NPDC005748. Taxonomy (NCBI): domain Bacteria; kingdom Bacillati; phylum Actinomycetota; class Actinomycetes; order Kitasatosporales; family Streptomycetaceae; genus Kitasatospora; species Kitasatospora sp. NPDC005748. The sequence continues at coordinate 2,911 of NZ_JBEXYD010000098.1, forward strand.
GTGGCGTATCTCTTCGCCATGGTCATGCCGTCTCTGTGACCGAACGATGTCCCGAGTCCGGAGCCCGGCGCGGCCGACGCGGCAGAGATGTGCCGGCCGGTCTCCTTGTCCATGGCCCGGACCCCGTCCATTCACCATGATTGGCGCACCGCCAGCGCCGCGATTCCGATTCAATAACCTGCCCCACTCGGCCTTCTAGCACGCGAAGCCGGCAGAGTCGAACTCGCAGCCGCTCCAACGCCACGCACTTCAGCCGCCAGCCACGACACCGCGCCCCCATGCTGTGGTGCGGGGCAATCCCTCAAGCACCCGCAGCTCCTGACTGCCTACGCCCGAGAGACCGCCGACCCTGGCCGCTGCTCCAACAGCGCCAGAGCCTCTCCCGCGGTTCGCCTCACGCTTTCGTCATCATGCTGTTCCATGCATCGGATGAGGGTGACGCTCTCCGATTCCTCCGGCCACAGCAACGCGAGCAACTTGATCACGCTCACCCTCATGTCGGCCGGCTGGTCGCTCTTCGTGTACTCGCATACGACAGGCCATGCCACGTTCGGAAAGTCTGCTGCGAGTACTTGCAGGGCGGTGGTGCGGACGTTCAGGTCGGTGTCGGTGGCGGCGGTCAGGAGGGCTTGGCGGGTGTTCTGGTCGTCCGGCCACTGCTCCCCGAGTACTTGCAGGGCGGTGGTGCGGACGATCGGGTCGGTGTCGGTGGCGGCGGTCAGGACGGCTCGGTGGGTGTTCTGGTCGTCCGGCCACCGCTCCCCGAGCACCCGCAGGGCGGTGGTGCGGACGATCGGCTGGGTGTCGGTGGCGGCGGTCAGGACGGCTTGGCGGGTGTTCTGGTCGTCCGGCCACCGTTCCCCGAGTACTTGCAGGGCGGTGCTGCGAACGTTCAGGTGGGTGTCGGTGTCGGTGGCGGCGGTCAGGACAGCTCGGTGGGTGTCCTGATCGTCCGGGAAGTTTGCTGCGAGTACTTGCAGGGCGATGTTGCGGACGATCGGGTCAGTGTCGGTGGCGGTGATCAGGAGGGCTTGGCGGG
>NZ_JBEXYD010000098.1:4045-4333 GCF_040630735.1 Kitasatospora sp. NPDC005748
CGGGTGTTCTGGTCGTCCGGCCACTGCTCCCCGAGTACTTGCAGGGCGGTGCTGCGGATGTACGGGTGGGTGCCGGTGCCGGTGCCGGTGCCGGTGCCAGTGTCGGTGGCGGCGGTCAGGAGGGCTTGGCGGGTGTTCTGGTCGTCCGGCCACTGCTCCCCGAGTACTTGCAGGGCGGTGCTGCGGATGTACGGGTGGGTGCCGGTGCCGGTGCCGGTGCCGGTGCCGGTGCCGGTGCCAGTGTCGGTGGCGGCGGTCAGGACGGCTCGGTGAGTGTTCTGGTCGTCC
>NZ_JBEXYD010000099.1:0-18555 GCF_040630735.1 Kitasatospora sp. NPDC005748
CCCGGCGACCGCCAAGGGGCGGTCGCCGGGCCGGGTGGGTCCGGGTCAGTGCTTCCCGGCGTCCTTGACCTTCTCCACGGCCTGCTTCAGGTCGCTCTTGGCCTGCTCGCCCCGGCCCTTCGCCTCGATGGTGCGGTCACCGGTCGCCTTGCCGGCGGCCTCCTTGATCTTGCCCTCGACCTTCTCACCGGCGTTGCGCAGCTTGTCGTCGGCACCCATCGTGTCGCTCACTCCCTCTCGTGGAGTCCGGCTCTCTCGTGGACTCGGGCGTCGCTCGCCCCGACCGGCGTCTGCCCGGTTCGCCCGGTTCCACACCCGGTGGTTCCGGGTTCGTCGCGGAACCCGGTGCCGAAGGGTCCGTCGCGGGCCCGGTGGCGCCGGATTCGTCGCGGGCGGGGAGCGTCGCAACGCCCGGCAGGTGTGACCGGGCCGGAGCCGGGCAGGCGCGAACCATGCCCGAGGCGCAGGTGAGAAGGGTGCCCGCCGCCCCCGGGGCGTCGGTTCGGCCGGTTCCCGACGACCGGTCGCCGACCGGCGTCCGCGCGCTCGCCCGTGGCACGCGCCATGATGTGCGGGACGGCCCGCCGCCGTCCGGACCCGACCGGGAGCCAGCCATGCGGAGGCCAGCCGAGCAGCCCGCCCGAGGGGCGGGGGAGCGGGTCCGGCACGCCGTCCTCGGTCCCGGCCGGGTGGACGGCGCCGGCCGCACGATGGCCGACGGCACCGGGCGGATCGTCGCCGGGCCGCCCGCCCCGGGCCTCCGCGACTCCCCGGGCTTCCGCGACTCCCCGGGGAGGCCGGGATGAACCGCTCCCCGAATGGCCCCGTTCCCGACCGGCCCGGCGTTCCGATCCCCCTCGGCCGGGGGCCCGCACCCGAGTACTCCGAGCGTCTCCTGCTCGACGGCGGCGAGGGCGCGGTGCGGCGCTGCCGCGAGTTCAGCCGCCGGATCCTGGAGAAGTGGCACTGGCTGCCCGCCGCCGACGAGGAGCAGCGTGCGGTGACCGAGGACGTCCTGCTGATGGTCTCGGAACTCGTCACCAACGCCTGTCTGCACGCGCCGGGCGGCCCCCGGGAGCTGCGGCTGAGCTGGAACGGCGAGCGGCTGCGGGTCGAGGTCGTGGACGCCAGCCCGGTGCCGCCGCGGGTCCGGCCGGCCATCGTCCCGGGGCGGCCCGGGGGGCACGGCCTGCGCATCGTGGCCCGGCTCGCGAGGGCCTGGGGTTCGCTGCCCGCGGGCCGCGGGAAGCTGGTCTGGCTCGAAGTGCCGTCCCCGCTCGGCCAGCGCGTCCGCGGCGGCTGACCCGGGCGGGGACGGCTGTGTCGTGGCAGCGCCGGGCGCTCCGGGCCTGGACCCGCCGGTAGGCGATCACGCGGCAGGCGGGTGCGGGGACCGCCGCGTGGGTGCGTCGCGGAGGTTCCAGCCGGGGCCTGGTGCGGACACCGACCGGTGCTCAGGCCTGCGGCGGGGGCGGCGGGTTGTCGAGGAGGAGGTCGTGGCCGACGTCGGTGAGGGCGTGGCGGACCTGCTTGCCCTCGCGCTGGGTGGCGATCAGGCCGGCCGCGCGCAGGGCGGTGGCATGGGCGGAGGCGGAGGGCGGGGTGACGCCGAGCCGCTGGGCGAGCTCGGTGGTGGAGCAGGCGCTGCCGGCGATGGCGCGCAGGACGCGGGCCCGGGCGGGGCCGAGCACGGCGGCGAGGCCGTCGGCGGCCGGGGTCCGGGCCGCGGGCTCGGCGGCCGGAAGGGCGATCGGGTGCAGCAGCAGGCTCTGGCGGTCCGGCTCGGCCAGCAGGCTGATGCTCCGCTGGACGAAGTAGTTGGGCCGCAGCTCCAGGCCCCGGCCGCCGAGTTCGAAGGAACCCTCCAGCTCGCCGAGGGTGCACTCCAGCACCCCTTCGTCCCGCCAGACGGCCTTCGGGTGGAGCGTGCCGAGCATTTCGCCGATCCCGGAGCGGGCGGCGGTGCGGGCCCGGACGGCGATGTCGGCCTCCAGGGCGCGGCGGATGTCGGGCCAGTCCGGGGCGAGGCAGGCCTGGAACAGCGCCCAGGCGCCGTCGCTGACCTCGCGCAGGCCCCGGCTGCCGTCGTCGCGCAACCGGGCCAGGGCGGCCGGGAGTCCCAGGCGGTTGCCGAAGATCGCGACACCCTCCTCCACGGTCTGCTGCGGGACGGAGAGGAGCGCGTCGAGCTCGTCGGTCAGCTGGCGGCGGACGGCGTCGAGGTCCGCCACCATGAAGTCGGGGATGCCGATCGGGCTCGCGTTGACCACTTCGAGGAAGCGCACGGCCCGGTGGGGCACGTGGCGGCGGGCGTCCCGCCACCAGCGTTCGCTGCGCGACCCGTTGCCCTGGTGAACGCCCAACCGGGCCGAACCGGCCAGCAGATGGTCGAGCGGGGATATGACGAACCGGGTCCTCGCGAGGTCCGCGACCCCGAATCTCAGTGCGATCACGAACCTTCCTCCGGCTCCCCGCAGCCATCCTGACCTGCCGCGTTGTTGACTATTAGGCTCAGAGGCTAATGCATGGCCGTCCGGCCGTCCCCATTGGCATGCTCTCTCTCGTCGGCGCGACTGAGGCCCGCTCCGGCCCCCACCACGAGGGGAGTGGGGGCCGGAGCACGATCCTCGACCGGGCGTTCGCCGAGCCGAGCGCCCGGTGTCGCCCGGCGGATCGGCCACGGCGGCCAAGACGGCTGCGCCGGCCGTGATCTGACGGCCCGCCCGGGCGCAGAGGGCGTTGGCGAAGTCCCGCCGGGTCCGCGACCTCGCAACCGCCCCTAGGTGCTCTTCGCCGCGCCGACGGTGCTGAGCGGCGCGGCCAGCGACTCCAGGCTGCGCCGTTCGGCCCGGACCCCGATCGCGGCCTCGACCAGCCCGGCGGCGGTCATCAGGGCGGCGCCGATGCAGAACGCGAGGGTCGTGTCGGACACCTTGCCGCTGCTCACCAGCCCGTTGAACAGCAGCGGCCCGCTGATGCCGCCGACCGCCGTGCCGACGGCGTAGAAGAAGGCGATGCACATCGCCCGGGTCTCCAGCGGGAAGATCTCGCTGACGGTCAGGTAGGCCGAACTCGCCCCGGCGGAGGCCAGGAAGAGCACCGCCGTCCAGCAGGCCGTCATGCTGACCGCGGACAGCGAGCCCTGTTGGAAGAGGGCGGCGGTGCCGAACAGCAGCAGGCCGGAGCCGATGTAGGTGCCGGCGATCATCGGTTTGCGGCCGACCGAGTCGAAGAAGTGGCCGAGCAGCAGCGGGCCGAGGAAGTTGCCGACCGCGATCACCGCGAAGTAGTAGCCGGTGTCGCCCTCCGGCACCTCGAAGTACTTGGTGAGGATGACCGCGTAGCCGAACGTCACCGAGTTGTAGAGGAAGGCCTGGCCGATGAAGAGCGCGAGGCCCAGTACCGTGCGGCGCGGGTAACTGCCCACCACCGTACGGGCGATCGTGATGAAGCCGAGCGGTCCGCGCTCGCGGATGCGGATCGGGTCCCCCTCGACCGGCGGCAGGGCGCGGCCGGTCTCCTCCTCCACGATCCGTTCGGCCTCGGCCACCACCTCCTCCGCCTCCGCGGCGCGCCCGTGGGTGAACAGCCAGCGCGGGCTCTCCGGGACGTGCCGGCGCACCAGCAGGATCACCAGGCCCAGCACCACGCCGATGGCGAAGGCGAGCCGCCACCCGACGTCGGTGGCGAACAGCGCGGTGTTCAACAGCGCGATCGAGGCGAAGGCGCCGAGCGCCGCGCCGATCCAGAAGCTGCCGTTGATGATCAGGTCGATCCGGCCGCGCACCCGGGCCGGGATCAGCTCGTCGATCGCGGAGTTGATCGCCGCGTACTCGCCGCCGATGCCGAAGCCGGTGAAGAAGCGGCAGAGGAAGAAGAACCAGGCGCTCCAGGAGAACGCCGTGACGGCGGTGGCCACCAGGTAGACGGCCAGGGTGAGCATGAAGAGTTTCTTGCGCCCCAGCCGGTCCGTCAGCCAGCCGAAGAACAGGGCGCCGCTGCACGCACCCGCCACGTACACGGCGGCCGCCACGGTGGTCACCTGAGTCGTCGAGATGCTGACGCCGCTGCCCTGCTCGGCGAGCCGGGCCGCCATGTTGCCGACGATCGTGACCTCCAGACCGTCGAGGATCCAGACGGTCCCCAGGCCGATCACGATCCGCCAGTGCCAGCGGGACCACGGCAGCCGGTCGAGCCTGGCCGGCACGTCCGTCTCGATGACCTCGCCACCGGGCGAGTCCCCGGTCCGCGGTGGCTGTTGCGACCTCTTCGCGGACGCCTTCACCGAGTCGGCCATGACACTCTCCTCCTACGCCGGAACGGGACGCCCCCGCGTCTGCCCGGCTCTCCGGCGATCACACGGGCCGACCCGCGTCCGCCGGGACCCGGCCGTACCCCCGGGCCCCGACACGCCGTTGGCGGCCCCGTCGAGGGGCCGCCAAACGGCGTGTCGTGACCGGGCGGTCAGCGCTCCGGGAAGCGGTGCCGCTCCAGCAGGCGGGCGAAGCCGTCCCAGAAGTCCTCGTCGGCCCGCTCCCCGGGGCCGCGGACGGCGACCCCGGCCAGGTCGGTCGGATCGCCGGCCCCGGCCGCGCGGACGAGCCCGGCGCCCGATCCGAGGACCGCCACCGGCTTGCCGTGCCGCAGCGCCTCGGTGACGAACCGTACGGCGTCCGGATCGGCGGTGAGGTCGGGGCCGGTGCCGCCCGGCACGATCACGGCGTCGTAGAGGACGCCGGTGCCGTCCGGTACCACCACGGCGTCGTAGAGGACGGACGCGGTGGTGGGCAGCGGGCGGTCCACCACGAGGCGGCCGCCGTCCCGTGCGGGCAGTTCGCCGCCGTGTGCGGCGAGGGTCTCCACCGTGGCGCCGCGGGCTCCCAGGTGCTCGTGCGCGGCCCGCACCTGCTCGGCGTCCGCGCCGGGGCCGACCAGCACGGCCACCTTGCGGGTGCGGATGCCGGAGCCGCGCAGGTGCTCCAGGCTCAGCGCGGGGGAGACCAGCGGCCCGGCCGCGCCGGCGTCCTCCTGCGCCGGGGCGTCCAGCTCCGCCGGCTCCGGCTCGGGCACACCGATCCGCCGGGCGACCTCCGCGGCCAGGACGGGGTCGACGTGCACGAGGTTGCCGACGGTGCGCCGCCGCACCTCCTCGTCGACCACCTTGCCCAGCTCGAACGCGAAGGCGGCGGTGATGTGTTCCTGCTCCCAGCCGGTCATGCTGCGCCAGAACAGGGTGGCCTGGCTGTAGTGGTCGGCGAAGCTGGGGCTGCGGCGCCGGATCGTCCGGCCGTCGACCCGCTCCTGGTAGTGCTGGAAGACCCCCTCCGGCAGCCGGCCGCCGCCCATGGTGAACGGGCAGCCGCCTCCCACGGAGTTGGGCGAGTAGCCGTGACCCGGGTGGATGGTCTGCTGGCCGTGGCCGTCGCGGTGGTTGACCCGGACGTCGGCCAGCGGCCGGTTGACCGGCAGCTGCGAGAAGTTGGGGCCGCCCAGGCGGATGAGCTGGGTGTCGAGGTAGGAGAAGTTGCGGCCCTGGAGCAGCGGGTCGTTGGTGAAGTCGATACCGGGGACGATGTTGGCGGTGTGGAAGGCGACCTGCTCGGTCTCGGCGAAGAAGTTCTCCGGATTGCGGTTCAGGACCATCCGCCCGACCGGCCGGACCGGCACGAGCTCCTCCGGCACCAGCTTCGTCGGATCGAGCAGATCGAAGGGGAACGCGAACTCGTCGTGCTCCGGTATCAGTTGGACGCCGAGCTCGTACTCCGGGAAGTCGCCGTCCGCGATCGCCTCCCACAGGTCGCGGCGGTGGAAGTCCGGGTCGCGTCCGGCGGTGAGCTGGGCCTCGTCCCAGACCTGGGAGTGCGTTCCGAGCAGCGGCCGCCAGTGGAACTTCACGAAGGTCCCGCGACCGTCGGCGTTCACCAGGCGGAAGGTGTGGACGCCGAAGCCCTGCATCATCCGGTAGCTGCGGGGGATGGCCCGGTCGGACATCGCCCACATGAGCATGTGGGTGGACTCGGGCTGGAGCGAACAGAAGTCCCAGAAGGTGTCGTGGGCGGAGGCGCCGGTGGGGATCTCGTTCGGGGCCTCCGGCTTCACGGCGTGCACGAAGTCGGGGAACTTGGCGGCGTCCTGGATGAAGAACACCGGAATGTTGTTGCCGACCAGGTCGTAGTTGCCGTGGCGGGTGTAGAACTTGGTGGCGAAGCCGCGGACGTCGCGCACGGTGTCGGCGGAGCCGCGCGGGCCCTGGACGGTCGAGAACCGGACGAAGACCGGAGTGCGCCGGCCGGCCTCCTGGAGGAAGTCGGCGCAGGTGAACTCGGCGAGCGAGGCGTAGGGTTCGAAGAATCCGTAGGCGCCCGCCCCGCGGGCGTGCACCACCCGCTCGGGGATCCGCTCGTGGTCGAAGTGGGTGAGCTTCTCCCGCAGCTGGAAGTCCTCCAGCAGGGTGGGCCCGCGATCGCCGACCGTCAGCGAGTTGTCGGTGTCGTCGACCCGCACGCCCTGGTCGGTGGTCAGCGCTCCGTTCGGGTCAGGAGCCCGGGCGGCGTCCAGCGCGGCGTCCTTGGCATCGCGCCCGTGCTCCACCGGCGGCCCCGGATTCGGGGTCCCGGTGACGAGGGGCGCGTGAGGGCGGTGCTCGGGAGGTCCGGGGTTGATCGTCATGGCACGCTCTCCGTCCTGGAAGGGGCCGGGCCGCCGCTCTCCGGGCGCCCGGCCTGGGTCGGCGGTGCGGCTGCCCGATGGATGGGAGTGCAAACCGGGCGGCGCGCGTCCGGGCCCCGGCCCGGCGGGGGCTCAGCGGTCCCGGTCCCTCCGGTGGGCGTGACGGCGCAGCACCGAACGGGGGAGGACGAGCCAGCAGACGCAGAACCACGCCAGCGCCGCGCCGCTGAGCACCCAGGCCGCCGGTGAGCTGTCGGTGGCGGTGCGCAGGAGCAGCAGCAGCGCGGCCGAGATGGTGAGGGCGAGCAGCACCAGGCCGAGGCCGATGAGCCGCGCGGCGACGTGGATGAGCTCGGGCTTCATGCCGTGGCCGGACATGAAGCGGTGGAACGCCACGGGGGCGATGAGCGTGCCGGTGGCGAAGGCGCCGAGCAGGACGGTGGCCACGTAGAGGTGCTTGTCGAAGTCCGGCAGTGTCGCGAAGCGGGGGGTGAAGGCGGTGGCGAGAAGGAAGCCGAAGAGGATCTGGGCGCCCGTCTGGCAGACCCGCACCTCCTGCAGCATCTCGTTCCACAGGCGGTCGGCACGCTCTTCCGGAGTCTCGTCACGCCCCCGGGCCGGTCGGTCGTGGTCTGCGGTCATCGGCGGGTCCCCTGCGGCGGTCTGGGCCGGGCGCCGACGGGGCGGCGCAGCGCGGCGAACGGGTATCGGCGGCCGGTGTGCCCTCGGCGGGACCGGCGCCGCACCCGTCTGCCCAGTCTGGCGACGGCCACGCAGGGGCGCCACCGGGAGCGGCGGCCCGGCCCGGGCGGGCGGCGGAAACCCGCCGGGCGGCGCTCACGGGCCCGGACCGACGGCGTCCGGGCACCGGCCCCCACCGGCCGGGTTTCGGCCGGCCCCGACGGGTCAGACGAGAGCGCGGGGAGTTTCTCCCGGCCCCCCGCCGGCGAGTCGAGCTGCGAACGGAGCCCAACAGATGAAGGTCTCGGACTACATCCTCGAGCGCTTGCGGCAGTGGGACGTCGAGCACGTCTTCGCCTATCCCGGTGACGGCATCAACGGCCTGCTCGCCGCCTGGGGCAGGGCCGACGACAAGCCGCAGTTCGTGCAGGCGCGGCACGAGGAGATGGCCGCCTTCGAGGCCGTCGGCTACGCCAAGTTCTCCGGCCGGACGGGGGTGTGCGCCGCGACCTCCGGCCCGGGCGCGATCCATCTGCTGAACGGCCTCTACGACGCCAAGCTCGACCACGTCCCGGTCGTCGCGATCGTGGGCCAGACCGACCGCAGCGCGATGGGCGGCTCCTACCAGCAGGAGGTCGACCTCCTCTCGCTCTACAAGGACGTCGCCTCCGCCTACTGCGAGATGGTCACCGTCCCCGAACAGCTGCCCAACGTGCTGGACCGGGCGATGCGCGTCGCCGCCACCAGCCGCACCGTCACCGCCGTGATCGTCCCGGCCGACGTCCAGGAGCTCGACTACCAGCCGCCGGCCCACGCCTTCAAGATGGTGCCCTCCAGCCTCGGCGTCGGCCGGTACGCGCCGGTGCCGTCGGACGCGGACCTCGCCCGCTGCGCCGAGATCCTCAACGCCGGCGAGAAGGTGGCCGTCCTGGTCGGCCAGGGCGCGCGGCGGGCGCGCGCCGAGGTCGAGCAGGTCGCCGGGATCCTCGGCGCCGGGGTGGCGAAGGCGCTGCTCGGCAAGGACGTGCTGCCGGACACGCTGCCCTACGTGACCGGCTCGATCGGCCTGCTGGGGACGCGGCCGTCCTACGAGCTGATGCGCGACTGCGACACCCTGCTGGTGATCGGCTCCAGCTTCCCGTACACCCAGTTCCTCCCCGAGTTCGGCAAGGCCCGGGCCGTGCAGATCGATGTCGACCCGTCGATGGTGGGCCTGCGCTACCCGTTCGAGCTGAACGTGGTGGGCGACGCGACGGAGACCCTCAAGCGCCTCATCCCCCTGCTGGACCAGAAGACGGACCGGTCCTGGCGGGAGACGGTCGAGGAGAACACCGCCCGCTGGTGGGAGGTCATGGAGCGGCGCGCCGCCGTCTCCGCCGACCCGCTCAACCCCGAGCACGTGGTGCACGCCCTCGACGCCCTGCTGCCGGAGAATGCCATGATCGCCGCGGACTCCGGGTCCGCCGCCAACTGGTACGCCCGCCACCTGCGGATGCGCGGGACGATGCGCGGCTCCCTGTCGGGCACCCTCGCCACCATGGGCCCCGGGGTGCCGTACCTGATCGGGGCGAAGTTCGCCCACCCGGACCGCCCCGCCATCGCCATCGTCGGGGACGGCGCGATGCAGATGAACGGCCTCGCCGAACTGATCACCGTCGCGAAGTACTACCAGCAGTGGTCGGACCCGCGGCTGATCGTCGCCGTCCTCAACAACCAGGACCTCAACCAGGTCACCTGGGAGATGCGGGCCATGCAGGGTGCCCCGCAGTTCGAGCCCTCCCAGCACCTGCCGGACGTGCGGTACGCCGACTTCGCCGTCCAGCTGGGCCTCTACGGCACCCGGGTGGAGAAGCCCGAGGACGTCGAGCCGGTGTGGCGCCAGGCGCTCGCCTCGGAGCGGCCGTACGTCATCGACTTCCGCACCGACCCGGCCGTGCCGCCGATCCCGCCGCACGCCTCGCTCGACCAGATCACCGCCGCCGCCTCGGCGGTCCTCAAGGGCGACAGCGACCGCGGGTCCATGGTCAAGCAGGGCCTCAAGGCGAAGATCCAGGAGTTCCTGCCCGGCAGCGGCAAGGAGTGAGTGCGATGACCAGGGCCCCGGCCGCACGGCACCTGCCCGGGCTCGTGCCCCGCGCGGTGCACGACGTACGCCACGGCCGCTTCGAGCGGTCCCTGTCGCTGCTGATGTCGGGCGGCGCCCTGGTGACGGCCGCCGAGATCTACCTGGAGCACGACCGCGCGAGCTTCGGCAACCGCGTGATGTGGTGGCCGGTCGTGCTGGGGCCGCTGGCCGCCGCGGCGGGGGTGGCGGGATTCGCCAGCGAGCGCGCCGCGCACACCGTGCTGCCCGTGATGTCGGCGGCCGTGGTGGCCAACGGCCTCCAGGGCACCTACCTGCACGCGCGGGGCGTCGCCCGCAAACCCGGGGGCTGGGCGATGGCCCGCTACAACGTCGAGATGGGCCCGCCGCTGTTCGCACCGCTCCTGGTGACGATGGTCGGGGGGATGGGCCTGCTCGCCGCCGTCCTGCGCCGGGAGCGGTGACCGTGCCCGCGCGCCGCCGGCCCGCCCGCCGGACCGTCCCCTCCGGCGAGGCGGGCCGGCGCTTCCCCGGCTTCGATGTCCTGGACCAGACCGACGCCTGGGACCCGGCGACCGCCGCCACCGTCCACCAGCGCCTCCAACTCCAGCCCGACCTGAGGTACTTCACCCCGGTGGAGGAGGCCTGCGCGGGCGCCCTGCTGGACCGGCTGCTCGCCCAGGACGGCCCGCCGGAGCGCCCGAAGGTGCCGGTCCTCCAGATGATCGACGCCCGCCTCGCCGAGGCCCGGACGGACGGCTGGCGGTACCGGGACATGCCAGAGGACGGGGAGGCCTGGCGGGCCTCGCTGCGGGCCCTCGACGAGGACGCCGCCGACCGGTACGGCGCGCCGTTCGCGGCGCTCGACCCCGACCGGCAGCGCGCCCTCGTCCAGGCCGTCCAGGACCTGCGCGGCAAGCCCTGGCACGGCATGCCCGCGGCCCACGTGTGGAGCCTGTGGACCAGGTACGCCTGCACCGCCTTCTACGCCCACCCGTGGTCGTGGAACGAGATCGGCTTCGGCGGGCCGGCCTACCCGCGCGGCTACGCCCGCCTCGGCGTGGGGGCGCGCGAACGCTGGGAGCACCCTGACGCGGACCCCGCCGACCCGGCCGGACCCGATCCCGGGGGAGACGGCGCCGACGACGGCCCCGCCGATCACGGCCCCCACGGCCACGACTCCGCCGACGACAGCCCCGCCGACCGAAAGGACAGGACGTGAGCCGACGTCTGGAAGCGGTACGGTCCACGCTGGCCCTCACGGCCGGATCGCAGCAGGGGATCCGGGACCGCAACGCCTCCGCCTGGCTGCTGCCGGACGACGGAAGCCGGTTCGACCACGCGCTGATCGAGAACATGCGCCGCTTCGACGACACGGACGAGGTGGACCTGGTCATCGTCGGCTGCGGGGCCGGCGGCGCCACCCTCGCCCAGCGGATGGCGCACGCGGGGTGGTCCGTGGTCTGCCTGGAGGCCGGGCCGTTCTGGGATCCGGACACCGAGTGGGTCAGCGACGAGGCCGGCTCCCACCACCTCTACTGGACGGAGCCGCGGGTGATCTCCGGGCAGGACCCGGTCCCCATGGGCTCCAACAACTCCGGTCGCGCGTCGGCGGTTCGACCGTGCACTTCGCCGGATTCGTGCCCCGCCTGCACCCCAGCGACTTCTCCACGCTCACCGACGACGGCGTCGGCGCCGACTGGCCGATCCGCTACGAGGACCTGCGCCCGTCCTACGAGCGGATCGAGCAGGAACTCCCCGTCGCCGGGCAGTACTGGCCGTGGGGCGACCCGCACGCCTACCCCCACGCCCCGCACCCGGCGGGCGGCAACGGCGAGATCTTCCTGCGCGGCGCGGCCGCCGCCGGGATCGAGGCCCGGGTGGGCCCGGTCGCCATCACCAACGGCCGGTTCGGCAACCGCCCGCACTGCGTCTACCGGGGCTTCTGCCTCCAGGGCTGCAAGGTCAACGCCAAGGGTTCCACCTTCGTCACCCACGTCCCCGACGCCCTCGCGCACGGCGCCGAGATCCGCACCGACGCCATGGTCACCGCGATCGAGACCGACGCCGACGGCAGCCGCGCCACCGGGGTCCGCTATCTGCGCCGGGGGCGCGAACACCTGCAGCGCGCCCGGACGGTGGCCGTCGCCGGGTACGCGATCGAGACCCCGCGGCTGCTGCTCAACTCCGCGAACCGGCGCTTCCCCGAGGGGCTCTGCAACGACCACGACCTGGTCGGCCGCTACGTCATGGTGCAGGGCGCCCCGCAGACCGCCGGGCGCTTCGCCGAGGAGATCCGCGCGTACAAGGCACCCCCGCCGGAGGTCTCCTCCGAGGCCTTCTACGAGACCGACCCCGGCCGTCCCTACAAGCGGGGCTTCGCCGTCCAGACCGTCTCCCCGCTGCCGATCACCTGGGCCGAGCACGTGGCGGCCCAGGGCCACTGGGGGCACGACCTGCGCCGCTACCTCCAGGACTACATCCACTGGGCCACCCTCGGCGCCCTGTGCGAACTCCTCCCGCAGCCCGACAACCGCGTCACCCTCGCCACCGAGAAGGACCGCCACGGCCTGCCGGTGGCCGACCTCTCCTACACCCAGTGCGACAACGACCGGGAGGTGATCAAGGCCGCCCGGTCGACCATGGAGGAGATCCTGCGGGCGGCCGGCGCCACCGAGGTCATCACCATCGAGCGCTACGCCCACCTGGTCGGCGGCTGCCGGATGGCCCAGGACGCCGAACACGGCGTCGTCGACGCCGACCTGCGGAGCTTCGCGATCCCCAACCTGCTGATCACCGACGGCAGCGTGCTGCCCACCCAGGGCGCTGCCAACCCGGCGCTGACCATCATGGCCCTCGTCGACCGCGCCGCCGGGCGGCTGGCCGCCGGAGCCCGGTCCGGGCTGCGCGCACCCGCCGGGAGGAGCGCCCGATGAACGGCACCGACGGACCGCCGCTGGAGCGGATCGACGTCCAGGTGCTGACCGTGCCCACCGACGCGCCCGAGGGCGACGGCACCCTCGCCTGGTCGTCCACCACCATGGTCCTCGTGCACGCGCACGCCGCGGGCACCACCGGCACCGGCTGGACGTACGGCGCCGCCGCCACCGCCGACGTGATCAGGGACGAACTGGCCGGGGTGGTCACCGGGCAGTCCGTCCTCGACGTCCCCGCCCGCAACGAGGCGATGACCCGGGCGGTGCGCAACGCCGGCCGCCCCGGCCTGGTCGCCGGCGCGATCTCCGCGGTGGACATCGCCCTGTGGGACGTCAAGGCCCGGCTGCTCGGACTGCCGCTGGTCCGCCTGCTCGGCGCCGCCCGCACCGAGGTGCCGGTCTACGGCAGCGGCGGCTTCACCACCTACGACGACGCGCGGCTGGCCGACCAGCTGCGCGACTGGGCGGACCGGCAGGCCGTCCCCCGGGTCAAGATCAAGATCGGCGAGTCCCGCGGCACCCGCGAACAGCGCGACCTGCACCGCGTCGAGCGGGCCCGGGAGGTCATCGGCGACACCGCCGAACTGTACGTGGACGCCAACGGCGCCTACACCCGCAAGCAGGCCGTACGGATCGGCCGCACCCTCGCCGGACTGGGGGTGAGCTGGTTCGAGGAACCGGTCTCCTCGGACGACCTGTCCGGGCTGGCCCTGGTCCGCGACGCCCTCACCGCCGACGTCGCCGCGGGGGAGTACGGCTACGACCTGCCCTACTTCGCCCGGATGGTCCCGGCGGTGGACTGCCTGCAGGCCGACGCCACCCGCTGCGGCGGCCTCACCGTCTGGCTGCGGGCGGCGGCCCTCGCCGAGGCGCACGGCCTCCAGCTCTCCGGCCACTGCGCCCCGCACGTCCACGCCCACGCCGCCGCGGCCGTCCCCAACCTCCGCCACCTGGAGTGGTTCCACGACCACGTCCGGATCGAGAACCTGCTCTTCGACGGCGCCCTCGACCCCCGCGGCGGGGTGCTGCGCCCCGGCGCGGACGGCGCGCCGGGCCTCGGCCTCACCCTGCGCGCCGACCGAGCCGAGCAGTACCGCACCGGCTGAGCACCGACCCGCCACCCCGCCGAAGGAGAGCCGAGCCCGTGACCGACGACCGCCCCCAGCCCCACGCGCTGCGCGACTACGCCCTGCTGGCCGACGGCGAACGCGGCGCCCTGGTGGGCCCCGGGGGCGACCTGGTCTGGATGTGCGCACCGCGCTGGGACAGCGACGCCGTCTTCTCCGCACTGATCGGCGGCCCCGGCTGGTACTCCGTCACCCCCGCCACCCCCTTCGTCTGGGGCGGCTACTACGAGAGCGGCACCCTGATCTGGCGCAGCCGCTGGGTGACCACCGGCGGCATCGTCGAGTGCCGTGAAGCCCTCGCCCACCCCGGCGACCCGCACCGGGCCGTCGTGCTGCGCCGGATCCTCGCCGTCGACGGGCCGGCGACCGTGGACGTGACCCTGCAGGCCGCCGCCGCGTTCGGCGAGCAGCCCGCCCGTGACCTGCGGCGCGACGAGACCGGGCGCTGGACGGGCCGGGCCGGCGACCTCCACCTGCGCTGGACCGGCGCACCGGCGGCCCGGCCCCGTGACGACGGCGGCCGCCCCACCCTCCGCACCCGGCTGGAGCTGGCCGCCGGCGCGCACCACGACCTCGTACTGGAGCTCTCGGACCGGCCGCCCGGCCGGGTCGCGAGCGCCGACCGGCTCTGGCGGTCCACCGAGGCCGCCTGGGCGCAGCAGGTCCCGACCTTCCCCGACGCGCTCGGCTCCCGCGACGCCCGGCACGCCTACACCGTCCTGCGCGGCCTCACCGGCGCCCACGGCGGCACCGTGGCCGCCGCCACCACCAGCCTCCCCGAACGCGCCGAGCAGGGGCGCAACTACGACTACCGCTACGTGTGGATCCGCGACCAGGGCTACATCGGCCAGGCCGTCGCCGCCGCCGGTCCGCACCCGCTGCTCGACGACTCGGTCCGCTTCACCACGGCCCGCCTCCACGAGCACGGCCCCGACCTCGCCCCCGCGTACACCACCACCGGCGCCGCCATCCCGGACCGGCGCACCCTGGACCTGCCGGGCTACCCGGGCGGCTTCGACGTGGCGGGCAACCACGTCAACCGGCAGTTCCAGCTCGACGCCCTCGGCGAGTGCCTGCTCCTCCTCGCCGCCGCCGCCCGCCACGGCCGGCTGGACACCGACGGCGTCCAGGCCGCCCGGATCGCCGCCGACGCCATCGCCCACCGCCACACCGAGCCCGACGCCGGGATCTGGGAACTCCACGACGACCACTGGACCCACAGCCGTCTCACCGCCGCCGCGGGGCTGCGGGCGGCCGCCACCGCCGGCGCCGCCGACCGCTCCACCGCCGGCCGCTGGGAGGCGCTCGCGGACGAGATCACCGCCCGGACCGCCGCCACCGGCACCCACCCGACCGGCCGCTGGCAGCGCACCCCCACCGACCCCGGCGTCGACGCCGCCCTGCTGCTCCCCGCGATCCGCGGCGCCGTCGCCCCGGACGACCCGCGCACCCGCGCGACGCTCGACGCGGTACGGGCGGAACTCTGCCGGGACCACTACGCCTACCGGTTCCGCCACGACGAGCGGCCGCTGGAGGACGCCGAGGGAGCGTTCCTGCTCTGCGGCTTCGTCATGGCGCTCGCCGAACACCAGCAGGGCGACCCCGTGGAGGCGGCCCGGTGGTTCGAGCGCAACCGGGCGGCCTGCGGACCGCCCGGCCTGTTCGCGGAGGAGTTCGACATCGCCCAGCGCCAGCTCCGCGGCAACCTGCCGCAGGCCTTCGTCCACGGCCTGATGCTGGAGGCCGCCGTGCGGCTGGCCGGGCCCACCCGCTGATCGCGGCGGCCGTCCCTGTCTGCGACGGCCTGCGCGTGGTAGGCGCGAGGACGGGGACGACGGCGTGGAGGCCACCATGGCTGAGGACCGGGACCGGGACCGGGACGCGACCCCGGGCACGGCGGGCACAGCGGGCGCGACCGTGGCGCCCGGGCGCCGCAGCGCCGCCTCGGTCGCCCTGGAGGTCTGGAAGCAGGGCCGCTCGGTGGAACTCCTGCAGCGCTCGATGGCCTTCGCCGCGCTGTTCTTCGTCACGCTGGTGCCGCTGCTGATCGTGATCGCCGCGGCCCCGCCCACCCGGAACAGCGGAATCAGCCAGTGGATCACCGACGGCCTGGGCCTGACCGGCCGCGGCGCGCAGGCCACCCGCGGCCTGTTCGCCTCCCGCGGCCAGATCCTCAGCACCACCACCGGCTTCGGCCTCGCCGCCCTGACGGTCTTCGGCATCTCCCTGATGGCCTCCGTCCAGACCGTCTACGAGCGCATCTGGCAGCTCGAACGCGGCCCCTGGCACGCCGTCTGGCGCCAGGCCCTCGGCCTGGCCGGACTGACCGCCTACATCCTCATCGCCGCCTGGAGCGGCAGCCCCTGGCAGGGCAGCGCGGCCCAGCCCGCGCTGCGCCTGGCCGCCACCCTGCTCGGCGGCGTCCTGCTGTTCTGGTGGCTGCAGCGCCTGCTGCTCGGCGCACGCGTCCCCTGGCTGTGGCTGCTCCCCGGCGCGCTGGCCACCATGGCCGCCCTGACCGGACTGCGGTACTTCTCCCGGCTGGTCCTCGCCCCGCTGCTGGTCTCCAACGCGGTCTCGTACGGGACGGTCGGCGCGGTCCTGGTGGTGCAGTCCTGGCTGATCGGCGTGGGCTACACCATCTACGGCGGGGCGCTCGCCGGCCACGCGATCATGAGGAGGCGGGCGAGCCTGGCGTCCGACGGCGCGGTGCCGGCGGACCGCTGACGGGTGAGCGCCGACCGGCGACCGTTCCGGGGCGCCCCGGTACGCGTGGGATCGGCGGGAGCGGGCACACGCCCGCACAGCCGAGGCCGTCCGGCGGCCCGGCCCCTCGCCACCCGTACTCCCGACCCTTCCCGGTCACGTCCAGCCGAGGTGAGAACCCCTTGACCAACATCTCGCGCCTGCCCGGCGCCTTCGACCACCGTTGGAACTGGCAGCTCGCCGCCGCGTGCCGCTCCGTCGACACCGCGTTGTTCTTCCACCCGTTCGGTGAACGCGGCCAGGCACACGACGACCGGGAGGAGCAGGCGAAGCGGATATGCCGGGGCTGCCCCGTCCGCGAAGAGTGCCTCCGGCACGCCCTGGAGGTGCGTGAGCCGTACGGTGTCTGGGGCGGTCTGTCGGAGACGGAGCGCGCCGACCTGCTCGGCCCCGTCCGCTCTCCGCAGGCCGCGTGACCGGCACGCCGGAGCCGGGCCCCGGGACCGCCCGGGTGACCTCCTGATTGAGCGCCCGCGATCGGGGCAGGCGCGCCGGTGTACGGAATGCCCGATCCTGTCGATTCGGAAGGAGACCGTTGTGAGCAAGGTGAAGGAGTCCATCGACGTGGACGTCCCGCTGCACAGCGCCTACAACCAGTGGACGCAGTTCGAGGACTTCCCGCGTTTCATGGAGGGCGTGGAGGAGGTCCGCCAGACCGACGACCGGCACTCGCACTGGACGACGAAGGTCGCGGGTGCTCGCCGCGAGTTCGACACCGAGATCGTCGACCAACTCCCCGACGAGCGGATCTCCTGGCGCACCGTCGGCGGTGACGTCCAGCAGATGGGAGTCGTGACCTTCCAGCGCCTCGACGACTCCCACACCCGGGTGAGCCTGGCCATGGACTTCCACCCGACGGGCATGGCCGAGAAGGCCGGTGACCTGCTCGGTGTCCTGGACCGGCAGGTCAAGGGCGATCTGAAGCGGTTCAAGGGCTTCATCGAGGAGCAGGGCCGCGAGAGCGGAGGCTGGCGCGGCCGGCTCTCCCCCGAGGGCACCGGCGGCCAGGGCACCGGCGGTCAGGGCACCGGCGGTCAGGGCACCGGCGGTCAGGGCTCCGGTGGTCAGGGCTCCGGCGGGCCCACGGCACTCGGCGACGCGCCGCCGCGCGAGCGGCCCCAGGCCAGGATGACCGGTGAGGGCGCACCGCCCCTGCCGGCGGACCCGGACGACATGCGACACGGCTGACCCGCCCCGATGCCCGGGCCCCGGCGCCCCGAACCACGGCGCCGGGGCCCGGGCATCGCCGGTCCGTGCCGCCACCGTTACCCGGAAGGACAGGTAGACCCATGACCGAGTACGGCTACTTCCTCTCCTGCGAGGAGTTCACCCCGGCCCAACTGCTCGACCAGGCCCGGCTCGCGGCCGAGGCCGGCTTCACCCGGCTGGCCGTCTCCGACCACTTCCACCCGTGGAACGACGCCCAGGGCAGCAGTCCGTTCGTCTGGTCGGTGATCGGCGCCCTCTCGCAGACCGTCGACCTGCCGGTCACCACCCTCGTGACGTGTCCGACGGTCCGCCTGCACCCGGCGGTCACGGCGCAGGCCGCCGCCACCTCCGCCGTCCTGCTGGGCGGGCGCTTCACGCTGGGTGTCGGTACCGGCGAGGCGCTCAACGAGCACGTGCACGGGGATCGTTGGCCCTCCTTCGACGAACGGGCCGAGATGCTGGAGGAGGCGCTGGAGGTGATGCGCAAGCTGTTCACCGGCGAGCAGGTGTCCCACCGCGGCCGGCACTACACCGTCGACAACGCCCGCCTCTACACCGTCCCCGCCGAGGCACCGCCGGTCTACGTCTCCGGCTTCGGGCCGAACGCCGCCGCCCTCGCGGGCCGGATCGGGGACGGCTTCGTCACCATGACCCCCGACCGCGACCTGGTCGGCGCGTTCCGTGCGGGCGGCGGCGCCGGCAAGCCGGTGATCGGTGGCGTGAAGGTCTGCTGGAACGACGACCGGGACAAGGCCGTCGACCTGGTGCACCGGCTCTGGCCGACCGAACTGCTGCCGGGCGAGCTCGCCCAACTCCTCCCCACCCCGGCCCACTTCGAGCAGGCCAGCGAACTGGTCACGCCCGAGATGGTGGCCGAGGCGGTGACCTGCGGCAACGACGTGGACGAGCACGTCGCGACGCTGCGGTCCTACGTCGACGCGGGCTTCGACGAGGTCTACGTCGGCCAGATCGGCCCCGACAACGAGGCCTTCTTCGACCACTACCGCCGCGAGGTCCTGCCGGCCCTCCCGCGCTGACGGGCCCGCGCCGCGCCGGGGGCGCTGACGGACCGGTCCGTCAGCGC
>NZ_JBEXYD010000100.1:0-18212 GCF_040630735.1 Kitasatospora sp. NPDC005748
GGACACTCTTTCCCTACACCTCGCTCTTGAGATTCTTGCCGGAGCCGTCGCCGAACGCGCCGAACGCGCCGAACGCGCCGAACGCGCCGAACGCGCCGAACGCGCCGAACGCGCCGACGGCACGGTCCCACCGTCCGTCCACGAAGGGCATCACAATGAGTCACAGTCCAGCCACCGGAGGCACTCATGACCATGATGCTCGTCAAGGGCCGCTACGAGATCAAGAACTTCGAACCGGACGGCGACACCGTCCACTTCCTCCCCGACGACCCCGGCTTCTGGCCCGAGCTGCCCGGTGAGCACAAGGTCAAGCGGAACGCCCACGGCGGCGCCGGCCTCCGGCTGGACGGGATCGACGCACTGGAGACCCACTACCAGGGAGTCGGCCCCGACTTCGTGCACCAGCCGCTCGATCTGGGAGCCCACGCGGCCCGGGACGCCCTGCTGACCTGGCTGGGCTTCACCGACGTCACGCGCGGGGCGGACGAGAAGGTCACCTCCGCCACCCCGGACACCGTCCCCGGCTTCGTCCTCGCCGGCGGCGCCGACACCTACGGCCGCTGCATCGCCCTGGTCGGCCGGGGAACTCCGACGCCGGACGCCAGGAGCGGGACGATGATCAGGGTCGACGTACCGCTCCTCCGCCAGAGCGCCAACCACGAACTGCTCTCCCGCGGCCTGGTCTACCCGACGTTCTACTCGAACCTGCCCCGGGAACTGCGCCTCGACATGGCGGCGACCGCCCGGCAGGCGCAGGCCGCGAAGGCACCCGGCAGCGTCTGGGCCACGGACGTCACCCACAGCGGCGCCCAGATCGAGGACCTGAGCTCGATCACCGACCACCTGGTCATCCTGCCCAAGCTGTTCCGGCGCCTGGCCGACTACCTGCGCCTGTTCGGCCCCTCCCTCGACTCGCTCCCCGCCTACCTGGCCGGCGCGGACGACGAGTTCTTCCTCTCCGAGCAGACGACCTCCACCAGAGGCCTGCACCGCGTGATCGACATCAACGGCGGCACGGTGAAGCTGCGCCCCGGCATCGAGGACATCGTCTTCGTCGAGAAGTGAACGAGAAGTGAACCGGAGGGCCGACGGCAGGTGTGCCGCCGGCATCCTCGGTCCGTGACGCCGCGTTGGCTCGACGCCCTCGTCCTCGACGCCCTCGTCAGGGTGACTCGTCGGCGAGGCGGTTGCTGCGGTCGATCTCCGCCATGTGTGTCTCGGCCCAGACCCGCAGGGCGGAGAGCGGCTCTTCGAGGGAGAGGCCGAGTTCGGTGAGCCGGTAGTGGACGGCGGGGGGCACGGTGGGCTCCACCCGGCGCGCGACCAGGCCGTCGCGGACGAGGCTCTGCAGGGTGACGGACAGCATCTTCTGGGAGATGCCCGGGAAACGGCGCCGCAGTTCCGCGAAACGGAGCTCGCCCGGCGCCTCCTCGGCCAGCACCTTGACCGCCATCGACGTCCACTTGGTGCCGATCCGGTCGAGCAACTGGCGGGTCGGGCAGAGCGGATCCAGCAGATCGCCCCGCCCACCGGGCCGCCGTCCGGGTTCGCCGGGCCTCGATGTGGTCACTCCGGGCTCACCACCTGAAGGAGAAGTGCCGTCTTGGAGGAGTCAGCGTAGTTCCTTAGCGTGACCTGGTCACCATTCCTCACCACCTCTGGAGCCCTCCATGCCCGAGTTGCGGCGCGTCCCCGTCAACGGTGTCGAACTGAACGTCGCCCTCGCCGGATCGGGCCCGGCCGTCCTGCTGCTGCACGGTTTCCCGCACACCTGGGAGGTGTGGACGGACGTCATGGCCGGTCTGTCCGGCCGCTACCGCGTCATCGCCCCGGACCTGCGCGGGTTCGGCGCGAGCAGCGGGACCGCCGCCGGGTACGACGCGGGAACCCTGGCCGAGGACGCGGCGGCGCTTCTCGCCACGCTCGGCGTGGCCTCGGCCGCGGTGGTGGGCATCGACGCGGGTACCGCACCGGCCTTCCTCCTCGCCCTGCGCCGCCCCGGTCTCGTCCGGCGCCTGGTCGTCATGGAGGCCCTTCTGGGCAGGCTGCCCGGCGCCGAGGAGTTCCTCGCCGACGGCCCGCCGTGGTGGTTCGGCTTCCATGCCGCCGCGCCCGGCCTCGCCGAGTCCGTACTGGAGGGCCACGAAGCGGCCTACGTCGACTGGTTCCTGCGCTCCGGCACACTCGGCGACGGGGTGCGCCCCGCCCTCCGGGACGCCTTCGTCCGCGCGTACACCGGCCGCCAGGCGCTGAGCCGCGCGTTCTCGTACTACCGGGCGCTGCCCGAGAGCGCGGTACAGGTCGAACAGGCGGTCGCCGCCACACGCCTGACGGTGCCGACGATGGCGGTGGGCGCCCGGCCCGTCGGTACGGCGCTGGAACACCAGCTCCGCCCGATCACCGACGACCTCACCGGACACGTCATCGAGGACTGCGGCCACATCATCCCGCTGCACCGCCCCCGCGCCCTGCTCGGGCTGCTGCGTCCGTTCCTGGCCGGTGCGGAGGCGAAAGCCGGGTAACCATGGCCGGGGGCCGGCGTCCGACGCACGCCCCGGCCGAGGTGGCCTTCTCCCGCTGGCACATCCTCGGCCCCGAACCGGGTCAGGGCTGCCGTGATGTCCCTTCTCCTCCCCCACCGGCCCGGCGGAGGCAGACGGCTCGGCGATCAGCTCCTCGGCTCGCGCCGATGGCCCCCGCCCCCGAGGATCATGCCTGTGGGCACCCAGCGGCAAGGACCTGAGAAGACGGCCGACGGGCACTTCGTCGTGATCGACGGCCGCCGGTGGCGGGCGACGGAC
This sequence comes from Kitasatospora sp. NPDC005748, assembly GCF_040630735.1. Classification (NCBI taxonomy): domain Bacteria; kingdom Bacillati; phylum Actinomycetota; class Actinomycetes; order Kitasatosporales; family Streptomycetaceae; genus Kitasatospora; species Kitasatospora sp. NPDC005748. Next base: position 2,802 of record NZ_JBEXYD010000100.1, read on the forward strand.
CCGTCCCTGCCCGAATCCACGGCCGCTCGTCTACGACACCACCTGATGGCGGCCCGGCGCGCCGTGCGCGGCGCCCTGGCGGCGGGGGACTCGGAGGCGGAGCGCGACGCCCGGTCCCGCGTGCATGCGGCGAAGACGGCCCTCGGGGAACGGGGGACGCCGTGGTGGGAGCAGTCCCCCCGGGAGCGCCGCGAGCGATGGGAGCGGGGCCTCGCGGACCTGGACGCCAGCAGCGAGCGGTGACGGCCCCGGCCACCCGCACCGGCTCTCCGAGCACCGCTCCCACCCGTGCCTGGTCGGGCCGGCCCGACCGGCACAGTGCGATACTCGGGTGGTGGCGAAGGATCCGCAGAAGGTCGACCGGCTCGTCGAGCGGACCATTCTGGCTCTGCTGGAGCGTCGTGGGCCGACCTCGTCGATCTGCCCCTCCGATGCCGCCCGGGCGGCATACGCGGGAGAGGGCGAGGGATGGCGCGCGTTGATGGAGCCGACTCGCCGGGCCGCGTGGCGGCTGGCTTCGGCGGGTGAGGTCGAGGTCACTCAGGCCGGGCGCCCTGTGACGCCCGCCGAGGCCCGTGGCCCGATCCGCATTCGTCGAGCGCGGGGACGAACGACCCGCACCGAGCCGTAGGCCATCCCCGCGGTCCCGATGGTGGTGGCCGGTGAAGAGAGCCGTGCTGTCAGAGCGCGCGCGGGCGGCTGCGGCGCGAGGGCCCCCGCCGGGGGCTCGCCGAGTGCGGCGCGTCGCGCGCAGCACCCCGTCCCCGTGGGCCGCGCCTACGATGGCGGCCATGGCCGATCACGCTGCAGCAGGCGAGTCCCTCATCCGTATCGTCGGAGCGGCCGCCAACAACCTCGCCCAGGTGAGCGTCGACCTGCCGAAGAAGGCGTTGACCGTGGTCACCGGGGTTTCCGGGTCCGGCAAGTCCTCACTCGTGCTGGACACGATCGCCGCCGAGGCACAACGTCTGGTGAACGACTCGTACCCGTCGTTCGTGAGGAACCGCCTTCCCCACATGCCGGCGCCCGAGGTGCAGTCGATGAGCGGTCTGACGTTCACGGTCATCATCGATCAGCGCCGCTTCACCGGAAACGCCCGGTCGACGGTGTCGACGGCTTCCGACCTCGCTCCCCTGCTCAGACTCGTGTTCTCACGGATCGGCGTGCCCTCCGCCGGATACTCGCCGGCCTACTCCTTCAACGATCCGACGGGCATGTGCCCCGCGTGCGAAGGCCTCGGCACTGTCGTCGACATCGATGTCGAGGAGTTGATCGATCCGGAGAAGAACATCGACGAGGGACCTGTTCGATTCAGCCAGTTCCGTCCCGGCGTCTACCGCTGGAAGCGCTTCGCCTACTGCGGCCTGTTCGACCGGGCGAAGCCGCTGAAGGACTACACGCGGGACGAGATGCGGCTGTTCCTCTACGCGGATCAGCTGAAGCTGCCGAATCCGGATCCGCGCTTCCCCAAGACCGCCCGCTTCGACGGCGTCGTCACCCGGATGCGGGACGTGTACGTCAAGAACCGTCCGACCAAGATCTCGCCGCAGGTGCGGGAGGAGCTGGACCGTCTGACGACGCACCGCGTCTGCCATGAGTGCGGCGGAGCGCGCCTGAACGCCGCGGCCCGCGCCAGCCTGATCGAGGAGCGCTCGATCGTCGACTGGTCGGCAATGCCGGTGGCCGAGCTCCGCGAACTCCTGGCGGCGCTGGCGGATCCGCGGGTGGAACCGGCCCTCGACGGGATCCGGCGGACCTTGGACGCACTGCTCTCCGTGGGGCTCGGATACCTCTCGCTCGACCGCGAGTCATCGACCTTGTCCGGCGGCGAGGCACAACGGGTCAAGATCGTCCGACACCTGGGCAGCGCCCTCACCGACATCACCTACGTCTTCGACGAGCCCTCGACGGGCCTGCACCCCGCCGATGTGCAACGTCTCAACCACCTCCTGCTGCGGCTGCGCGACGCCGGCAACACCGTGGTGGTCGTGGAGCACCACCCCCAGGTGATCCGAATCGCCGACCATGTGATCGACATGGGACCGGGGGCGGGCTCACGGGGCGGGCTGGTGCAGTTCGAAGGTACGCCGAAGGCTCTGGCCGGCAGCGACACCGTCACCGGACGGCTGCTCTCGACGCCCCTGCCGCTCGCACGCGCGAACCGCCGGCCGCGAGCCTTCGTCCGCGTGGAGAACGCCTCCGCGCACAACCTCGCCGGCTTCGACGTCGACATTCCGCTCGGCGTCCTCACCGCGGTCACGGGCGTGGCGGGTTCCGGCAAGAGCTCGTTCGCCACCAACGAACTCCCCCGGCAGCACCCCGAGTTCACGGTCGTCGGGCAGGACCCGTTGCGCGGCGGGGTACGGTCGATGCCGCTCAGCATCCTCGGCGTCGCGGACAGCGTGCGCGAGGCGTTCAGTGCCGCCTCCGGGCTCGAACCGGCCTGGTTCAGCTTCAACTCCAAGGGCGCCTGCCCCACTTGCCGGGGCAGGGGCTACATCACCACCGAACTCGCCTTCCTCGACGACGTCGCGACACCCTGCGACGTCTGCGGGGGTGAACGCTTCAACCCCGCCGCCATGAAGGTCCAGCTCGACGGCCGGACGATCGCCGACGTGCTGAGAATGCCGGCGGGCCCCGTGGCGGACCTCTTCGCGGACCGCTCCGACATCGTGCGGACGATGGGCTGGATCGAACGCGTCGGGCTCGGCTACGCCGCCGTCGGACAGTCGCTCGACACCCTCTCCGGCGGCGAGAAGCAACGCCTCCTGCTGGCCCGGCACCTCAGCAGCTCGCCCGGCTTCGCCGAGGAGCGGATCGTCCTGGACGAACCGACGACCGGTCTGCACCCCAGCGACGTCGAACGGCTCGACCTGCTGTTCGCCGACCTCGTGGACGCCGGTGCGACGCTGGTGGTCGTGGAGCACAACCTGCGCGTCGTCGCCCAGGCCGACCATGTGATCGACATCGGCCCCGGAGCCGGGACGGACGGCGGCCGCCTGCTCTTCGCCGGCCCGCCCGCCGAACTGCTGCGCCGGACAGACTCCCTCACCGGGCGCGCGCTGGCGGCGGCCACCGAACAGCGGGCTACCGGGGCCGCGTCCCGCGGCACGGCCGGAGCCACCGCCCCCGGGTGACGCGACGCGGCCGTTCCTGAGTACCGCGGGTTCGGCGGGGCGGCACGGCGCGGGCCGCACGGCAGCGACGGCCGATCCGCCGCTACCGCGCCGTCGCCTCCTCGGAAGCAGCAGACCTGGCAGCGGCGGTCAGACACCGACCGGGACGCGCACCACGAGCGCCTCACCCACCCGGTTGTGGCGCTCCTCCCAGGTCTCCAGCGCCGTCCGGCAGGCGTGGTCGAGGTGGCGCAGGCCGGTCAGGTCCAGGTGGACGGTCCGGCCGGCGGGCAGTCGCTCCAGCGTGTCCAGGAGCCGGGGCAGGCGGAGGAAGGTCGCGTTGCCGGCCAGTGTCACCCCGACCGTTCCGTCCCCGCGCTCGTCGACCTCCACGTGCAGGTGCGAGGTGTCCCAGGCGCTCTTCAGCACGGAGAGCAGCAGGCCGAGCAGCACCCCCTCGAAGAGGTTGGTCACCACGACGGCGACCGCCGTGGCCATCAGGATCAAGGCCTCCCCGCGGTGCGTCCGCCACAGCGGAACGAGCGCCTTCGCCGGCACGAGCTTGGCCCCGGCGTGCACCAGGACCCCGGCCAGCGCGGCGAGCGGGATGACCGACAGCGCGGCGGGGAACAGCGCGGCGAACAGCAGCAGCCAGAGGCCGTGCAGCACGCGGGAGGCCTTGGTCCGCGCCCCGGCCTGGACGTTGGCGGCGCTGCGCACGATGACGGCGGTCATCGGGAGCGCGCCGAGAGCGCCGCAGACCGTGTTGCCGACCCCCTGGGCGATCAACTCCCGGTCGTAGTGGGTGCGCGGGCCGCCGTGCAGGCGGTCCACCGCCGCGGCGCTGAACAGGCTCTCCGCCGAGGCGATCAGGGCGAACGCGAGCACGGTGCCGAGGACGCCGACATCGCCGAGCGCCGCCAGGTCCGCGCCGCCAGGGAGGTCGATCACCCCGGCCAGACCGGCGACCTCGACCTTGCCGACGGAGAGGTCGAACAGCGCGGTTGCGGCGGTGGCCGCGGCGACGGCGGCCAGCGGCGCGGGCACCGCCCGGACCCGGGCGGGCAGCCGGGGCCAGAGCACCAGAACGGCTATGGTGCCGATGCCGATCGCGGCGGCGGTGAGCGCCCGCGTCGAGGTCACGGTGTCGAGGACCAGGCCGGGAAGGCCCGCCAGCTTGTCGAGTCCGCTCCTGGGCGCTTTCGCGTCGGCCAGCGCGTAGAGCTGCCCGGAGATCAGCACCAAGCCGATGCCCGCCAGCATGCCCTGGACGACCGAGACCGAGATGGCGCGGAACAGGCGCCCCAGCCGCAGCGCGCCCATGCCGATCTGGAGCAGTCCGGCGGCCGCGGTGATCACGCCGAGGGTGGCGAGCCCGTGTTCCTGCACGGCCGCGAACACCAGGACGGTGAGGCCGGCGGCGGGGCCGGACACCTGGAGGCTGCTGCCCGGCAGCAGCCCGGTGAGAAGCCCGCCGACGATGCCGGTGAGCAGGCCGAGTTCGGCCGGGACGCCGGAGGCGACGGCCACACCGACGCAGAGCGGCAGCGCGACCAGGAAGACGACGAGGGAGGCGGCCAGGTCTGCCCGCAGGTCGGCGGGCCGGAGGGCGGGACGACGGATCATCAGGTCCTCGGTTCGATGGAGTGGACGGAGGGCAGGCGGCCGGTCACAGCGGGAGGAAGAGCCCGGAGTCGGCCCGGTGCGCGAGCACCAGCCCGGTGTGGACCTCGTAGAACCAGCCGTGGATCCGGACCCGGCCGTCGACCAGTCGCCGTGCGATGCCCGGGTAGCCGCGCAGCTGTTCCAGCTGGGCGAGGACGTGCCGTTGCACGGGCCCGGCCACGGTCGGGTCGAAGACGTCCGTCCCGTCGGCCCGCAGAACGCCGCGGTCGGCGTTGCCCAGCCAGGAGCGGACGGCGGGCGCCAGGCTGAGGTCGTCGCCGCGCACCACCGCGCCGACGGCCCCGCAGTGCGAGTGGCCGCACACCACGACGTCGCGCACGCCGAGGACGTCCACGGCGTATTCGATGGTGGCGGTCTCACCGGAGGCGGAGTCCGCACGGTAGGGCGGGACGATGTTGCCCGCGGTGCGGAGTTCGAAGAGGTCGCCGGGCGCGGCCCCGGTGATCAGGGCCGGCACCACCCGGGAGTCGGAGCAGGTGATGAAGAGCGCCTGCGGCGACTGACCGGTGGCGAGGCCGTCGAGTTCGCGGCCGGCCCGGCCGGCGCGCTCGGGGAAGGCGCGGGCACGGTCGATCAACGGTTCCATGAGGGCATGCCTCCTTCTGCCTCCCGCCACGGACGGCGGGCGGGCGATCGGGATCGGGCAGGGGACGTTCGGCCCAGGCCCCGGGCCCGGACCGGCCGTCGGGCACGGCGGAGCCGCACGGCCGGTGACCTTCGGTGATCCCCCGATGACCTGATGCATCGTCAAGCGCTAGTAAAGCACGGCCATGAAGAAGGTAAAGCCCGCATCTGGGAGGAAAGTGCGCCGGTCCGGTTAACATCTTGTTACCGCGTCGTGCCGGAGCGGTACGGGGCGCGGGCGGCGCGCCTGGCGCCGCGCCGGCGCTCCGGCGCGCACCTCGTCCGTCGCGCACCTCGTCCGCCGCGCACGGATGGTCACGAATAGGTAACCGGTCTGAATCCAAGTTCGAGAGTTGTTCACGCAGCCGTGCGTTGGGTGAGGCCGGGGGATCGCCGTGCGGCTCCACACTCTTCGGCGGGCGGCCGCCCCGAGCACGTGTTCCCCCCGGCCGTCCCGTCCCGCACCTCCCCCCATCTCCCCATCTCCCCATCTCCCCAAGGGAGTTCCTGTGCACATGTCCCGTTCCGTCCGGGCCGCCCTCGCCACGGTCACGCTCACCGCGGCACTGCTGCCGCTCACCGGCGTCCAGGCCTCGGCCGCCACCGGCCCGTACAAGGGCCTGCCGAACGGCACCAGGACGGCCAAGACCCTGGTGATCGGCGTCGACGGCACCCGGTACGACAAGCTGCTGACCGCCGACGCGCCCGCCATCAAGGCGCTGATGGCCTCGGGCCTCACCGCGACCGGCAACCTCTACGCCAGCCCGTCGGCGCCGACGCTCTCCGGGCCGGGCTGGTCCACCATCGCCACCGGCGTCTGGCCGGACAGGCACGGCGTCAAGGACAACACCTTCGCCGGCTCCCGCTTCGACCTCTACCCGGACTTCGCCACCCGGCTGGAGACTGCCTCGCCCAGCGCCTCCACCCTGGTCGCCGCCTCCTGGAACCCGATCGCCGACAACGTCTTCCACGGCACGGCGGACCTGCGGATCGACGAGAGCGAGAACGACGTCAAGACCGCCTCGGACGCCGCCGACTACCTCACCAACGGGAACCCCGACACCACCTTCCTCCACTTCGACGAGGTCGACGAGGCGGGCCACAGCTACGGCGGCACCAGCTCCCAGTACGCCGCCGCGATCCACTCGGTCGACGCGCTGGTCGGGCAGGTCGTCCAGGCGGTGCGCAACCGCGCGACCTACGCCTCCGAGGACTGGCTGATCATCGTCACCACCGACCACGGCCACACCGACGCCGGCGGCCACGGCGGGAACAGCGCCGTCGAGCGCCAGACCTTCCAGATCGTCAACGGAGCCGGCTACGCCGCCGGTTCGACCCGCTTCGACGTCAAGCCGGTCGACATCGCGCCCACCGTCCTCAAGCACGAGGGTGTCGCCCTCCAGCCGGCCTGGCAGCTGGACGGCAAGCCGATCGACGAGATCGTCCCCGACGCCTTCGACGCCCTGCGCCCCGGCCTGCAGACCCGGGTGGACGAGACCGGCATCCCCGCCACCACCAAGGGCTGGACCCACACCCCGCCGTCCGGCTGGACCATCGACAACTCCCGGATGCCCAGCGGCGGCATCACCGAGTGGCGGGGCTGGGCCTTCGCCACGGACGAGTTCTGGACGGCGGCCCAGCTCGGCCAGTCCCGGGAGACCAACGTCCGGGCCCGCAACGTCTTCGCGGTCGCCGACTCCGACGAGTGGGACGACAAGTCGCACGGCGCCGGGCAGTTCGACTCCACGCTGATCAGCCCGGCGTTCCCGGTCAGCGGCACCCGGGCCACCGTCTCCTTCGCCACCGACTACAAGGTCGACGGCCCGCAGACCGGCGACCTGTACGTCGTCTTCGGCACCGGCACCCCGCAGCTGGTGAAGTCCTACCGCAGTGACCTCAACACCTTCGAGAAGCTCCAGGTCACCGTCCCGGCCGGCGCGACCACGGCACAGCTCCAGTTCCGCTACACCGGCACCAACAGCGCGTTCTGGACGGTCGACCAGGTCTCCGTCACCTCCTGACGCACCACCCGCCCGGGACACGTCGGCCCGGAGCAGCGGGCCGCCACGGCGGAGGGCGGTGGCGGGAGCAGCGACACCTCCCGCCACCGCCCTCCCGCCACCGCCCTCCGGCCTACCGTCGTGGGCTCCGGCCGCCGGGGCGCCCGTCACGCCCCTCACCCGCCTGCCGTAACACGGCCGCCAGGGCCCGGGTCGTGGTGTCGCGACGCGGTCGCGCCGGCGGCGCCGCCGCCCGACCGGCTCGGGACGGTGCGGGCGGGACCGGCCGGTGGGCCGCCCCGCCCGCACCGTGTCGGACGACGGTCAGGTCAGTGCCGGCCCGCCTTGCGGCGGCGCATGACCAGGACGGAGCCCGCCCCGACCAGCACGACGGCGGCGAGCAGGGTCAGGCCGACGTTCGCGCCGGTCGAGGCCAGGTGGTCCGAACCACTCGCCGCCACCGACTCCGAGGGCGAAGCCGAGAGCGAGGGCGACTCGCCCGCGGTCACGCCGGAGGTCGAACCCGTCGAGGGGGCGACCGTCGCGGTGGGGCTGGAGGAGGCCTTGCCGGTGGGCGACGCGGAGACGGAAGCGGTCGTCGTGGCGCCCGGCGAGGTGGAGACGCTCGGCGAGGTGGAGGCCGACGGGGTGGTCGAGGCCGACGGAGTGGTGGGGGCGGACGGCGCGGGCGTGGACGGCGTCGGGCTCGCGGTGGCACGCACCGCCGGGCAGGTGTGCGAGAGGTTGAACCACTTCACCTCGCCGCCCGTCACCTCCGCGCTGGCCGAGGTCAGCTTGGCGCCCGGGGCGGATCCGACATAGGCGTGCTTGCCCGTCGGCGGCCCGAACACGGTCACCACCTGCGGCGCGCCGTTGTCGAAGGAGACCGTGAGCTTGACGAAGTCCGTCGAGTTCCCCGGGAGGACGAAGTGCCAGCCGTCCTGGTCGGCCCCGATCGACCCGCACTTCGCCTCGTGCTCGCCGAAGCCGGCGGCCGTGACGGGAAGGTCCTGGTGGACGGGGACGGTGTAGGTGCCGGCGGTGGCGAAGGCCGAAGGCGCGGTGGGGAGGATCAGGAGGCCGGCGGCCGCCGCCGTGAGAACGGCGCGGGTAGTGAGGGAAGCGCGCATGGTCACCATTCGCTGTCAGAGGTGGTCGCAGAGGGGACGCCGACCGGTCCGACCGGACCGGTCACGGTCGTCTCATGTCCCTCAGCGCCGTCGCCGTCCGGCGCGTCACACCCCGGACGTAACAGTTCGGACACCCCTGTGCGCCAACCGCGGCATCGCCCCCGACCACGTGGCGCCACCGACCACCGGGGGCACCGACAGCCGGACAGCCGGACAGCCGGACAGCCGAACCCTCCGGCGCGATGCGAGGGGCCGGTGGGTGAGCTGCCCCCTGCCGAGGGCCGTGCCTCAGGGGGCCGTCCGCTCGGCCGGTTCCTCCAGACCGAGCACGGCCAGGAGCAGCTGCTCGTCCTCCAGGTCGCGGGCGTAGGCGGAGACGACCTCGCGGGCCCGGTCCGCGACCGTCCCGTCCGGGGGCCGGGCCACCCGTTCCAGCGAGCCGCCGAGTGTGGAGAGGTCACGATTCACGGCTGACACTGCTACCTCCTCGTTGCCTTGTTCGGAAGCCGACCGCCCACGCTACTGCGGCCGGCCGGCGCGGGCACGTCCGGCCGCGTCGCCCCCGCACCCCGGCGCCGAGCGGAACGGACGGTCCCCGCCCCGCCCCCTCGGCGGGACCCGGACCCGGCCGGCCGGGGGACGGCGCGAACCAGGGCGCACGAGGGCGAAGGCGATCCACTCGGATGACAGCATGTGTCCGCACGATGACTGGATGTCACGTTCAATGGGTAGTCCACGAACAGTCAAGCGAGGAGAAGCCGGATGAAGGGCACGACCCGGATGAACAGCACGACCCCCCGCACGGCGCTCCGCCTCGCGGCCGCCGCCCTGACGATCGCCGCCGCGACCGCCTTCACGCCCAGCACCACCGCGCGGGCCGACCAGGCCGCCACCGCGTGCGCCCCCTCCCCCACCTACCACCTGCAAGCGCTCAACCGCTACGGCGACTGGGAGCGCGCCGCGGAGGTGGACGCCTCGATCAACGCGTGCGCCTTCACGCCCGCCAACGAGTGGACGTTCGACGTCGCCCAGGCCGCACCGAACCGCGGCTACGGTCTGGCCGGCTGGAGGATCCGCGCCTGGTTCCAGAACCAGGACCAGACGCCCGACTACCGCACCGTCGTCCTGAAGATCCGCGTCGACCACTGCTACCCCAGCGGCACGTGCGCGAACGACCTCGCCGCGTTCGACGTGAAGCACCGGCTCTTCCGCGACTCCTACACCCGGCAGGTCATCACCGACACCTCCACCGAGGTGATCGGCGACCCCCGCGGGTGGCGCATCGACCCCCGCTCCTGAGCCCCGGACTCCCAGAACAGGAATCGAGGCAACGATGCGCTCGGACCGCCCCACCCACCGCCGGCCCCGCCGGCGCGGCGCCGTGACCGCCCTCGTCACGGCGCTGCTGACGCTGGCCACCGCCGTCGCCGTCACCCCCGCCCGCGCGGCGGGCGCCGGCGACGCCGCCGCACGCCGGGACTACGTCCTGCTGGCCCCCGCCCACGTCCCCCTCACCGAACCCGGCCACGAACAGCCCCTCGACCGGCTCCTCGGGCGCATCCGCGCCATGGAGCCCGGTCCCCACGAGAACCACGCTCCCCGCACCGCCCAGCGCTCCGGCCAGGACGACCTGCCCGCCTACGAGTGCCGCGAGCAGGACGCCGCCTTCCACGACCAGGGGTACGGCAAATCGCGGTTCGTCACCTGCCAGGCCTTCCACCTCCACCCCACCCACGTCACCTGCTGGTGGATCTTCTGCTCCGTCACCGGCAGCGCGGACGCCGAGATGACCGACGTCCAGTACGGCCACAACGTCCGCCGCGAGGTCGACGTCGTCCAGGTCCTCGACAACTGGCGGCTCGAAGGCGACATCGCCGAGGTACCGCTCAGCGTCGACGTCACCTGTACCGCCCGGCCCGGGTTCGGCCCCTGCGTCGTCGACAGCGGCTTCGGCGGCCCCTACGTCCAGCCGATCGGGCTGTGGGCCGCCGAGGGCTCGATCACCAGCCGCTACTACTCCTTCCGTCAGGACTCCGCCGGCGGCATCGGCAGCGCCCTCATCAGCTACGCCGACCTCGCCGCGCACGTCTCGGTCATCGGCGAGGGCGCGGCCAACCCCTACGACGGCCCCAACAGCGGCATCCGCTGCGACTCCGCCTCCTACCTCGTCGGCACCGCCTCCGGTGAGGGCTGCGTCTTCCCCTGGGTCACCGAGACCCTGCACCTCCACCGCGCCGACCACCCCGAGTCCGCCGACCACATCGTCACCGCCCAGTACCACCCGGACCAGACCGTCCCCGACGCGCCGAACAAGCAGATCCCCGGCGCCCCCGGCGCGGCCCCGCTGCACCGCGTCGCCGACCAGAACGCCATCGACGCGCACCGCGTCGTCGCCGTCGCCGCCTGCCTGAAGTACTTCCCCGACTACGCCCACGAAGGCCTGGACTGTGACGAGTACCCCTTCGCGTCGACCCTCGAAGGCGCCGACGACAACCTCAAGAACTACAGCGTCGAGCCCATCCACGACTGGGACAACCGCGGCTCCGGCGGCCGGCTCAGCGGCTTCTACCAGAACCGGCGCATCCTCGGCAGCGACTTCACCAATGACCCGTTCCACGTCCAGATCGACCCCTGACCCGCTCGTGGACCCCCGCGCCGACCGGCCCCCGGCCGCCCCCGCCGCCGAACTCGCCACCGAACTCGCCGCCGAGGTGCGCGCGGAGAACCACCTCTTCCACCTCGTCGACACCGCCGCCCCGCCCAGCGGCGACGCCGACGACCGGCCGCCCACCCCGGGCCCCGGCCGGCTCGCGACCACCGCGGGCGGCACCGTCACCTTCAACAGCGCCCTGTCCGACCACTACCCCCACGTCACCCTCCAGTACTGGACGGCCCGGCCCCCGGCCCCGCCCGGCCACTGGCCCCAGCACATCCGGCTCACCGTCGACCTCGAAGGCGGCCGCCTCGCCCTCACCTCCGGTGTCTCCCACCTCCCGGCCGCCGCCGCGCTGCCGCTCCCACCCGGCCGCTACACGCTCGCCGCCCACCGCGGCGCCCTCCACCCCACCCCGTCCCTCCTCCCCCACCGGGCCGAGCACTGGCTGCTCCAGCTGTGGCCCCACCGGCACCCGTGATGATTCTCGTGGGCACCCGCCCGGGCGGCTCGCGGCAGCCGGGGGCCGTCCGGTGGACACCGGGACCGGTGACCGGCGACCCGAGGCGCGACGCCGCTCCGCAGTGCGAGCAAGTCGACACGTCGGGTTATATCGTCCCTCCATGAGCGATCGTCAGTCGGGGCCGGGCCGGGCGCACCTGAGGGGCCCCGGCGGTGTTCTCACGGAGACGGCCCCGGTGCGAGTGCCGCAGCGGCGGGGGCCGTCCGACGGTTCCGCGTGGTCAGGGGCCGGGCCGGATGAGGCGACCGGCGCCCGGGCGGCCCGCCGCGGCCGGCCGGGCGGCCGTGGATCCGTGCGACCGGGAGCCCGACGGTGACCGCCGACGCCCTGGTGATCTTCGGCATCACCGGCGACCTCGCGCACAAGATGACCTTCCGATCGCTCTACCGCCTGGAGGCGGCCGGCCTCCTGGACTGCCCGATCATCGGCGTGGCCCTGGAGGACTGGTCGCACGACCACCTGGTCGCCTCCCTGCGCGAGGCCCTGCGGACAGCCGGTGAGGAGGTGGCGGCCGGGCCGCTGGAACGGCTGGCCCGACGGCTCTCCTACCTGCGGGGCGACTTCACCGACCCGGCCACCTACCAGGCGCTGGGCGCGCTGCTGGAGGGCGCCGCCAGGCCGCTCTTCTACCTGGAGATCCCGCCCTCGCTGTTCGGCCCGGTCGTGGAGGCGCTGGCGGCGGCGGGCCTCACCACGCACGCCACGGTGATGCTGGAGAAGCCCTTCGGCCATGACCTGGCCTCCGCCAGGGCCCTCAACGCACGGCTGCACCGGGTGCTGCCCGAGGACCGCATCCTGCGCATCGACCACTTCCTCGGCAAGCAGCCCGTGCTGGACATCCAGTTCCTGCGGTTCGCCAACTCGCTGCTCGAACCGGTCTGGAACCGCGACCACGTGGCGGCCGTGCAGATCACCATGGCCGAGGACTTCGGGGTGGAGGACCGGGGAGCGTTCTACGACCCGGTCGGCGCGCTGCGCGACGTGGTCCAGAACCACCTCCTCCAGGTGCTCGCCCTGGTCGCGATGGAGGCGCCGGTCGGCCCCGGCCCGGACGCGCTGTGGGACCGGAGGGTCGATGTCTTCCGCGCGACGGCGGACGTCGATCCGGCGCACTGCCTGCGCGGCCAGTACGAGGGCTACCTCGACGTACCCGGCGTCAAGTCCGGCTCGGTGACCGAGACCTACGTCGAACTCGGCCTGGAGGTGGACAACTGGCGATGGAGCGGAGTGCCCTTCTCCATCAGGGCCGGCAAGGCCCTGGCCGCCAGGGCCACCGAGGTACGGGTGGTCTTCAAGCGCCCGCCCCGGCTCGCGTTCCTGGACCAGCCCGCGCACCCCGACGCCAACGAACTCGTCCTGCGGATCGACCCGGACCCGGCGCTGCGGCTGGGCATGCTCTCGAAGGAGGCATCCGGCCGCTCGGCCCGGAGCGTCCACCTCAGCCTGTCGTTCGCCGCCGAACTCGGCAGGCCGCCCGAACCCTACGAGCGGCTCCTCAACGACGCGCTGACCGGGGACCGTTCGCTGTTCACCCGGCAGGACGTCGTGGAGGAGACCTGGCGGGTGATCCAGCCCCTGGTGGACCACCCGCCCGCGCCGGTGCCGTACGCGCGCGGGACGTGGGGACCCACCCCGGGCCTCGGCCGCACCACCTGGCGGCCGCCCTGGCTCCCCGGCCCCCACCCGTAGGTTCACCACGCGCCGCACCGCCGGCCGGCCGGTCGGCGGTGCGGCGCGTCCGCACTGCGGTCCGTCAGAGGATCTCGATGGACTTCACCAGCGGCGGACGGTTCGGGAACGTGATGTCGGTCCACCGGTTGATCCGGACCGAGTCGCCGTTGGCGTCGTAGTAGATCAGGTCGTTGTTCCCGGTGGAGATCCGGTCGACCCACCAGCTGCCGAAGTCGGTGCGGCCCCCGTTCGCGTAGCAGTCCACGCTCTGGCGCCCGTCGAGGTGCGACCAGATCTTCAGGAAGTTCTCGCCTCCCCGGCACTCGACGTGGTCGATGGCGTACGCGCTGGACGGCACCGCCACCGTCAACGCGGCCGCCGCGGCGAAGGTGGCGACCGCGGCACTCACGAGCTTCCTCGTTTTCGAGATCACGAATTCTCCTCGGACGAATCGAAAACCGAATCGGATACGTACAACATGACCGACCTCCGGTTGAGTCGTACTCGACCCAGCATTGGGGCGACCGGCGGCGTGGTCAATGACGGCTGTGACGAACTGACCGCGTATCGGTCACATCCATCCGGCTTTCCTCGTACCGGACGGGGCCGCTGGGACCGCTGGGCCATGAGTGGTGATGGTCGGCGCGCCAGGGCCGCCACCCGCGCGACCGGTACTCGCGCCGATCCTTCCCGCCCCGACCTGGGGAAACGGGAGCGTCGCCCGCCGGCCGGACCGGGCGGTGGGACGCGGGGCCGCGGCGACCGCTCGGCGGATGAGTGGAACCCGCCACCGCCCGTCCGCACATGAGGCGTTCCGCAGACGTACGACCTATCCTTCGTTTCCTCGCCACGAAGCCATGCCACGGAACAGCAGGAGCACCGGACGGAAACGGACCGTCGAATTCCCGGAATCGGCATTTTCCCGTCGGCCGCCCCCGCGGACCGGCTCGTCCGGCGGCCGGGCCGGCCGGGAGCACCGCCCAGGGGACTTGGGCTCGGCGCCGCCGCGGTGAACCGGGAGAATCCGAACGGGACCTCCGTCCGGGTCCGCGGCCTCGCCCCCGGCCGGCCCTCCAGCCGCGAGGGCTGCCACCGTCCCTGACCCCCCGGGCGCGCGGCGAGAGGCTCCGGCGCGCGGATGTCAGTGCCCACCGGTAGGTTCTGCGGTGGTCCCGAGAAGACCAGGTCGGCCCCGGCAGGGCACTGCCGGGGCCTGCTGATCTTCGGGTCGGGTGTCCCCGGGGGCGGCGCCCGCTACGTGGTCGAGCAGGTGCCGCGGGCCCGGGTGGAGGCGGTCCGGACGGACTCGCGGCGACTCTTCGACGCGCCACGGGCCGGGTGTCGGGCGAGGACCGTGCACGGCTGCCGGCTCCGGGGCGGTCGATCAGGCACGTGCGCGCCCTGCAGTCATCTGACGGATGCCGCCCGGGTGACTGCGCCGGGACAGTGGAGGCGTTCCGCACACCAGCACACCCGAGGAGTCATCACCATGAGGAAACCGTCGAACGGGCTCGCCAGGACGGCTGGCGCCCTGGGCCTCGCCGTCGCCGCGCTGACCGGCCTGTCGGCCGCCCCGGCGTCGGCGGGCACCGCCGCCACGGCCGGCTGCACCAAGTACTACTCCAATGAGAACATCCAGGTCCAGGTCGACAACTGCTCGTCCGGCTGGGTGTGGCTGTACGCCGCCGACCCCGGCACCTACTTCAAGGCCACCGTCGTCGTGACCGACTCGTTCGGACACGTGCAGCCGGAACTGGCCGTCGACCGGGGCAAGTCCACCGCGAAGAAGTTCGAGCAGGTCCACAGCTTCCACCTCTGCGGCACCAAGTACCTCAGCTGGGCTCCCCCGACCTGGAAGACCTACTGCACCAACGAGATCTACGTGTGACGGGCCGACCGCCCCTGCCGTGGCCCGGGCCCGGGCCCCCGGGGGGGGGGGGGCCCCCGCGGGCCGGGCGGGGCCCCGCCGGCGGCCCCCCCGGCCCTTTTTGGTTGTGGGGGGGCCCCC
>NZ_JBEXYD010000101.1:0-17433 GCF_040630735.1 Kitasatospora sp. NPDC005748
CAGCCGCAGGACGTCGAGGACCGCCCGGGCCACGTCCTCCGCCCCGACCGGGGCCAGGGCGACCAGCCAGACGCCGCCCGCCGGGGTGAGCTGCCACCCGGCGTGACGGCGAGCCGGGTCTTGCCGGACCCGCCGGGCCCGACCAGGGTGACCAGCCGGGCCCGATCGAGCAGTCCGACCACCCGGCGTACGTCCTCCCCGCAGCCGACGAAGCTGGTCAGCGGCGCGTCCAGGTTGCCCCGCGCCGGCGCCTGGCCGCTCGCCGGGCGGTCGATCCGCGCCAGGTCGGTCCGCGTCGGGTCGGTCCCTGGGCGATCGGTCCCTGGGCGGTCGACGCCGTACCGCGCTCATGGCCGTCCGATGCACATGGGCGGCTGGTGTGCCCCCGTCGTCGGGCCGCCGTCGTCGGTCGCCGGGCTCGTGCAGGCCGCCCAGGCCGCCACTGTCGAGCACTCCACGCCGGCTCCGGTCGTGGAACGGCACGCCGTGGTGGAAGCGGTTGGGCCCTCGCTGGCCGTGGTGGAGGCGCTTGCCCGCCATCTGGACGTCGCCCCCGTAGCGGCGCCGACCGCCCCCGGAGCTGGTCCGGCGGTTTCCCCGCGCCGTGGCGCGCCGTCGCGTCCGGTCGCCGGCTCGTCGTCGCGGGCCCGGAAGGCGACGGCGACGAAGCCGGCCGCCGAGGGGGCGGCCGATTGGGAGCAGGCCGTCGCCGCGCGCTTCCCGGCAGGCCCGCTCGCGGTGCTGGACGTCGCCCCGTCCGGCAGGGCACTGGTGGCCTACCCCGCCGACGGCACCAGGCGCCGACCGCCCCGTCCGACCGCACCCTGGCCGCCGTCGTGGAGTGGGCGCTGGAGCAAAAGTTCGGCTCGCCGCGGCTGCACCGGCACAGCAAGGGCGGTGACGCCCTGGTCGTCCTCACCGACGCCGCCTTGGCCGAGCTCGGCCTGCCGCCGATGGGCCGTGACGAGAAGAAGGACTTCGTCCCCCGCCTCGGCCAGCTGTCGAAGACTCACAAGGCTCTACCCCGCCCGGGACGCCCTGAGCCTCCCAGGCTGAGCAGGAGCGGATCCTCGCCGAGGGCCTGCGCGAGCACTACTTCCAGGACAACGGCCCCCGCGCCCGCGGCCTCGACGTCGAACTCAACGACGTGTCCTCGATGGGGCTGTGGACGCTCCAGTACCCCTTGCCGCGCCCCTCCCCGCGACGGTGAGTTCTGGGCCTTGGCCGGTGAGCGGGTATCAGTCCTCGCACGGGACCTCGTGGCCGCGCCCCGAGGCAGGAAATCTTGCTGCGATTCATCCCTGAAGTGGGCCGGCCGTACCGCCCGGCGCCGAAGAATCTTCGGTTGTCCACCGTCAGTCCGGACCGCAGGTGGTTCCCGCCCGGCGGACGTCCCCGCGGACCCGGGGACGAGGACGGCCAGGCCCGCGGAGCCCTCCGGCGTCACGATGATGCCCACCCCCACCCCCTGAAAGGATGTCGAGGCGCAACTCGCGGCGGCCGGGGGAGTGGTGCTCCAGCAGGACCGTTCCCTCCACGGAGTGGACCGCGGCCGGGCGTGCCACGCCGGCCGGGAGCTACCCGCTACGAAGACCAACGACAGATGATCTTCCTGCCGGAAGACAACCCCGGGCATGAGCGTCCAGCGGCGCGGGACAGCGCTACGAGCAAGCGTGATCGCAGCGGCGGCAGCGCTACGAAGGCTCCCGCCCGCCCGGGCCCGGCCGGGCGGCCGGCGACGTCGTCAACACCACCTTCTACGCCGCGATCGACGCGCTGAGCGTCGCAGACGAGGACCGCACCGGCTACCCGCGCACCGCCTACCGCCACTGGACGGACGCGGACAAGAACGGCTGCAACGCCCGCAAGGACGCCATCACCAGCGAGGCGATCGACGCCCCCACACCGGCCCCGGCCGTGCCCTGAGCGGCGGGGTGTGGCTCTTCCTGTACGACGTGACCGTGACCGACGCGTCCGGTTCCTGGCGCCGTCACGCACCAAGCCTCCCGCCTCGCCCATGCCCACCACACTCCGTGGCGCACTCAGGGCGACGACGGCCCGAAGACGCGGGCCCGAGGCCGAGGAAGCCATCCGCAGCTCCCTTCACACCAACCCACCCCCGGCGGCTACTGCCTTGCCCTGCGCCGGTCCAGCACGAGGATGGGCGCGGCTGACCGGCAGTTGAGGGGAGGTCTTCATCGGCCCGGCGCGCTCGACGGCGATCGTCTACGCGTCGTCACCTCCGCCCCTTCCCGGCGCCGTGAGCAACCACCCGAGGGGCAGCACCTTCCAGGGCCACCACGCCCGCTCGACACCACCGCGCCGAGCGGGCCGCACCGCTTCACTACCGCCCTCCCCTCCTCAGCCTCCCGCCCGCCGCCGGACCTCACCCGACCACCGCCCGAACGGCCGTCAGAGGACCACCGCCCACGCCGCACCGCTGCCACCCCGCTCGCCAACGCGGCCGGGCTACGCTGGCTCGCCGGCTTCCACCACGACCCGACCGCCCCCTGGTCGAGGGCCAGGCAGGGCCCGGCCACGGACGGGGAGCGCGACCCCAGCGCGACGACGCAACTGCGACAGGGAAGCAAACGAGCGGGGTGGGCGTGCACGACGAGCCGACCGCAGGACCGCAGCCCAGAGGGGCCGCCCACGAGCACCGGCGGATGACCGCCGACGAGGCCCGGCAGCGCATCGCCGCGGACCTGCGCCGCTGGGGCGCCCCGACGCTCCTCCAACCCTCGACCGCCACACTGGCCGAGGCCTGCGCCACGCTCGCGCTCACCGGCCTGCACCTGGGCCTGGCCCGGGAGGCGATCGCCTTCCTGCACTCCTGCAGGGACTGGCTCCACAAGGCCGCAGACCTGGCCGACCCCGACCAATCCCTGGAGGCACTGCGCCGCGTCTGCGGGGCCCTGCGTGCGAGCACGGCCCTGCTACAGGCCTCGGGATGAGTTGCGCCGACCGGGGCGCGCGGGCCACGGCCGGCCGTCGCTACCGCAGTCCTGGCCGGGGTCGGAGCTGTGGTAGCCGCAGAAGCCGGTGGCGAGGTCGGCCTTGGTGTCGCAGTTCTTCGCGTCCTTGTGGTTCTCCTGGACCTCGACCGAGCTCTGGGCCTCACACTGCGGCACGACCTGATCGAACACCAGCTGCGCGACCCCGCCCTGACGCGCGCGGAACGGCGGATGATCCGGGGCCGGATCGGTGAGGCTCGCCAGCAGCTCGACCTGCTGCCCGCGTCGAGCCCGGTGAGTGCTACCGAGGTGGGCGTCCTGCTCGCCGGAGGCCGGTACGAGCAGGCGGACGCCGGAGCCCGGGAAGTGTTGCAGAGGCATGGGGGAGCCTGCCGTGTGTCCGGCTACCAGCTGCTGGCGGCAGCGGCGGTGGCCGCCGGCGAGGCCGGCGAGCTGGCCTCGCGGGAGGTCCGGCACCGCGTCGCCCTCGCGCTCATCGGTCTCCACGGCGACGGTTCCCAGCCGGAACCGACCTGGACGCACAAGTACGCGCAGGCCGCCGCGGATGCCGAGCTGCTCGACGGCCGGCCGAGTCGGCCGCCCTGCTGGGCCAGCGCTGGAGCGTCAATGCCAGTTCGCCGTTCTGGCGTGCTGACGCCTGTTGCACGCTGGCCGCCGCGCTCACCGCTCTCGGCCGCCACGACGAGGCCCGTGTGGCGCTGGTCCGCGCCCGGAGCCAGTGCCCGGGACTGGCCCGAGCGACGCGCCTGGAAGTAGTGCTGGACACGGCACAGCGGGACACGACGACCTCCGCCGAGCGGGTCTCGTGACAGCGGCTGAGCCACTGGTGAAGCTCCAGCACCTGCCGAAGTCGCGTGGTCGGCGGTGAGAGAGGCGGTGGCGAGCGTCGAGCGGGACCTGGAGGCGGCCGGTCGGTGGGCCGGCCGTGCGCCGGACGTGCCCTTGTAGTCGGGCGCGGGCGAGCATGCCGACTTGCATGCGCCGTGCGATGTCGGCGGTCCGGTGCCAGGCCGCGGGGCATGAACGTCGGGGCGGTTGGCGCAGGCATGGGTGTGCGCGGACCGGGGATCCCGGATGGTTGTGGTGGCGTCGGACCTGTTGTGGCCGCCCCTGTTCGCGGCAACGGGTTCTTCGCCATTGGGAAACCTCTTCTCGAACCGCTGCGGTTGACCCACCGTCATGAGTCCTGGAAGTGGCCTGGAATGGTTTCCGACGGGCCTTGCTTCGATGATTCTCAGGCGTCCGCCGCCGTGGAATTACGGGTTCCGATCGTTGCATGGATCGCCCCGCACGTTGGCCTTCTGGCCTGCGCTGATGGTGCGGGCCGTCAGTGCACGGCTACCTCCTGGATGACGGCTCGAATCGTTATCCCGGCGGGCGGTGGGACGTATGGGGATCTCTGACGGTTTGTCTCGTGATCTTGGCCACGAAACCCGCCGGTAGCCTTTATGCGGGTGGCGCGGTTCGGATATATCTGCCGGGATTCTTCGGTGTCTGCCCGATGGGGTTCTCTGGTGTTCGCGGCTCGTCGTTGTCTTGCTGTCGCCCTGGCCATGGTCATGGTCGTCCTCGGTGTCGCCGATGGGGCGTCCGCGCTGGAGGCCGTCGCGAGCCAGGAAGCCGCCACGGCCGCCACAAATCCGGGGCCGCTGCCCCAGCAGGGACAGGGCAGCGCGGCCGGGCAGGGCCACGACGCCACGTCGGGCGCGACCAGCGCCCAGGCGCAGGGCGGCCGGCCCGGCGCCATGCCCGCCCCCGGTGAGCTGCCGCAGGACACCACCACCGCCACCACCGCCCCCGTCCCGGCCGTCATACCCCCGCCCGCCGCGCTGCCGAAGACCGACGCCAAGACCGTCGACGCCCCGCCCCGCCCCGCCGGGGCCAAGGTGACCGACCCCGCCAAGAGCTTCGACCCGGTGAAGAGCAAGGAACTACCGAAGCAGCGCACCGAGAACGCCCGGACCTTCCAGAACGCGGACGGCACATTCACCACCCGCACCTACCCGCAGGCGGTGAACTTCCGCCGCGCCGACGGGACCTGGGCCGCGATCGACACCACGCTGATCCCCACCGGCACGGCCGGCGCCGGCCGCGCCGCCCCCGTTCAGACCGGCTGGACCTCCACTTCGGGCGAACGCGAACTCACCCTCGCCCAGAGCGCCAACACCGACCCCCTGGTACGCCTGCAACTCGCCGACGGCATCTCGGTCGGCTACACCCTCGACGGCGCCGCGCCCGCCCAGGGCACCGCACACGGCTCCACCATCACCTACCCCGAAGCACGCCCGCACGCGGACGTCACCTTCGTCGCGGGCAGCACCTCCTTCAAGGAGACCCTGGTCCTCAAGGACCCCGCCGCCCCCGCCGAATGGCTGTTCCCGCTGCGCCTGCAGGGCGTCGCCGCTTCGCTGGAGGGCGACGGCGCGGTCGTGTTTAAGGACACGGCGGGTGCGGTGCGCGGCCGGATGCCGGCCGGCTGGATGATGGACTCGGCGTTCGCTCCCAACACCGAGGAGGGCGCGTTCTCGGGCGGTGTGCGTTACGAGCTCGTGGCGAACGCCGGCGGCCAGGCGCTGAAGGTGACGCTGGACCAGGCGTGGCTCGCCGCGCCCGAGCGGGTCTACCCGGTCAAGGTCGACCCGTCCTTCTCCTCGGTGAAGGCCGTCGACGGCACCTACGTCCAGTCGCCGTACAATCAGGACTTCTCCGCCGACACCGTCCTGAAGGTCGGTACCTACGACGGCGGAGGCCACCAGGCCGCCTCGTTCGTGCGCTTCAACGGCATCGAGAACGACCTGCGCAACGCCGCGGTCCTCAATGTCAGCCTCGGGCTGCACAGCAGCTGGTCCTACAGTTGCACCCCGAGCCAGGTGAGCATCCATCCGGTCACCTCCGCTTGGTCGGAGGGCTCGCTGCGGACCATGCCGGGCCCGGACACCGGGCCGGCGCTGGCCGCGCCGTCGTTCGCGCACGGCTGGCGGGCCTCGGCCTCGGCGCCGTGGGGATGCGAGCCCGGGTGGGAGTCCATCTATTTGGGCGATGGGGGCCGTAGCCTCGTCAACGCCTGGACGCACGGATGGGCCCCGAACTACGGCCTGGCGATCAAGGCGGACCCGCGGGACTCGCGGGGCTGGAAGCAGTTCGGCAGTGACGACATGCCCGGCGGGCAGCCGAGTCTGGACGTCACCTGGTCCAAGTACGGAGCGGACTACGAGAACTGGGGCCTGGTCCAGCCGGTGACCGCGACCCAGGACGGCATCGTCAGGCTGCGGGTGTGGAACCGCGGCATGGAGACCTGGACCCCGACGAACAGCTACAAGATGTCGTACATGCTCTACGACCAGTGGGGCAACCACATCACCGACTACGGGACCAACATCGCCTGGACGGCGATGCCCTACGACGTGCCGCCGGGCGGCGCGGCCGTCGTGGACGCGCACATTCGAGCCCTGCCCCAGGGTGCCTACACGGTCGCGTTCACGATGGACGACTACCAGACCAGCAACTTCTACATGGACGCCGGCGTCCCGCGGCTGGCGATCCAGATCTCCTCGATCAACATGCCACCGCACCTGACCCGCCTGGCGCCGCCCTCGAACGCGGTCGTCTACCAGGTGCAGCCCACCCTCACGGCGGAGGGCCAGGACCCGGACAGCGCACCGAACCCCGGCCTGGACTACAAGTTCTCGGTGTGCCGGGTGATCGGCGACAACCCCCGGGTGGACTGCCGTGAGAGCGGCTGGCTCGCCCGCCAGTCCCGCTTCGGCGTGCCCGCGGGATGGCTGAGCTGGAACGAGCAGTACGCCTGGTACGCCAAGACCGGCGACGGCGCGGCCGAGAGCGACTGGTCACAGCCCTCCCTCCTGCGCACCATCCTCCCGCAGCCCAGCCAGTACACCACCGGCGCCGACGCCGGACGCAGCGTCAGCACCGCGACCGGCAACTACACCACCGCCGCCACCGACGCCTCCCTGCCCACCGTCGGCCCCGAACTGTCCCTCACCCGCTCCTACAACTCCCTCGACCCGCGCACCACCGGCCTGTTCGGCGCCGGCTGGACCACCCCCTGGGACATGCGCATCCAGGCGGAGTCGGGCGGCTGGCTCGCCTCGAGCGGCAACGTGCTGCTCACCGCGTCCAACGGCTCCCGGGCCCGTTTCGGCTGGGACCCGGGCAAGAACGCCTACGTCGCCGGCTCCGGGATCGCTGCGGATCTGCGCAAGCTCGACGACGGCAACTGGATGCTGGTCGAGCGCGGCGGGACGGTGCGCTACTTCGACCCGGCCGGCAGGCTCGGCCAGGTCGTGGACATGGCGGGCCACGTCCAGGAGCTGTTCTACACCGACGGCCGCTTGACCCAGGTCAAGGACACCACCTCCGGCCGCGCGCTGTCCTTCGCCTGGACCGGCGACCACGTCACCGCCGTGACCGCCTCCGGCGTCACCGGCGGCTGGTCCTACCAGTACGACGGCGACCGGCTGGCCAAGGTGTGTCCGCCGGGCGTCCCGACGACCGCGGCCCAGGGCTGCACCGTGTACGAGTACGGCACCGGATCCCGCTACCGCACCGGCGTGCGCGACTCCGGCCCGTCCGGGTACTGGCGCCTGGGCGAGAGCACCGGCACCAGCGTGGCCAACGACGCCAAGGTCGGCGACCGCGCACCCGGCGGGGCCCAGGATATCGCCTGGGGCGCCCCCGGCGCGCTCGGCAGCGGCGGCGACACCGCCGTGACCTTCAACGGCCGCTCCACCTCCTGGATCGAGCTGCCGAACCGTGCCGTCAGCGCCTCCGTCAACCGCTCGGTGGAACTGTGGTTCCGCACCGACAGCGCGGGCGTGATCCTCTCGCTGCAGAACCGCGCGATGGGGGAGGACCCGTACAACGTCGTCCCCGCCCTGTACGTGGGCTCCGACGGCAGGCTGCGCGGCTTCTTCTACGGCGTCCAGGGCGGCCCGGTCACCACGGCCGGCCCGGTCAACGACAGCGCCTGGCACCACGTGGTCCTCGCCGGTGCCCGGGACACCACGGCGCTGTTCCTGGACGGCGCCCTGGTGGGCACCGCGGCCGGCGACATCGACCACCTCAACATGGACCGCGCCTACCTCGGCGGCGGATACACCGGCACGATGCCCGGTGGCAACGGCGGCTCCTCCTGGTTCAGCGGACAGATCGACGACGTCGCGGTCTACGACTACCCGCTCACCGAGCAGACGGTGGCCGAGCATTACGCCCTGCGCGGCGCCGGCGCCCAGCTCACCAAGACCGTCCTGCCCACGGGGCGCACCAGCGCCCAGGTGACCTACGACGCGGTGACCGAGCGGGCCGCCAAGATCACGGACGCCGGCGGCGGCGAATGGAAGCTGTCCGAGCCGACCTTCACCGGCGGCTCCTTCCTCTACAACAACGCCGTCAAAACCTCCGAGCCGGCCGGCTTCTGGCGCCTGGGCGAACGCGACGGCGCCCTGGCCGCCAGCGACACCGGTACCGGCCTGACCGGCACCTACGGCGACGGCGTCGCCAAGAACGCCCCCGGCGTGTTCGCGCCGACCGACGACACCGCCGCCCGCTTCGACGGCAGCGCCGGCTCCTCCGTCGAGATCCCGCAGGACGTCCTGCACGCCAAGACCGACCTCGCCGTCGAACTCTGGTTCACCACCGACCGCCCCGGCGTGCTGCTCGGCGACCAGAGCCGCGCCATCGACGACTCTGCCGGACCCGGCGGCACCTGGACCCCGATCCTCTACGTCGGTGACGACGGCAAGCTGCGCGGCCGCTTCCACGGCAGCACGACCAGCACCCCGTCCGAGAACGCCGTCAACGACAGCGCCTGGCACCACGTCGTCCTCTCCGCCCAGGGCTCGAACCAGACCCTCTACCTCGACGGCAAGGCCGTCGGAACCCAGTCCGGCACCGTCGACCACCAGCAGAACACCCACACCTACCTCGGCGCCGGCTTCGCCGCGATGTGGCCGGCTTCCCCCGGCGACGTCAGCCACTTCACGGGCAGCATGGACGAGGTCGCCGTCTACCAGCACCCGCTGAGCGAGGCCGACGTCCTCGCCCACTACCGGGCCCGCAGCGCCCAGGTCGCCGGCCAGGGCGTCGGTTACCGCGGCTCGGTCGTCACCGACGCACCGGCCGGGTTCTGGCACCTCGACGAGACCAGTGGCACCACCGCCGCCAGCGAGGTCGCCGCGACCAAGGGCAACGGCAGCT
Source organism: Kitasatospora sp. NPDC005748 (assembly GCF_040630735.1). Lineage (NCBI taxonomy): Bacteria > Bacillati > Actinomycetota > Actinomycetes > Kitasatosporales > Streptomycetaceae > Kitasatospora > Kitasatospora sp. NPDC005748. The sequence goes on from NZ_JBEXYD010000101.1 coordinate 9,192, forward strand.
ACGCCCCGGCCGTCAGGCCGGGCCTCACCGGCGTGTTCGGCCCCGGCGACGGCCACGCCGCCGAGTTCCACGCCACCAGCGCCTCCTACGTCGACCTGCCCGCCCCGCTCCTGCAGGCCAAGAGCGACCTGGCCGCCGAACTCTGGTTCCGCACCGGTAGCGCCGGCGTCATCCTGTCCGAGCAGAGCGAACCGATGGGCGCCGCACCCTACAACACGGTTCCCGTCCTGTACGTGGGCTCCGACGGCAGGCTGCGCGGCCTCTTCTACGGCATCGACGGTGACCCGATCACCTCCGGCGGCGCGGTCAACGACGGCTCCTGGCACCACGCCGTGATCAGCGCCGCCCAGGGCACCCAGTCCCTCTACCTCGACGGAGCCCTGGTCGGCACCGCCACCGGCACGGTCGACCACCTGAACATGAACCGCACCTACCTCGGCGGTGGCTGGACCGGCTCGATGCCCGGCGGCAACGGCGGCTGGTCCTGGTTCGACGGCTACATCGACGAGGTCGCGTTCTACCAGCACCCGCTGAGCGCGGACCGGGTGGCCGCGCACTACCAGGCCCGCTCGGCCTCCTCCTCCGCCGAACTGGCCTCCAGGGTCACGCTCACCGACCCGGCCGGCAACGTCTCCACCGACATCCACGACGCCACCCGCGCCGACCGCCTGATAGCGCGCACCGACGCGGGCGGCGGCACCACCAGCTACACCTACGACACCGGCGGCTTCGTCCACACCGTCACCGACCCCAACGGACACACCACCGTCAGCGGCCAGGACGAGCGCGGCAACACCCTCTCCCTCACCACCTGCCGCGACGCCGACTCCTGCTGGACCTCCTACACCAGCTACTTCCACAACCAGGACAACCCGCGCGACCCGCGCAACGACAAGCCCACCGAGACCCGCGACGCCCGCTCCGCCGGCCCCACCGACGACACCTACCGCACCACCGTCTCCTACAACGCCCTCGGCCTGCCCGAGACCACCACCCGCCCCGACGGCCGCGCCACCCACGCCTCCTACACCACCGGCACCGAACCGGCCGTCGGCGGCGGCACCACCCCGCCGGGCCTGCTCGCCACCGAGACCACCGCCGGCGGCGCCGTCACCACCTACACCTACCGCGCCTCCGGCGACCTCGCCGCCACGACTACGCCCAGCGGCCTCAAGCTCACCTACGAGTACGACAACGCGGGCCGCAAGACCTCGGCGACCGAGACCTCCGACGCCCAGCCCGCCGGCGTCACCACCACCTACGCCTACGACGACCTCGGGCACCTGACCGCCCAGACCGGGCCGAAGGTCACCGACGCCGTCACCGGCACCGAGCACCAGACGAAGACCACCGTGGCCTTCGACCAGGACGGCCGGATCACCGGCTCCACCACCGCCGACATCGTCGGCACCGACGGCTCCCGGACCGCCTCCACGCTTTACGACGCGGCCGGCCGGGCCGAGACCGACACCGACGCCGAGGGCGCCGTCACCCGCTACGGCTACGACAACCTCGGCCGCACCACCAGCGTGACCGACCCGCTCGGCCAGGTCACCCGCGCCACCTACACCCCGCGCGGCCAGCTCGCCACCACCATCGTCAACGGCTGGAACGGCGACGGCAACGGCACCCGCGACCTGACCGTCGAATCCCGCGCCTACGACCCGGCCGGCCGCCTCGCCTCCGTCACCGACGCCATGGGCGCCGTCACCTCCTACACCTACTTCGACGACGGCCTGCCCGCCACCACCACCGCGCGCAACGTCACCCAGGCCGACGGCGGCACCCGTGCCATCGTGCTGGAGGCCGACGAGTACGACGGCGCCGGCCAGCTCACCAAGCGCACCACCGGTGGCGGCCGCACCACCACCGTGAACACCGTCGACACCGCCGGCCGCATCACCCAGAGCGTCCTCGACCCCGCGGGGCTCAAGCGCACCATCACCACCGGCTACGACGCCGACGACCGGGTCACCTCCACCACCCTCAAGGTCAGCGACACCGAGAACAGCGTCCAGACCAACACCTACGACCCCGCCGGCCGCCTGACCCGCACCCAGCTCGCCTCCTCCACCGGCGGCCCCACCGCCGTCTCCACCTTCGCCTACGACCAGCGCGGCCTCCTCACCGCCAGCACCTCACCCAACGGCAACGCCCCCGGCGCCGACCCCGCCACCCACACCACCACCCACCAGTACGACGCCCTCGGCCGCGCCATCGCCACCACCGCCCCGCAGATCCTGACCGAGAGCGGGGGAGCGGCCGCCACCCCCGCGCGCCCCACCGTCACCACCGGCTACAACGCCTTCGGCGAAGCCGTCACCACCAAGGACCCGCTCGGCCGCATCACCCGCACCACCGTCGACAAGCTCGGCCGCACCACCTCGGCCACCCTGCCCGACTACACCCCGCCCGGCACCACCACACCCCTCACCGCCACCAGCCGCGTCGAGTACGACAAACTCTCCCGCGTCACCGCCAGCACCGACGCGGCCGGCCGGCGCACCACCTACACCTACGACCGCCTCGGCCACCAGGTCCAGCGCGTCGAACCCAACTCCCTCGGCGGACTCCAGCCCCCCGTCGACGACAACCCACCCACCTGGACCGCCACCTGGACCCCCACCGGCCTCCCACTGTCCGCCACCGACCCGGTCGGCGCCCGCACCGAGGCCACCTACGACCAACTCGGCCGCACCCTCACCGCCACCACCGTCGAACGCAAGCCCACCCCCCAGAACCTCACCACCACGTTCACCTGGGACGACGCCGGCAACCAGACCGCCCTCACCACCCCGACCGGCGCCACCAGCACCACCACCTACAACCCCGCCGGCCAGACGGTCACCGCCACCGACCCCCTCGGCCGCGTCAGCACGCTCGAATACGACACCGCCGGACGGCCCGTGCGCGCCATCGCCCCCCTCGGCGAGTCCACCCGCACCCACTACGACGCCCTCGGCAACCCCACCACCACCGACAACCTCGACCCCACCGGCACCGTCCTGCGCACCACCACCACCGCGTTCGACCTCGAAGGCCGCGCGGTCTCCTCCACCAGCCCGGCCACCGGCGCCGTCACCAGCACCACCTACGACGCGCTCGGCCGCCCGACCACGCTCACCGAGCCGGTCGCCACCGGCCAGAACATCACCACCACCTTCGGCTACGACGCCGCCGGCAACCGCACCCGCCTGACCGACGGCAAGGGCAACACCACCGTCTACACCTTCAACCCGTGGGGCCTGCCGGAGTCCACGATCGAGCCCGCCACCACCGCCCACCCGGCGGCGGCCGACCGTACCTGGACCACCGCCTACGACGTCGCCGCCCAGGCCGTGAAGCTGACCGAACCCGGCGGCGTGGTCCGCACCAGTAGCTATGATCCGGCCGGGCGCCTGGTCCGCGAGAGCGGCACCGGCGCCGAGGCGGCCACCACCGACCGCGAACTGGCCTACGACAAGGCCGGCCACCTCGTCCGGCACAACTCCTCGACCCTCACCGGCCAGAGCTACGCCTACAACGACCGCGGCCTGCTGATCAAGGCCGGCACCGACCTGAACGCCGCGACCCAGACCTGGGAGTACGACGCCGACGGGCGCCTGACCAAGCGCTGGGACAAGGACACCGGCGACACCCTCATGGGCTACCAGGCCGACGGTCAGCTGGACTGGGCGCACAACCCCCGCACCGGCACGCAGAACCGGTACGGCTACGACGGCGACGGTCGCCTGGCCAAGCAGTCCTACGTCGCCCCCGACCCGGCCGACACCACCAAGCTCAAGACGATGTCCGAGCGCCGTCTTGGCTACGACCCGCTCGGCCGCCTCACCGGCGACCAGCTGCTCGTCGGCGGCGACACCGCGACCCCGCTCACCGGCACCACCTACGAGTACGACCTCGACAACCGCCTCACCCGCAAGAGCGTCGCCGGCACCGCCACCGACCCGGTGCGCGACAACCACTACGGCTACGACCTGGCCGGGCGCCTCACCTCCTGGACCGCGGACACCACCACGACCGCCTACACCTGGGACGCGGCCGGCAACCGCACCGGCAATGGCACCGCCACCGCCACCTACGACGAGCGCAACCGCCTGCTCTCCGACGGCACCAGCACCTACCGCTACACCCCGCGCGGCACCCTCGCCGCCGTCACCACCGGCCTCACGCAGGAGACCCTCGCCGACGACGCCTTCGGCCGCCAGGTCACCGAGGGCACCACCACCTACACCTACGACGGCCTCGACCGCGTCACCACCCGAAACGCCGCCAAGTTCACCTACGACGGCGGATCCAACAACCTCACGGGCGACGGCACCTGGAGCTACGCCCGCGACGGGGCCGGCACCCTGCTCGGCGCCACCAACGGCACCGCCAACCTGCGCATCCGCACCGACCAGCACACCGACGCCACCGCCACCCTCAACACCGACGGCACCACCGTCACCGGCGCCACCACCTACGACCCCTTCGGCAAGCCCGTCGCCACCACCGGAACCCGCTCCAGCCTCGGCTACCAGTCCGGCTGGACCGACCCCGACAGCGGCGACGTCAACATGGCCGCCCGCTGGTACCGCCCCGGCACCGGAGGCTTCACCAGCCGCGACTCCTGGCAACTCGACCCCAGCCCCTCCAGCCAGGCCAACCGCTACACCTACGCCAACGCCGACCCCCTGGGCGGCACCGACCCCACCGGACACGAGAACGTCTCACACTGTGGCTGCGGCGGACCGGGCTCCCCGGGCGCGGCAGGCAGCTCCATCCAGATCTCAGCCGGCAACGCCGGCGGCGGAATCTCATTCGGCAAGAACGGCACCTTCAACGGCACTATCAAGATCAAGCCGGGAGCCAACTCCGCGCCCGCAGCCAAGGCTGCTCCACAGGCCGAGCCCTACGTCCCGAACACCTCGGGCTACCGGCCGCCGTCGAGCGGCGCGAACACCGCACCGATGCCGGGCTTCTCCATCCCCGGTGCGGGCGTCGGGGGCCTCGGCGTGAGCAGCTTCGGCAGTCCGAGCACCGCGCCAAGCGGCTACGCGAGCAGTGACGTCTACCAGGAGAAGCAGGCCGCCCGGGACTGGCGCAACTCCAGGCCCAGCACCCCGACCTCCGCGCCCCAGAGCCCCACAGGCCTGCCCGCCGCCAACCCCACCGGACCGCAGCAGACCCCAACCTGCACCGCTTGCGGCCACTCCAAGACACCCCCGCGCCCCGCTGCGCCCAGAGCCGAGCCTCCCAAGCCGCTCTTCGACAAGACGAAGCCCTACACCGAACGCCCCACCCCCCAAGCCGACTGGACGGCCCCCAACCCCCACGACACCCCCAACATCATCGCCGCCGCCTACAGCAGCGCCGACCTCCTCGCCCTCCTCGTCCTCGTCCCGAACGCACTGCCGGGCACGACGACCGCTCCCGGCCCCCAACCGGGCCAGAGCACCCAGCCAGATAGGGACAAGCCTCAGAGCTGTCTGGACCGTCGTCCGGCAGGATCCGACACCGATAACAAGGACGGGACTGGAACTGGGTGGATCAAGTACGGGAACATGGAGGATGTTGCAGGTAGCCCTGGTGTAAGGCGTCCGACTGCTGCCGAGGCCTGTCTGACTGGTACGCCACGTTCAAAGCGCGGGACCGGTGCGGACGGAGAAATCACTGGGTGGTCGGCGGCGAAGGAGATCGTGGATGACGCGGATTGGAGTCCCGATGGGGTACCAGGCCTTGCTCGCTGCCACTTCATCGCGCGCGAGTTCGGCGGCCGCGGCGTCGCCCAGAACCTCGCGCCATGCTTTCAGGTTGGCGTGAACACCACCAAGTCAGCTATGCGAGGGTTCGAGGTGGGCGTCGTCGGGGCCGCTATGAGGGGCAAGCAAATTGTCGACTATACAGTTACTCCGGTCTACCAGACGCCCTCGAGCCGAATTCCGATGGGATTCTTCATGGTTGCTATTGGGCAGTACGCTGATGGGCGTCCAGGGGTTCGCGATTTCAGGTACGTTCGCAATGAGAAAGTGGGAGCAAATGGGACCGTTCGGCTCGGAGATTAGGAAGGTGTAGTATATGTCTCATACCCTCGGCGACCTTGAAGCAATAATGGGGATGCCCGACTACCCCCCGCTCGAGGTTCCCTGGAATAAGGCCGTAGAGCAGCTTGGTGTCCCATTTCCTTCGGACTATCGAGCATTCATTGAACGATATGGGCCCGTCTGTTTCTCGGGTGACCTCGTTGTTGCATCCCCATCGCTAAAGCCTGATATTCTCGATGAGGCCAGATTTGACGGGCTGTATCGGTTTAACCAAAACCTGAGCCAGATGATGGAGCAGTGGGGCGGATGGTTTCCGGAGGCGGTCCGGCCTTACGGGCCATTCCTGGCGCCAGGCGGCCTCTTGGGGTGGGCTAGCAACACGTCTGCTGACTACTTCTGTTGGCACATGGTCGGATCGGATCCAGACCAATGGCCAGTTGTGGTATGGCGGTACGGGGGAGATGAGATGAATCGATTCGACGGGGGAATGGTTGACTTCCTTGTGGCGGTCCTAAGTGGAGAGTTTCCTGACGCCGAGGAAATGATTGATCGAAACCTCGACCCTTGCATCTGGAAGTCACTTCTCCGCGAACGATACTGACAGAAACGCAACATGGCTGATCGGTTCTGAGCTGGGGATCAGGGTTTGCTAAAGGCTCGGGCTTCAGTGAGGGGGATCGATGGCATGAGAATTCATGACCAGTGGATTCCGGAAGTCATGTGCCCGAATCTGGAGTTCACAAGGGCCGGTGACCAGGCGGCGGTTGAGTGGTCCTAGGTTTCCCGAGTGACTGCGTCGCGCCGGCACCGGCGGGGGAACCTATTCCCTCGACGGTCTCGCCGTGCCCGGGGTCTGTACGGTGCCCGGCTCTGCCCCGTAATCGGTGGTAGCGCCGTGTCACTGCGGTCGTTGGCATGGTGTGCGCGATGTCAACGAGCTTATGGGCAAGGTGGATCCCTATGAAGCGTGCAATGATCGAATATTCGGACTTGGAAATTGGGATTCCGGAACGCCTTGTCTCTTTCTATTTCCCGGAAAGCGGCGACGCCGCCTGCGTGACATATAACGTCTTTGGCGAGACTTCCACCGAATTGGTCTTCCTGGACGACGAGGGCGATATTCAGGCGTTCAGCAAGGGCGACCAGGGGGGCGAACTCGGAACGCATGCTCGTCCGCTACTCACATATGGCTCAGAGGAACCCTCACCTGGCTAATACTCTAAGAGGCCCTAACAAAAGTCGTAGTCGCGTGACTGTCGGTTGATGTGCTCGTTAGTCCGTCCGTGGGGAAGAGGGAGTCTCGTCCGTGGGTCGTGTCGGACGAACTATGGGGCTTGATCGAGCCGTTGTTGCCCGGGCCGGCGCCGAAGCTGAAGCAGGGGCGACCTCGTGTTCCGGACCGGCAGGCGCTGTGCGGGATCCTGTTCGTGCTGCACACCGGCATCCAGTGGGAGTACCTGCCCCAGGAGCTCGGCTTCGGCTCGGGCATGACCTGCTGGCGGCGCCTGGCCGCCTGGAACGAGGCCGGCGTGTGGGACCGGCTCCATCTGGTCCTCTTGCGAAAGCTCCGGGCCGCTGGGCACCTAGACTGGTCCCGGGCGGTGATCGACTCCAGCCACGTCCGGGCTGCCCGAAGGGGCCCGAAAGCGGACCGAGCCCGGTCGACCGCGCACGACCGGGCAGCAAGCACCACGTCCTCGTCGACGCCCAGGGCATCCCGCTCGCGGTGTCACTGACCGGCGGCAACCGCAACGACGTCACCCAGCTGCTGCCCCTGCTGGCGAAAGTTCCCGCCGTGGCCGGCCTCGTCGGCCGACCCCGGCGCCGCCCCGACCTCCTGTTCGCCGACCGCGGCTACGACCACGACAAGTACCGGCGACTGGTGTGGAAGCAGGGCATCAAACCGATGATCGCCCGCCGCGGAGTGCCCCACGGTTCCGGCCTGGGCGTCTACCGTTGGGTCGTCGAACGGACCATCGCCTGGCTCCACGGCTTCCGCCGCCTGCGCATCCGCTGGGAACGGCGCGACGACATCCACGAGGCCTTCCTCGGCCTCGCCACCTGCCTGATCACCCACCGCCACGTCCAACGCCTTTGTTAGGACCTCTAAGGAATCCAGCACTAGGGCCTGTGTGATGTTGTGATCAGTGGAGCGGTCGTACGAGGTCGTCTATCCAGATCATCGAGGCGCGGAGGTGAAGGCCTGCGAGGTAGCT
>NZ_JBEXYD010000102.1:0-15973 GCF_040630735.1 Kitasatospora sp. NPDC005748
GGGTCCCCCGGGTCACTTGCTAACCCGGTCTCCCTCACCTTGGTGTTGGGAATTCGGCTGGGGCTCCCGCCCGAGGGCGGGAGCCACTGCCATCTGCCGGGAGGATCAGACCGCTTCCGCGCGCTTCGCGGGGAAGGCGTGCGTACGGGCGGCGAACACGAGGGCGATCAGCGGGATCACCAGCACCAGCACGGTCCACGGGAACGAGCCCGGGCCGGCCGCCGAGAGCAGCACCCCGCCGGCCACGCCGCCACCGGCCATGAACGAGTTCCAGACCGTGACCAGCAGGGCCTGGCCGCGGCTGCCGCCCGTGTTGGTGACGGCGGTCTGCAGCAGGGTGGCCAGGCCGCCCCAGCCGAGGCCCCACAGCACCATCGCCCCGTAGACGGCCACCGGGCTGCCCGGCGTCAGCGCGAGGAAGACCGCCGCCACGGTGAACAGGACGCAGCTGGCGATGGTCAGTTCGCGCAGGTAGCGGTCGATCAGCGTGCCGGTGATCCAGATGCTCAGCATCGAGGCGAGGCCGAAGACCAGGAGGACGGTGTCGCGGTTGTCCCCCAGTTTGTTCTCGTCGAGGAACGAGGCGATGTACGTGTAGAAGGTGTTGTGGGCGAGCACGTACGCGGCCACCACGACCAGGATGATCGACACCCCGGGCAGGCGCAGGGCCTGGAGGATCGGCTCGCGGTGCTCGGCCTTCTGCCCCGGGTGGTCGGGGACGGACGCGATGATCCAGAGCAGCAGCAGCACGGTGACGGCGGTGATCAGACCGAAGGTCAGGCGCCAGCCGAAGACCTTGCCGAGGAAGGTGCCCGCCGGGATGCCCAGCGACAGGGCGAGCGGGATGCCGATCATGGTGATCGCGATGGCCCGGCCGACCAGGTGCGGCGGCGCCAGCCGGCGCGCGTACACCACGAGTTCACCCCAGACGGCGGCCGCGGCCACACCGGCGACGAGACGGAACCCCATGGTCAGGACGTAGCTCGACGAGATGGCGGTGACCGTGTTGGCGAGGATGAAGGCCACCACCGCCACCAGGACCAGCTGCTTGCGGCGCCAGCCGGCCGTGGCGGCGGCGAGCGGGATGGCCGAGACGCCGGTGGCGATCGCGTAGATCGTCAGCGCCTGCCCCGCCGCGGACTCGCTGACCGAGAGGTCGCGCGCCATCTCGGGCAGCACGCCGGCGGGCAGCGCCTCGGTCAGCACCATCACGAAGGCGGCCGTGGCCAGGGCCAGCAGGGGGGACATCGGGAGCTTCCGGCTCTCCTCCGCGGAGGGTGTGTCCGGAGGGGAGCTTGCCGACAGCCCGGTCTGGGAGGTTGCCATGCTTGATACCTCGAACTCTCATACGAATGCGGATTCAGGACGCTGCTGCGGTACGGGGTGAGCCGACTGCGGGCGGAGAGCGGTTCGTCGCGTGCCGGTTCGTCGCACGCCAAAGCCCCCCGGCCCCCACGCAGCGCGCTGCCAGCCGCAACAACCGCCGACCGCCCGGTCATCCCGTTTCCCGCAGAGATGATGGACTTATTTATGTTCCGGCGGAAGTAGCGGGTGCGGCGAGCCCGGTGGACGGCACTCGGCGTGGCGTTGAACGGAGTTGACGGACCATCAAACGTGCAGCTCACGGGCCCGGAACGACGCTCCGGACAGTCAGCCGCGGGGGTGGCCGCGGGGCTTCCGATGCGGCGGCGAGACCGTCTCACATGGTGGACGCTCCGCAGGAACCCGCCTGCCCGGCGGGGCGGACAGCCCCACCGGGCAGGCGGATCGGGCCAGAAGGGCGGGAACCGGCCAACGGCGGCGAGCCCCGAACGACTAGGCCGGGTAGTTGGACTGAGTGAACGTCACCTCGTTGTCCAGCACCACGCCGTGGCTCTTGAAGTCGATGGTGATGCGGTCGCCGTGGGCGATCCGGAAACCGTCGTGGAAGCTCGCCTTGTCGGCGCCGAGCAGGACGTAGTTGACCAGGCCCGGGCGGCGCAGCGCCGGGTACTCGAACAGGTTGTCCACCATGTCCTGGATCTTGAAGTACAGGGCGTCCTCGCCGCAGTCGAACGGGCCCTCCCAGGCGGGGACGCCGTCCCGCTCGATGACGACCCGGCCGGTCACCGAGGCCGGCGGCTCCCCGAGGAACAGCCACGGGGTGATCGAGGTGTCGCACAGCTTGCAGTACGGGTTCCAGCCCGGGTTCTGGATGTGCAGGCCGATGTCGCACAGGTCGTTGCCGAAGGTGTAGCCGACGTACCGCGGGTTGCCCGCGTCGTCGTTGACGTAGACGAGGGCCAGCTCCGGCTCCTCGATCAGCGCCACCGACTTCTCCGGGACGACCAGGGTCTCGCCGGGCAGCCGCAGCCAGGAACCGAAGCCCTTGAAGAACCAGTTCGGCGCGACGAACTCCTCGTCCTCGCCCGGCTCGCCCTCGAACTTCGACTTGTGGGTCCGCATGAAACCGCTCAACAGGGCGTTCCCGCTGGCCTCGGGCAACAGCGGCGGCAGGTACTTCACCTGCTCCTCGCCGCCCTCGACGGTGATCGGGGTGACCTCGGCCTTGATCGCGGCGACGACGTCCTCGGCGGTCTCGGCGGCGATGAACTCGGCCTGCAGCCGGCCGTCGTTCACCCGGTACAGCGTCAGAGCCTTTCCGGGTACGGGCTTCTCGAAGCCCACGTACCGCTCACCCTGGTATTCGCATTCGAAAAGTACGGACATCTCGGTGGTCCTCCTAGGCTCGTTGGTGCGGTCGGCCCGGCAGGAGCCGGGTGGTGGACGGGGCGGTGAGGTCCGTCAGGACCTCGTCGACCCGGTCGATGGCGGCCCGGATCCACGGCAGCCCGAGCGGGTCGGCGGCCTCCAGGGCGGCGTGCTGCCGCTCCGCCGTCTCGCCGTAGAACCGGCTGGTGGCCGCGCGAAGCCGCAGCGGCTCGGCGGCCTCCCCGAAGGCCTCGGCGCCCAGCACGCCGACGCCGTAGCGGTCGGTGAGCAGCCGGGCCAGCTCCGTCCCGGTGCGCACCCCGTGGACGGAGCGGAGCCGCTCGCGCAGCGGCTCGAAGTCCGGGTACAGATAGCAGGTGGCGCGGACCGGCGCCAGCAGCGCTCCGGCGGCGGTGAACCGCTCGGCCGTCGCCGCGGCGACGATCCCGTGCAGCCGGCGCGAGGCCGCCACGTGCGCCACGATCTCCGGCGGCTCGCCGAAGGCGTACGCGGCCGCCACCTGGACGGGGGCGGGCGGGCTGGACCAGATCTGGCTGGCGATGGCGATCAGCCGGGCGTGGAGCCGGCGCCCGGCGGCGCCCTCGGGCAGCAGGGCGACGCCCGTCCGCCAGCCGCCCACCGCCAGGTTCTTGGTCAGCCCGGTGGTGACCACGGTGCGCTCGGGTGCGAACGCGGCCGGGGAGACCGCCGGCGTGGCCTGGTCGAAGACCAGGTCGCAGTAGATCTCGTCGGAGATGATGACGAGGTCCAGCTCCCGGGCCGCCTCGCCCAGCCGCCGGACGGTGTCGGGCGTGGCGACGGCGCCGGTGGGGTTGTCCGGCAGGGTGACGACGACGGAGCGCGGGTCGTGCCCGGCGGCGCGGGCCGCCAGGACCGTCTCGCGCAGCAGGTCCGGGTCCGGTACGCCGCCCTCCCCCGCCGGAACGGGGACCTTGAGGACGCGGGCGCCGACGAGCTCGGCCTGGGCGGCGTAGCTGACCCAGCTGGGCCGGGGGATCACCACGTCGCCGCCGACCGCCATGATCAGGGCGAACAGCAGGGCCTTGCTGCCCGGCCCGGCAACGACCAGCTCCGGGTCGGCGGCCAGACCGCGCCGCTGCCAGTAGCCGGCCGCCGCCGACCGCAGCTCCGGGCTGCCGGCCACCGGGCCGTAGGTGGACCGGTCGGCGGCGGCCGCCAGCCGGGCCCTCAGCTCGGGGTGGACCGGCAGGCCGATCTCGCCGCTGGCCATGATCAGGACCTGTTCGCCGGCGGCGCGTCTGCGGGCGAGGGCCTCGTCGGCGGCCAACGTCGCCGACAGGGTCACCTTCGCGGGCTCGGGCATGGGTGTGCTCCAGGGATCGGAGGGGGCTGGTGGTCGGCGGGGCGGGACCGGGGCGATCCGGCGTGGGTCACTGCCCGCCGTAGCGGCGGCGCAGCTCGGCCTTGCGGACCTTGCCGGTGAGCGTCTTCGGCAGGGCGTCGACGACCACCACGCGCTCCGGGAAGAAGCGCGGGTCCTGGCCGGCCTCGCGCAGCACGGCGTGGATCTCCTCCAGCCCCGGCTGCGCGCCGGCGGTGACGACCACCGCGAGGATCGGGTCGTCGCTGCGCCCGGTGGTCCCGACCAGCGCGGTCTCGGTCACCTCGGGGTGCCGGGAGATGATCGCTTCGAGTTCCGTCATCGGGACGACGGTGTCGTCGCGGATCAGGGCGTCCTTGGCCCGGCCGAGGATGCGGATGCCGCCGCGGCCGTCGTCGCGCGCGTAGTCCCCGGTGTCGAACCAGCCCTCGGCGTTGAACTCGGCGGCGAACACGTCCTCGCGCTTGTAGTACCCGAGGGCCTGCGCCGCGCCGCGCACCCGCAGCCGGCCGACCGGGGCGCGCTTGCCCGGGTCGTCGCGGTCGTCGACGCGCAGCTCCATGGAGTCGATCGGCCCGCCGTTGCTGCTGGCCGCCCAGTCCGGGTTGTAGTCGAGCCGGGTGATGGTGACCGGCCCGAACTCGGACATCCCCCACACCGAGTAGGTCCGGGCCCCGAGGGTCTCGCGCACCTCGTCCACCAGCTCCTGCAGCACCGGCGCGGAGCCGGTGACGGCGTGGCGCAGGGTGGAGACGTCGCGCGGGTCCTCCCGCTGGGACCTGGCGATGTCGGCCAGGGTGGACGGCGGACCGTAGACCAGCGTGGCGCCGTAGCGCTCGACCAGGTCGAGCAGGGCGGAGTTGCGCCGGACGTCCTGGAAGGCGACGGTGGCGCCGAGCATGACGCCGGTCAGGATGCCCTGGCCGAAGCCGGAGTAGTGGACGAGCGGGGTGGTGACGGCCGCGACCAGGCTGTCGTCGAGCAGGAAGGTGTCGGCGTAGCCCCGGACGGCCGCGTAGATGGTGTTCTGGCTGTGCAGCACGCCCTTGGACACCCCGGTGGTGCCCGAGGTGAAGAGCACCACGAACGGCTCGTCGGGCGTGAGTTCGCGCCCGTCCAGCTCGCCCGCGCGCTGCTCCTCCCACGGGACGCCGACGAAGTGCTCGTCGAAGGAGAGCGTCCCGGCGTCCCGGCCGCCGACCACCACCACGTGCTCCAGCGGAAGTTCGGCCTTCAGCGCGGTGAGGTGGGCGGCCAGCGGGTAGCCGTTCCACTCCGGGACGGTGATGCAGACCCGGGCGCCGGTGAGCTCCAGGCGGTGCCGCAGCTCCTCCTCCTGGCAGACCGGGTCGATCGGGCAGATGACCGCGCCGACCCGGATGCAGGCGAACAGCAGCGGCACCGTCTCCCACCGGTTGGGAAGCTGGACGGCGACGAAATCGCCGCGCTCGACGCCGAGTTCCACCAGCGCCAGGGCGAAGCGGTCGGTCAGCACGGCCAGTTCGGAGTAGTCCAGGGTGTCCGTGCGCGCCTCGCCGATCCGGCGGGCCGCGACGGCGAGCTTGCGCGGCCGCAGCCGGGCCTGGCGGCGCAGGTCGTCGAGGAAGGTCTCCTCGCGCCACCAGCCGCGCCGCAGGTACTCGGCCGCGCTGCCCCGGGGCGGGGCCTGGTCCGGGCCGACGGACGGGCCGGCGGTCATCCGCGCTCCTTGCGGCGGGCGGCGAGCAGCTCGGGCAGCGGGTCGCCGGCGCGGGCGGCGGCGATCTCCAGCAGGTCGCGGGTGTTCTGCCGCACCCGGTCGCCGACCCAGTCGAAGACCCAGGCCTTGCGGGCCTCCGCCTCCAGGTGGAACGGCACGACCCGGGTGACGGCGAGGGCCGCCGAGCCGGCGCCCCCGATGTTGGCGATCACGCCGGGGACGACGGTGGCGCCCGCGGCCAGCACCTTGGCCTTGCCCTCGGCGCTGGAGGCGAGGTTGCCGCCCTCCACCACCAGGCGCGAGCGCAGCCGGTGCGCGTTGTCGGCGTTGATCGCGTGCTTCTGCGCCGCCAGGATCAGCAGGTCGGCGTCGACGTCGAGCCAGGCGTCCGGCTCGCCGGACTGGGTGACGCCCTGCGGCAGGCGGGAGCGGTCGATCCGGCCGAACTCGTCGGTGATGGCGACCAGGTCGGCCACCGGCAGCCGGTCCGCGCTGATGGTGCCCTGGACGTCGGCGACGCCCACCACGGTGTGGCCGCGGTCCTCCAGGAACCGGGCGACGGCACGGCCCACCGCACCGAAGCCCTGCACCACGACCCGGGCCGACCCGGTGCGGCCGCTGGCCTCCAGCGCGGTGACCGCGGCCACCCCCACACCGTGCCCGGTGCAGTCGATCAGCGGCTCGTAGTAGGTGCGCCAGTCGATCGGCATGTCCGGGGCACCCAGCCGGAAGCGCGGGTCGTAACCGGCCTCCGCGAAGAACACCGCCCGGTCCGCGGGGGTGACGCCCATGTCGATGCCGAGGTGGATGCCGCCGTGCAGCAGCGGCTTCACCGTCCGGCCGAAGGTCCGGAAGGTCTCCTCGCGGTCGGTGCCGTCGGAGACGATGCCGGCCTTGGCGCCGCCGATGCGCAGCCCGGCGAGGGTGAACTTGTCGGTCATGTCGCGAGCCAGGCCCGCCACTTCCTCCTCGGTGACCCCGGTGGTCATCCGGGTGCCGCCCATGGCCAGGCCGTCGACGAGGGAGTCGACGACCACCCAGCCCTTGATCGCACCACCGCTGCCGTTGAGGTGAACGGCGAATGCCGGCGCCTGGGTCTCTTCCACAGTCATGTGCGCATTCCTTCGGTACCTAGATGGGTTCATGATGTGACGGTCCGTCAGCCAGGCGCGCCGGCCGTCGCGGACGACTCGGCCGTACGCGCCTGCTGACGGATCGTCACTGGTAGAGCTGTGCGAAGCCTCGCAGAATCTCCAGACCGTCGGCGCGGAACTCCAGATGTGCCTGGGCCCCGTGGATCCGCCCGTCCTCGGAGCGGATGAACTCCACCGGGGCGTGCTCCGAGCGGCCGATCGAGCGGAAGCCCTCGGGCGCCTCCTGGAGGTAGAGGGTGTGCCGGTGGAACACCGTCACGGTCGGCTTCACATGGGTGAAGAGCGGCTCCTCCTTGTCGACCTGCACCTCGTAGCCGCCCACCCGCTGCGGCCCCTCGGCGAGCCGGCCGCCGGCCGCGACGGCGATGATCTGCATGCCGCCGCAGATCCCGAAGACCGGGACGTCGGCATGGGTCACGAGGTCGATCAGCGGCCGGTAGAAGTCGCTGTCATAGGCCCGCACCTTGGTACCGCTCAGCACGATCGCCTGGTAGCGGCCACCGAGGTCGGCGGGCACCTCCTCGGCTCGGACGACGTCCGTCTCCGAACCCAGCTCCTCGAAGCGGCCGCGGAGCTGCTTCAGCGACAGCGTTCCGTTGTTGACGACTAGCACACGGGATTTCGCCACGTACCCTGCTCCTCACGCTCGTGTGATGACGGTTCCGGTGCGCTCGGCGATCAGGTCCGTCACGGGTGCGCTGCCGATGACGACACGGTCCACTCCCCGGTCCAGGGCCTCCCCCGCGGCGCGCAGCTTCTTGCGCATGCCGCCGGTGGCGCCCTTGTCCCGGAACCGGGCCGCGGCCTCCGCCGTGATCCGGCGCACCGGCTGATCGTCGATCAGCAGGTGCGCGACATCGGTGACCAGGACCAGCTGTTCGGCCCCGATGCCGCCGGCGACGGCGGCAGCGGCCCGGTCGCCGTCGGTGTTCACCTCCCGGCCCGCCGCGTCCCGCGCGAGCGGGGTGACGAGGTAGGCGTGGCCGGCCTTGAGGTTCTTCAGCACCACCGGGTCCACCCCGGTGATCGGGCCGACGAGGTTCTCCAGCTCGACGAGCTGCTTCTCCTTCCACCACCAGCGCTCACCCTCGCCGGCGGTCACCAGGCCGTCGCTGCCGAGCACCCGCTCGGCGGTGATGCCGCGCTGCTCCAGGCGTCGCAGGACGTCCTCGGCGAGCTCGGCACTGACGGTCTTGATGTCCTCGATGACCTCGGGCGTCGTCCACCGGCTCTGGTTGCCGTACCGGTCGCGCAGGATCGCCGAGGGCTCGTGGTAGCGGGGGCTGAGGTTCTTCAGCGGCTTGGACCAGCCGTGCACGAGGACCAGCGGGCGGTCCCGGCCGAACCGGGCCAGGTCGTCCCACCAGGTGCCGGCGAGGTCGTCGACCGTGCTGCCGCCGAGCTTGACGACGGTCGGGGTGTCGGTGGCTGCCGTCCCGGTCATGCCGGCATCACCGGCTGCTGGGTCAGCCCGGTCTCCTCGGGCAGGCCGAAGCGCAGGTTGAGGGCCTGGATCGCCTGGCCCGCCGCGCCCTTGACCATGTTGTCCAGCGCCGCCAGGACGACGATCCGCCCGGCCTCCTCGTCGTGCAGGACGGACACGTCGCAGAAGTTCGAACCCAGCACGGCCTGCGGGTCCGGCACCGGGATCAGCGTCTCGTTGTGCCGGCGGACCCGCACGAACGGGCGCTGCTTGTAGAAGCGCAGGTACGCGCGGTGCAGGCTGCGCGCGTCCACCTCGTCGTCGGTGAAGACGTAGGTGCTGGCCATCAGGCCGCGCACGTGCGACACCCCGTACGCCGACATGCTGAGCGAGTCGATCCCGCCCGGCTTGCTGCGCTCCAGGAAGTCCTTGACCTCCGCCGCGTGCCGGTGCCCCGCCGGTGCGTACGGCGCGATGGCGCCGTTGCGCAGCGGGTGCAGGTCGGCTGTCCGCAGGGACAGGCCCCCGCCGCTGGAGCCGGTCTTGCCGTCCACCACCACGGTCCTCAGGTTGAGGCCGAGGCCGATCACCAGCGGGGCGAGCCCGAGGGTGATCGCGGTGGCGAAGCAGCCCGGCAGCGAGATCAGCGCGGCGCCGGGCAGCTGGTCGCCGACCAGCTCCGGGACGCCGTAGACGAACCGGTCCGCCAGGCCGTCGGCACGGTGCACGTCCGGGTACCACCGGTCGTGCAGCGCCGGCGTCTGGATCCGGAAGGCGCCGCTGAGGTCGATGACACAGGGCACCTCGTCGGCCAGCCGCGCCGCCAGCTCCGCCGAGGCGGTCGCGGGCGTGGCGAGCAGGACGACGTCGCACCGGCCGCTGAGGTCCGTGCCGACCGGTTCGATGGTCAGCCCGAGGTCCAGCCGCAGGCCCGGGTGGAGCTCGGCCGGGCGGCGCCCCGCGCTGGCGTTGCCGCCGAGGAAGGTCAGCTCCAGCTCGGGGTGCTGGGTGATCAGCCTGATCAGTTCACCGCCGGCGAGCCCGGAGGCCCCGATGATGCCGACCCGGATCATCCGATCTCCTCCCGTACGTAGCGGCCGATGGCCGCGGCGATGTCCACCCCGGTGGCCGAGGCGACCGCCCGGAAGGCCGGTGCGTGGTTGACCTCGTTGACCACGTAGCCGTCGGGCGTCGCGAAGAGGTCGATGCCGAAGATGCCCTCGCCGAGGACGTCCAGCACCCCGTCGACGATCTTCTGCACCTCGGGGTCGAGGTCGACGGCGCGGTTGCGGTTGCCCAGCGCCGCGTTGCTGCGCCAGTCCGTCCCCGCGCTGTGGAACTCGGCGATGGCGACCAGCTCGCGGCCGACCACGAAGCAGCGCAGCGAGGATCCGTCGGCCAGGTAGGGCTCGATCAGCGAGGCCTGCTCGAAGCCGTGCCCGAGGTCCTCGACGTAGTCGTAGACCGAGTGCGCGGAGTCCGCGTCCCGCAGCAGGGTGACCCGCTTGCCCATGCCGCCGAAGACCGGCTTCAGCACGACCGGCGGCGGCAGTTCGGCCAGGGCCTTCTCGAAGTCCCGGCGGGACAGCACGAGCCGGAAGTCGGGCACCGGCACGCCGGCGGCACGCAGCTGGGCGCGCAGCGTCAGCTTGTTCTCACAGGCCTGGATGGCCGAGACGGTGTTCAGGGTGGGGATCCGGGCCGCCTCCGCGACGGTGGCGATCAGACCGCCCCGCGTGTAGCTGCGGCTGCGGACGAGCACGGCGGCGTAGCCCCCGAGCGAGGCCGACTCCTGGTCACCCAGGGCGAGCGACTCGTCGTTCACCCACTCGACGCTCAGGCCCAGGCCCGCGGCCGCGTCGATCAGCCGGCGCTCTTCCCAGCCGACCCGGTCGGCGACGATGGCGACAGTTCGCTCCATGGGCTTACTGACCCCAATCGCGAAGCTGCACCTCGACCATCTGGAGGCTGAGCCGGCCCTCCACGACGTCCTCCACCCGGAGCGTCAGCATGCACTCGGGGCAGGCGATGGTCTCGCCCTGCACCATCGGCGGGGTGGTCAGATCGGTCTCGCATTCGGGGCACAGGCCGGTCAACGTGCCAGCAGACATTGTCATCTCCGTAGTCGTTCTCTGGTGGATGTGGATCCGGTGGTGGTGAAAGCCGGACCGGGGTGGGACCGGTCAGACGGACTGGAACTCGACGGCCGCCTTGCGGATCGCGTCGCGGTCCAGCAGGTCGCGGTCGTCGCGCTCCTGACGGACGGTCAGCCAGGACGTGAAGGCGGCGACGTCGACCGACTCGGCCAGCTCGTCGAGCGCCCAGGTGACCAGCGGTGTGGTCAGCCGGGTGCGCACCCGCAGCTCGCGGGAGTTCCCGACGATCTCCGGGGCCAGCGTCTCGTAGGCCTCGGGGTGGGTCAGCTGGCCGGGCAGCTCGTAGGCGAAGGCGTGCGGGGCCGTGGGGCCGGACTGGAAGGCGTCGCCGAGCCGGGCGCCGCGCAGCGCGGCGTTGGTGAGCTCGGTGAGGTGGCTCAGGTCGAAGCGGGTGTCGCCGTAGACCACCCGCAGCGAGGTGAGCAGCTCGGCCAGCGGGGCGTTGCCGCCGCGCTCCCCGATGCCGCCGGCCGTCGCGGAGATCCACTTCGCCCCAGCGCGGTAGGCGGCCAGCGAGTTGGCGACCGCCATGCCCAGCATGTTGTGCGAGTGGATCTCGATCTCGGAGCCGTCGATCTCGGTGATGCTGCGGATCTGACGCTCCATCTGCCACGGCGACAGGTAGGCGACGGTCTCCGCCAGCCGGAACCGGTCGGCGCCGGCCGCGAAGCCCGCCTCGACGTAGGGGACGAGCCGTTCCCTGGGCGTGCGGGCACCGTCCTCACCGCTGAAGGTGACGTGGAAGCCGCGCTCCTTGGCCGCGACGATCGCCGCCCGGGCCACCGCGATCAGGTACTTGGTGCTGGAGGAGCTCAGCTTGAGGGCCGCATGCTGCTCCGAGGTCGGGATCGAGAACATCACGGACCGCACGCCGAGCCGCTTGGCCTCGTCCAGCGCCGTGACCACCTGCTGGCGGTCCCGCACCACGACCAGGCTCAGCGAGCGCTCCGGGCCCACCGACTCGTGGGTGGCGAGGATGAGGTCGGCGTCCTTGGTCGACGGGCCGGAGATCATCCCGACCTCGACCAGCTCGACGCCGGTGCGGACCAGGAGGTCGGCGATGTGGGCGGCGTCCTTGGGGCCGAACTCGACGCCGGCCATGTGCGCGGAGTCCCGCAAGGTCGCGTCGGACAGGTGGGGCAGCCCCTGCGGGGGCACGTCTTCCTTCAGGTGCTCTGCTGGTGCCATGTGCGTTCCCTCCTTTTCCGGAGCCGGGTTCCCATTCGCGCTGACCTCGGCTCCGGCCTGAATTCTCGCGATGCGGCATGTACGAATGGAGCAGGGCCGAAAGAGCGACGATGCGCAGTGCGCTCGACGAATATGGTGGTCGATCGCGCTGTGAAGGGACAACACTGCCAATGTCAGGAGCTTGTCAAGGACTGTGATGGAACGTCATGGACGGTGAGCTGTGCGGACTTCTCGTCGGCATGCCGACAATTTCCTGGACAGCCTCCGAGGGCACCTGTATCGCTGAATAGGCGCGCGAAATCCGCGCCGAGCGGCGGGAGGCCGGCGGCATTGCCCCGCGAGTCGTTCGAGCGCCCCCGACGGTGTGCCGCCCCGTACCGCCGCACCCCCTCCACCCGAGAACGGAGCCATGGACACGTGAGAACGGACCGGTCGAACCGTGCGCACGCACCCCGCAGTGCCGGGGGAAGCGACCACTTACCGAACTGAGCACCGCCCGTAGAAAGGAGAGAACTTCCGATGGTTGTTCCACTGGAACTCAAGCCCGCCCCCCAGGGGTCCGGCGATCCGTCGTCGGCCGCCGCGGCCCGCGAGCTGGCCGAGCGCGTCGCGCGGCCGACCGCGGCCGAGCGGGACCGCGACCACCGCTGGGACCCGGCCCTCTTCGCCGAACTGGCCGGCGCCCGGCCCGGCCCCGGCCTCGCCGGACCGCTGGTCCCGCGCGCCCTCGGCGGCGGCGGCCTCAGCGCCACCCAGACCTGTGCCCTCCTCGAAGGCCTCGGCGAAGGCGCCCGCGACCCGGGCCTCGCCCTCGCCGTCGGCGTCCACGCGGTGCTCGCCACCGTGCCGCTGCGCGCCTTCGGCAGCCCCCGCCAGCGCGAGCGCTACCTGCCCCTGATGGCCTCCGGCGACTGGATCGGCGCGGTGTCCCTGCGGCAGACCCAGGGCGCCGCCCTCGCCCCGACCGTCACCGCCCGCCCCGGCACGCCGGGGCTCGGCGGCTGGGTGCTCACGGGCGAGCTGGACCTCGTCGCCGGCGGCCCGGTGGCCCACCACTTCCTGGTCGTCGCCACGCACGACGGCGGCGGCCGGACGGCCTTCGTCCTGGACCGCTCCACCGCCGGACTGCTGATCACCGAGTCGGCGCCGGCCGCCATGCGCACCTGTGCCTGGGGACGCCTCGTCCTGGACGGCTGCCACGTCCCGGACGACGCGGTGCTGGGCAGCGTCGGCGGCGCCGGGACCGAGGTGGAGCCGCTGCTGGCCTCGCTCGACTGGGTCTTCTCCAGCGCGCCCTGGCTCGGCGTCATGCGGGCCCTGGTCCGGGACGCCGTCGACGGCGTCGGCGAGCGCCGGGTCTTCGGCCGGCCCCTCGTGCACGCCCAGTCCGCCCGGTTCACCCTGGCCGACCTCGCCACCCGCTGCGAACTGGCCTCCGGACTGCTCTACCGGGCCGCCGGACAGTTCGACTCAGGCGGCCGGCCCACCCGCCAGGACGCCGCCACCGCGCGGCTCTTCGTGGCCGCCGCCGCGCGGACGGTCGCCGAGGGGGCCGCGCGCCTGTCCGGCCCGCTCGCGCTGACCAGCGACCACCTGATCGCGCGGGCCCACCGCGACGCCCTGTTCTTCGCCGAGACCGGGGGCGGCACCGAGGTGCTGCGCCCGGTGATCGCCGCGTCCCTGCTCGGGCTCGGCTGACGTGAGGACCGATACCGACATGACCGACACACCACACGGCACCGTCCTCAGCTTCCCGGGCACCGCCTCCCGGGCCGCCGAGACCGACGCGGCGGGCCGGATGCCTTCGCCGAACTGGACGGAGATCATCGACAGCGGCTACCTGCGGCTGTTCCACCCGGAGTCCTCGGGCGGCAGCGGCGCCGACGGCCTCACCCAGCTGGCGGCCATGGAGGCGCTCGCCCGCGCCTGCCCGGGCAGCTACTGGACCGCCACCGTGTCCGGCCTGCTGTGCGGCAAGCTGATCTCCCGCTACAGCCGGCCCAGCGAGTACGACCGGCTCCTGAAGCCGCTGATCTCCGGCGAGAAGCTGGCCTGCTTCGCCATCGTGGAACCGCCCGCGGGCAGCGACGCCGGGACCTACACCACCACGGTCCGGCCGGCCGGAGCCCCCGGCGAGGGGTTCGTCATCAACGGCGAGAAGGCCAAGATCACCAACGCGCCGGACGCGGACGTGGCCGTCACACTCGCCCGCCGGCAGAAGGCCCCCGGCGACGAGGGCCACGACTGGTGCCTCGCCTTCGTGGACCTGAACCAGCCCGGCGTCCGCCGCTACGAGACGCCGCGGATGGGCCTGCGCGGCATGCCCTGGGGCGGCATCGTCTTCACCGAGGCCACCGTCTCCGAGGCCGACGTGGTGCCCGTGCCGTTCGGCGAACTGGCCGGTGAGCTGGCCGAACTGATGGCCTGGGGCTGGCTGCTGATCTCCGTCTCGGCCATCGCCATCGCCGAGTCCGCGCTGGACGCCTCGGTCCGGTACGCGGGTGAGCGGGTCTCCTTCGGGCGGCCCCTGGCGCACATGGAGGGCGTGCAGACCCAGCTCGCCGAGTCCCGGGCCCAGATCGACGCCGCCCGGGTGCTGGCCCGCCGGGCGGTGACCGAGCTCGCCGCCGGCCGGTCGGCCCGGGAGGCGATCGCCATGCTCAAGATCTACGCCACCGAGATGGCCGTCGAGGTCACCGCCCGCGCCGTGCAGATCCACGGCGCGGCCGGCGTCACCCGGGGCCACGAGGTGGAGCGCCTCTACCGGGACGCCCAGATGAACGTCATCGGCGGGTTCACCTCCAACCGGCTGCGGGAGACGGTCGCCGAGAGCCTGGGCCTGGGCCCGGCGGTCTACCGGCCGTTCGACTGGGTGGCACCGGCCGGTCTCGGTACCGATCCGGCGGGCTTCGACGGCCTCACCCGGCCCGCCGGGGCCGTTCCCGCGTAGCTCCGGCGGTCCGGCACCACCCGGGGGTTCTTCCGGCCCGGCCCGCGGCGGGCCGGAAGAACCCCCGGATACCGGGACCGGCCGGCCGGTCGAATTCCCGGCGGACCGGAATTCGTCACGGCGAATTCATCTCCGGCAACACCACGGGTACATTCCTCCGGCGTAGTGCCGGGAATCCGTGAAGGGAATCCGTGAGGGGAATCCGTGGCTCGAACCGGTGGCGGGAATCCGGGCCGACCCGCCGGTCGGCTTCCCGGCACTCCCGGGCATTTCCCGGGGCCGACCGGCCGGGGCCATTCGCGAGGCGGCCCCGGCCGGTCGGCCGGTATTCACCGACGGGTCTGCTCGCCCCCCTCCCGGAGGGTCGTGATGATGGCCGAGAAGTCCAGCCCCGCTCCCTCAGCGGCGGCGAAGCCCGCGTACAACTCCGCTGCCCTCAGGCCGAGTTCCACCGGCAGGCCGGCGGCCTTGACCGCTCCGGCGGCCAGTTCGAAGTCCTTGGCCATCAACCCGGCGGCGAAGCCGGCCCGGTCATCACGGTTGGCAGGGCTGGCCGGCACCGGGCCGGGGACGGGGCAGTTGCCGGTCAGCGCCCAGCACTGGCCGGAGGCGGTCGAGGTGACGTCGAACAGCGCCTGGTGGCTGAGCCCGAGGCTCTCCCCCAGCACGAACGCCTCGCTGACCGCGATCATCGAGATCCCGAGGATCACGTTGTTGCAGATCTTCGCGGCCTACCCGGCGCCCGCAGGACCGCAGTGCACGACCTTGGCGCCCATCGCCGCCGGCACCGGTCCGGCGGCGGCGAGGTCCGCCGCTGCGGCGCCCACCATGAAGGTGAGGCTCCCGGCGGTCGCGCCGGGCACGCCGCCGGAGACCGGCGCGTCGATCGCGACGAAACCGGCCGTCTCCGCCACGGATCATCACAAGCCTGCTCCCGGATCACTGCGCGCCGCCCGGTCTTCCCGGCTGGGTGCCAGTGACTGGTACTGCGACGACGCACTCTCCGGTCACAGTGGCGGGACCGTGCCGGATTCACACCGGCTTCCCTGCACTGCGGGCCTTGTTCACGACCATTTAGTCGGGCGCCCTAGTAAGTCCAGGGTGCCGCCGCGCCCGCCCTGCCCGCCTTGGGCAGCCCTCACGGATGCCCTGGCGGTCGCCGGCCCGACCGCTGTGACGCTCCGTGGCCGAGCCCCGGGGGAGGTCGCAGGCGGGCCCGACTGCGTCGGCACCTGGCTGGTGGCGTCTTTCTCCGGGAACGCAAAGAACCCCCCGATCCTTACGGACCGGGGGGTTCTTTGGAATGATTGTTCGGCGGCGTCCTACTCTCCCACAGGGTCCCCCCTGCA
>NZ_JBEXYD010000103.1:0-15531 GCF_040630735.1 Kitasatospora sp. NPDC005748
GAGAACTCCACGAACGTCCCCGGCGACGACATCACCGTCACCCCGCCCACGACACCCAACGCACACTCACCACCGCGCAACGCCTGCACCGCCAGATGCAACGCCACCAGCGACGAGGAACAGGCGGTGTCCACCGTCAGCGCCGGACCGGTGAAGCCGAAGGCGTACGCGATCCGGCCGGACATGACGCTCGGCGAACCACCGGTCAGCAGGAAGCCGTTCAGGTGCTCGGGGGCCGCGTGCCGCCGGGGTCCGTACTCCTCGGCACTGGCGCCGACGTAGACGGCGGTCGCGCTGCCGCGCAGGGTGTGCGGGTCGATGCCGGCGTGCTCGAAGGCCTCCCACGCCGTCTCCAGCAGCAGCCGCTGCTGCGGGTCCATGGCCAGCGCCTCCCGCGGCGAGATGCCGAAGAAGTCCGCGTCGAAGTCGGCGGCGCCGTCCAGGAATCCGCCGTGCCGGACCGGTCCGGGCGCCCAGCCCCGGTCGGCCGGGAAGCCGCTGATGACGTCGCGCTCGCCGGCGACCACGTCCCAGAGGTCGGCCGGCGAGGAGACTCCGCCGGGGAAGCGGCAGCCGATGCCGACGATCACCACCGGGTCGTCCGCCGCCACCGGCCGGACGGCGGCCGGGGCCACCGGGTCGGGGGCGGCGTCGAACAGCGAGCGGTGCACGTGCGCGGCCAGCCGGCGCGGGGTGGGGTGGTCGAACACCAGGCCCGTGCGCAGCGGGAGTCCGGTCTCGGCGACCAGGGCGTCGCGCAGTTCGACCGAGGTCACCGAGGTGAGGCCGAGGTCGCGGAAGGCGCTGTCGACGTCGACACCGGCCGCGTCGGTGCCGAGGACCCGGGCGAGGGCGCGGGTGACCAGGTCGGTGGTGGCGGCGTCGGGGTCGGGCGCGTCGGCCAGCCGCTGCCGCAGCGCTTCGGCGCGGGAGGGCTCGTGCACCGGGTCGTCGCCGCGCGGGATGCCGAGCCAGTGCCGGTCCCGCTGGAAGGCGTAGCCGGGCAGGGTGATCCGGCGGGCGCCGGTGCCCTCGAACAGGCGCGGCCAGTCGACGCCGACGCCGTGCTCGAAGAGCCGGCCGAGGGAGTTCAGCAGCCGCGGCGGTTCGGCCTGGCCGCTCCGGAGCGCGGGCAGGGCGAGGGCCTCGGGCCGGGTGTCGCCGATCGCGCCGGTGAGCGCGGCGTCGGGGCCGATCTCCAGGAAGGCGGTGGCGGCGCAGCCGCGGACCGCGTCCGCGAACCGCACCGGCTGCCGCACGTTGCGGACCCAGTGGTCCGGCGAGGCCGCCTCGGCCGCCGTGAGCGGGGCGCCGGTGACGGTGGAGACCATCGGGACGCGCGGCGGGCGGAAGGTGAGCCCGGCCACCACCTGGCGGAAGTCCGGGAGCATCGGGTCCATCAGGGGTGAGTGGAAGGCGTGGCTGACGGTGAGCCGCCTGACCCGCCGCCCCCGGGCGCGCAGTTGCTCCGCCACCTCGGCCACCACGGTGTCGACGCCGGACAGCACGACCGATTCCGGGCCGTTGACCGCGGCGATGTCGGCGGCGCCGGTCCGGTCGCCGAGCAGGGCACGGACCTCGTCCTCGGCGGCCTCGACGGCGACCATGGCCGCGCCCTCGGCGGGCAGCGCCTGCATCAGCGTGGCGCGGGCCGCCACCAGGGCGCAGGCGTCGGACAAGTCGAGCACCCCGGCCACGTGGGCGGCCGCGATCTCACCGACGGAGTGGCCGAGGACGACGTCCGGCCGGACGCCCCAGGACTCCAGCAGCGCGGCCAGCGCGACCTCGACGGCGAACAGCGCGGGCTGGGTCCGGCCGGTGCGGTCGAGGCCCTCGCCGGTGTCGATCGTCTCCGCCAGCGAGCCGCCGAGCAGGGCGTCCAGCCGGGCGCAGACCTCCTCGAAGGACCGGGCGAACTCCGGGTAGGCGGCGCGGAGTTCGCGCCCCATGCCGATACGCTGGGCGCCCTGGCCGGTGAAGACCAGGGCGAGCCTCGGCTCGTCCGCCACCGCGCCGGTCCCGGCGAGGCCGTCCAGACCGGCGAGCAGGTCGGCCGGGCCGGCGCCGACCACCACGGCGCGGTGGGAGAACACCGAGCGGGTGGTGGCCAGCGAGTGGCCGACGTCCACCGGGTCCGCGGCGGCCAGTGCGGTGAGCTTCCCCGCCTGGGCGCGCAGCGCCGCCGGGGTGTGGCCGCTCACCACCCACGGCACGGCCGGCATCGGGGTGGCGGCGGGGCGCTCGGGCCGGGCCGGGGCCTCGGTCAGGACCAGGTGGCAGTTGGTGCCGCCCATCCCGAACGAGCTGACCCCGGCCACCAGCGGCCGGTCGGGGCGGGGCCACGGACGCAGCTCCCGCGCGACCTCCAGGTGGAGTTCGGTGAGCGGGATGCCGGGGTGCGGGGTCTCGTGGTGCAGGGTGGCCGGGATGGCGCGGTGGTGGACCGCGAGCACCGCCTTGACCAGGCCGGCGATCCCGGCGGCGCCTTCGAGGTGCCCGATGTTGGTCTTGACGGAGCCGACCAGCAGCGGAGCCTCGGCGGCGCGCGGGGCGGCGAGTTCGGCGCCGAGCGCGGCCGCCTCGACCGGGTCGCCCACCGGGGTCCCGGTGCCGTGCAGTTCGACGTACTGGAGGTCGGCGGGGGTGACCCCGGCGGCCCGGTGCGCCGCGGCGAGCACGGCGCGCTGGGCGTCGACGCTCGGGGTGGCGAGGCTCTCCTCGCCGCCGTGGTTGACGGCACTGCCGAGGATGGTGGCCAGCACGGTGTCGCCGTCGGCGATCGCCGCGGCCAGCGGCTTCAGCAGGACGGCGGCGGCGCCCTCGCCGCGCACGAACCCGTTGGCGCGGGCGTCGAAGGTGCGGCAGACGCCGTCGGGCGACAGACCGCCCCAGGCGGCGAGCAGCGCCTCGTTGTCGGGACCGAGCAGCAGGTTGACGCCGGCGGCGACGGCCAGTTCGGACTCGCCGCGGCGCAGGCTCTCGCAGGCCAGGTGCACGGCGACCAGGGAGGAGGACTGTCCGGTGTCGACGACCAGGCTGGGGCCGCCCGCGCCGAGGACGTGGGAGAGCCGGTTGGCGATGACGCTGCGGTGCACCCCGGTGGCGGTGTGCCGGCCGAAGGTGTCGGGGCCGGCCCGGCGGCTCAACTCGCCGTACTCGTCCCAGATCGCACCGACGAAGACGCCGAGGCGGCCGGCGTCGGCGGGGCGGATCCCGGCGTTCTCCAGGGCCTCCCAGCCGACTTCGAGCACCAGCCGCTGCTGCGGGTCGGTGGCGTCGGCCTCCGACGGGGTCATGCCGAAGAACGCGGCGTCGAAGCGGTCGACGCCGTCGAGGTAGCTGCCCCGGGCCCGGCCGGGGCGCCCGGCGGGGGCGGCGGCGACCGCGTCGGTGCCGGTGCTCAGCAGCTGCCAGAACTCCTCGCCGCCCTGCGCACCGCGGAAGCGGCAGGACATGCCGATGACGGCTATCGCGCCGTCCGTCGCTTCGATCTCACCCACGGAGCCACTCATGCTTCCGGTTCTCCCACCGTCGATATGTTCGGGACAATGGCCGCACAGACGATCAGATACCGATGCTAGGCGTGAGAACCGTTCGGGCACTCCCCTGTCAAACCCCTACCGGAGGGGTCCCCCTTACTCCTTTTCGAATATCTCCGGGGTGCGCCGGGAGTTCCGCTCCGACCTGCGGAAAGGACGCCGGCGAAGGGCCGGGAACGACGCATGCGCCCGGTCCGTGGAACGGACCGGGCGCATGCGTCGTAGGGGTGACCGGTGCGGTGGTCGCGGCCGCCGCCGTGACCACCGCACCGGGGGGACTACGGGACCAGGACGGCCTTGCCGAGGGTGGTGCGCTCCTCGAACGCGCGGTGCGCGGCGGCGGCCTCGGCCAGCGGGAACACCTGGCCGACGACCGGCTTCAGCGAGCCGGCCGCGGCGAGGTCGAAGGCCGTCTGGCGCAGCCGGGCCCCGTACTCGGGCTGCAGGAAGACCCGCGGGCCGAAGCCGGAGACCGAGACGCCGCGGACGTACAGCATCTCGGGGTCGAACTGCGGGGCGGTGCCGCCGGCGGTGCCGTAGACGACCAGCCGGCCGAAGCCCATCGCGAGCAGGTCGAACGAGGCCTTGGAGATCTCGCCGCCGACGCCGTCGAAGGCGACCTGGACGCCGCCGGGGGCGAGGTCGCGGACGCGCTGCTCCCAGCCCTCCTCGGTGTAGTCGAGGACGTGGTCCGCCCCGAGCTCCCGGGCCAGGGTGAGCTTCTTCTCGCCGCGGGCCAGCGCGATCACCTCGGCGCCGGCGTTCTTGGCCAGCTGGACCAGCAGGCTGCCGACACCGCCGGCGGCGGACTGGACCAGCACGACGTCCTTGGGCTGGATCGCGGCGACCTCGGCCACGCCGACGGCGACCACGCCCTGACCGAAGAGCGCCAGCGCCTCGTGCTCCCCCAGCCCGTCGGGGATCGCCTGGACGGCGCCGGCGGGCAGGACGGCCAGCTCGGAGTAGCCACCGGCGGTCGGGGCGGCGCCGACGACCTTCCGGCCGACCCACTCGTCACCGACACCGGCGCCGACCCGCACGACCGTGCCCGCGACCTCGAAGCCGGGGGCGTACGGCAGCGGCGGGTCCGGGAACCAGGCGAACTGCTGCATCAGGCCGGACCGGATCTGGGTCTCGGCGTAGCTGATCCCGGCCGCGCTCACCCGGACCAGCAGCTGGCCCTCGCCCGGCTCCGGGTCCGGGACCTCGTCGACCTTGAGGACCTCGGGCGAACCGTACTCGTGGAACCGAACAGAACGCATGGGTGCGTCTCCTTGACTCAGCTGCCGTGAACTTCACCATAAGCGGACCGGCGGTCCGCTTGGTTGCGATAGCGTAGCCCCGGATCACCGCTGGATGTCAAGGGAGCTCATGTGGCCGTCAGGGAGCGCGCGGACGCCGCGCACAACCGGCGCAAGATCCTGGCCACGGCCCAGCAGCTGTTCCGGGACGGCGGCGTCGAGCACGTCTCGATGGAGGAGATCGCCGAGGCGGCCGGGGTCGGCAAGGGCACCCTGTTCCGGCGCTTCGGGAACCGCGAGGGCCTCATCGGCGCCCTGTTCGACCAGCTCACGGAGGACTGGCAGGACGGCGCGCTCGACCGGCTGGCCGACCCGGAGGTGCCCGCCCGGGAACGCGTGCTGCGCTTCGTCGGCGAGCTCTTCGACGAGGTCGTGGTGCCCGGCGGCCCACTGCTGCGCGCCCTGGAGAACGCCTCCCGCTCGCACGCCAACGTGGGCCGGTACCTGCTCTGGCACGACGCCCTCGCCCGGGCGATCGCCGAGGCGCGGCCGGGCGTGGACGCCGGCTTCATGGCCCACGCCGTCCTGGGCGTGCCGCGCGCGGAGTTCGTCGACCTGCTCGTCGGCACCGGGATGACCATGGACGCCGTCCGCGCCGGGGTGCTGGCGCTCACCGACTCGGTGCTCACCGCCCCGGGCTGAGCCCACCGGCCGGGTCGGCGGGACGCGGTGACCGCCCGCGTCACCAGGCCGGCGGGAACGCGTCCACCACCTGGCCGGAGACGTGCGAGGACTCGGCGGAGAGCAGGAAACGGGCGAGCGGCAGGTTGTCCCGCACCGCCGGCAGCGCGGGGTACGGGGTCTCGCGCCCCAGGGCGTCCGCCTTGCGGGTGAGGAAGTCGCGGGAGAGCGCCGTCTCCGCGACGATGCCCAGCGCGTTGGCCCGCACGCCCGACCCGGTGAGCTCCTTGGCGAGCGTGCGCACGTAGTGCTCCAGCGCCGCCTTGGCCGAGGCGTACGCGCCGAGCATGTCGACCGGCACCCGGGCGCTGTGCGAGCCGAGGGCCAGCACGCTGCCCCGCCCGGCCGCGCGCATCGGCGGCACCGCGTAGCGCAGACAGCGGACGAAACCGAAGAACGTGGCGTCGAAGACCCGGTTCAGCTCGTCGGCGCCGACCTCCCAGCCGTACCCGACCGCCGAGGCGTCGCCCGCGCTGTAGACCAGGCCGTACGGGGCCGGCGAGACCTCCGCCACCTGGGCGAAGAACGCCGCGACACTCTCCTCGTCGGTCACGTCGACCTGCCGGTACAGCACGCCGCCACCGGACGGGCGGACGCTGCGGGCGCCCGCGATCACCGTCCGGCCGGCGCCGGCGAGGTCCTCGGCCAGCGCGGCGCCGAAGCCGCTGCTCGCCCCGACTATGACGACTGCGGACTCTTCCACGTCAGACTCCCGGGCTGCGGTGGTGGTACCCCTGCGGCCATTTCCGTCGAACACGGCCGATCGCTATTCTGCACACCGCTCCCGTTCCTTTCCGCGGGAAATAGGCCCGGTAGGGGTTGTTTAGGGGCTGCCAGTACCGCGACACCCCGGTTATGCTACTGTCCGCCGCCTTCCGAGCAGGATTATTCCGGAAGTCCCGGCATTTCCTCGAATCACCCGTCCGAGCCCGCCGGGAGCAGGTTTCCGTGATATTCGACGACCTTTATCTGGACGGCATCGCCGCCGTCGTCCCGGACTTCGTCACCGTCGCCGACGCGGCCGCCCGGGGGCTCTGCGACGAGGAGCTGGCGACCGGGACGGACTGGCTCTCGGTGGCCGTCGCCGGTGACGTCTCCGCACCCGACATGGCCGCCCGGGCCGGGCGGGACGCGCTGGCGATGTCCCACCACGACGCGGCGGACATCGCCGTGCTGATGCACGCCAGCGCCGGGCACCAGGGCCCCGACATCTGGTCCCCGGCGCACTACGTCCAACGGCACACCATCGGCGGGTACGGCCCCGCGCTGGAGGTCCGGCAGGGCTGCAGCGGCATGGTCGCCGCCCTGGAACTGGCCGGCTGCTACCTCACCGCCGCCCCGGACCGCGGCGCCGCCCTCGTCACCGCCGCCGACAACTGGGCGCATCCGCTCATGGACCGCTGGCGCGGCACCAAGTGGGCGCTGTTCGGGGACGCCGCCTCGGCCCTCGTCCTCTCCCGCCGGCAGGGCTTCGCCCGGGTGGTGAACGTCTGCGCCTCCTCGCTGCCGGACCTGGAGGAACTGAACCGCGGCGGGGAGGCGCTCTTCCCGCCCGGGGCCACCATCGGACACCGGGTCAGGCTGCGCGAGCGGGTCGAGGCGTTCCAGGGCGACCAGGCCGAGATGGCGAGGCTCATCGGGCAGGCCGAGGCCGGGCTGATCCGCCGCACGCTCGACGAGGCCGGCCTGAAGCCCGGTGACATCAGCCGGGTGACCCACCAGAGCGCCGGGCGCAGGAGCATCGTCGAGCACATCCTGGAGCCCTTCGACGGCGATCTGCGGCTCGGCATGTGGGAGTTCGGCCGCCGGCTCGGCCACACCGGCGCCAGCGACCAGGTCTGCGGCCTCTACCAGCTGCTCGCCGGGCGGGAGGTCCACCCGGGCGACCACGTCATGCTGCTGGGCACGGGTGTCGGCATGGCGTTCGCCTGCGCGATCGTGCAGGTCCTGGACGAACTGCCCGCCACGGCGGCCCCGATCCCGCTGCCCTGACGCCACCCGCCGGGAACGCCCGGGGGCCCGTCGTCCGACTGCCGCAGGCAGTGGTCGAACGACGGGCCCCCGCCGCGATCCGGCTCACCCCAGCTTCCTGCGCAGCTCGCTCCGGCCGGCCACTCGCAGCTTGCGGTAGGTACGGGTCAGGTGCTGTTCCACCGTGCTGACCGTGATCGACAGGGAGCGCGCGATCCGCTGGTTGGTCTCGCCCTGGGCGGCCAGCAGGGCCACCCGCTGCTCCGACGGGCTGAGCTGGTCCAGGAACCCCGCGTAGCGGTCCGTCACCTTGTAGCGGGCGACCCGGTGCGGGGCGGCGCCGGGCAGCTCGCCCCACTGCAGGGCCCGCAGCGAGGAGAGGAACCCGGGCCGCCCCGAGGTGTCCTGGAGGGTGGCGAACAGCTCCTCGCGCAGCTCCTGCCGGCGCCGGCCGCGGGCCGTCGCCCGGCCGAACACCCGGGACCGGTCGCCGGCCGGCACCGCCCGGTCCAGCTGGGAGTCGACCATGGTGAGCGCGTTGTCGTGGTCGCCGACGCCCAGGTAGGCCGCGGCGGCCGCGAGCCGCCAGGCGTAGAGGTCCGGGTCCAGCCCCCAGGACGCCAGCAGCCGGCCGCAGCTCATGAAGTCGGCCAGCGCGGACCGGTGCTCGCCGGCGGCGAGGTGGAAGTGCCCGCGGGCGTACAGGTAGCCGAGGCAGTGCCGGGTCTCGTACATCGGCGCGGGCACCGGGCGGCGCACCCACTCCTTCGCGGCGCCGGGCTCCGCGAGGTCGGTGTACCCGGCGACCAGGCAGGCCAGCGGCCCGCCGATCCAGGCGCCCCGGCGCTGCGGCGGGACCATGTCCAGCACGGCCTCCGCCCGGGCCAGCCCGACCAGGATGTCGCCCCGGTGCAGCGAGGCCTCCGCGCGGGCCGCCAGCAGCCGGGGCGCCCAGGTGTCGGCGGCGAGCCGGACGGCGTCCGGCAGCACTGCGTCGCACCAGGAGATCGCCGCCTCCGGCCGGTTGCTGTGCACCAGGGCCGTGACCGCCGCGAGCACCGCCGAGGCGGTGTCCTCGCGGAAGGCGCAGGCGGAGAGCGCGGAGGCCGCGCCGTCCGCCGGGTCCGGCAGGCCCGGGTCGCCGAGCAGCCGGCTCGCCAGGGCCCAGGCCGCCCGGTGGCGGACCGGGCCGCTGTCCTCCTCCCCGCCCGCACCGGCCGCCGGGCCGCCGGACGGGACGCGCTCCGCGTCCGCGGCCACCGCGCGCAGCAGGCTCGGGAACTCACAGGCGACGAGCAGCCGGTCGGCCGCCGCGTCCAGGTGCCGCTGGTCGTCCCGGGCGCCGCCGCCCGCGTCGCGCCGCCGCTCCAGCACCGCCAGCAGGTCCTTCGCCTGCCAGAGCAACTCGGGGGCCGTCTCGGGTCGTTCGACAAGATTCATCGGTGGTTCGTATCCCTCCGGGACCACGGGCCGCATGGTCCGGTCATGGCGCGGGCACGGCCGGAGCACAGGCTCGGCCCGGCGCGCAGGGGCAGACATGGGTGACGTACGGGCGGGGGCGGGGTGCGGCACGGACCCGCCGTCCGGCGCGAAGGCGTCCGGAAGCGGCGGTCGTCCGGCGGTCGGCCCGCCGATCGGGGTGAAGGGACGAAGGAGGACGCTCCCAGGACGCCCCGGGACGGCGCCTCGGGTGCCGCGACGCGGACGCCGGGCCGCCGGGCCGGGCCACGGGTGGCCGGGAGCGGAAGGAAGGACGGCCGCGGACGGACCGGGCGGGAGCGGCCGACGGACGCCGGGCGCACGGGCACCGGGCCGAACGTGCCGGGCGGGCCTGCCGTGCGGTACCGGGCCGGTCAGGCCGGGCGGCGGCGCGCGGTCACGAGGCCTGCGGCCACGGCGGCGGGTTCGCGCCCGGGCGGCCGAACGGCCGGCCTTCCGCGGTGTCGGGCGGTCGTGAAGTCTCGGTCATGTGGCGGCCCCCGTCGTCACTGGTACCTGTCTACCTCTACGGACGCTCATCATGGCCGATGCCGTCCTCCGGCCGTCCTCCGGCCGTCCCCGCGCGGTCCTCCCCCGGAGCCGGTGCGATCCGATCGTTCGGACGGAAACTCCGGGACCGTCCGGCGCGTTGGTCCGAGGGCCCGGCAGCCCGGCCGCACGCCCGCGCCGGCAGGCCCGAAGCGGGCCGGTGGTGTCCGAACCGGCCCCGCGCCCGTGCCCGAGCCGCGGCTGTCGACCGTGGAATATGGCATTCGAAGATCCGTTTGAATCCAAGTAGCATCGTGGCGAACAGCCCGCGACGGACTTGGTGACGGCGCGTCAGAACGGGGGAGGCTGAGTGAAATTCCGCATTCTCGGACCGCTGGAGGTCGGGGCGAACCACCGCAAGGTGCCCCTGGCGGGCCCCCGGCAACACCTGGTGCTCGCCCTCCTCCTGCTGAAGGCCAATCAGAGCGTGCCGCTCGGCGAGCTCGTCGACGCGCTCTGGGACGATCCGCCCCGGACGGCCGAGAAGCAGGTCCGCAACGCGGTCTCCATGCTGCGCGGTCTGCTCAAGTCCGCCGGGGTCACCACCCTGCCGACCGCCGTCGGCGCCACCGGCTACCGCCTCGACGTCCCCGACGACCAGCTCGACGCGGCCGCGTTCGCCCACGCGCTCGCGGCGGCCCGGCACCACGCCGCCGCCGGGCAGTTCGCCGCGGCGGTCGAGGAGTTCCGGGCCGGGCTCGCCCTGTGGCGCGGACCGGCCCTGGCCGGCCTGGACAACTCGGCCCTGCAGCCGCACACCTCGCGACTGGAGGAGCAGCGGCTCACCGCGATCGAGGAGTGCGTCGACCTCGAACTCGCGCAGGGCCACCACCAGGCCGTCGTCCCCGAGCTGACCGACTGGCTCAGCGCCCACCCGCTGCGCGAGCGGCTGGCCGGCCAGCTCATGCTCGCCCTCTACCTCTCCGGCCGCCAGTCGCACGCGCTCACCGTGTACGAGTCCACCCGGCGGCGGCTCGCGGACGCGCTCGGCCTCGAACCGGTCCCGGAGCTGCGCGAGTTACGCCAGCGCATCCTCACCAACGACGCGGCCCTCGGCCGCCCCCGGACCTTCACGTTCGCGCCGCCCGCCCCGCACAGCCTGCCCAAGGACATCAGCCACTTCACCGGGCGGGAGCAGGAGCTGCACACCCTCGCCGACCGGGTGACCGGCCACCACGACCAGGCGGCGCCCAGCAACGTCCTGCTCGCCGCCGTGGACGGCATGGCCGGGGTCGGCAAGACCTCGCTCGCCGTCCACCTGGCCCACCGGATGACCGGGCGCTACCCCGACGCCCAGCTCTACCTCGACCTGCACGCGCACTCCCCCGGCCTGGCCCCCCTCGATCCGGGGGCGGCACTGGAGAAGCTGCTGCGCTCGGTGGACGTCACGGGAGCCGCCGTCCCCGAGGACCTGGAGGAGCGGGCCGCGCTGTGGCGCACCAGACTGGCCGGCCTGCGGGCGGTCCTCGTCCTGGACGACGCGGCCAGCTCCGCCCAGATCCGGCCGCTGCTGCCGGGGACGGCCGACTGCCTGATCCTGGTCACCAGCCGAAGCCGGCTCACCGACCTGGACGCCGCCGCGGTGCTCTCGCTGGAACCGCTCCCGCCGGCCGACGCGGGGCGCCTGCTCGACCGGATCGTGGGTGACCGGCGGGTGGCCGCCGAGCCCAAGGGCGTCGCCGAGCTGCTCCGGCTCTGCGGGTACCTGCCGCTGGCCATCCACGTCACGGCGGCCCGGCTGCGCCACCGGCCCGCCTGGACCGTCGCCTACCTCACCTCCCGGCTGCGCAGCCACCGGCGCCGGCTCGGTGAGCTGCAGACCGCCGAGAGCGGCATCGCCGCCGCCTTCGACCTCTCCTACCGCCGGCTCGGACCCGAACCGCGGCACCTCTTCCGCCTGCTGGGCGTGCTCCCGGGGACGGACTTCGACGCCGACGCGGCGGCGGCCGCCGCCGGGATCGACCGCCGGGCCGCGGACCGCGTGCTGGAGGAACTGCTCGACGTGCACCTGGTCCAGCAGCCGCGCGAGGAGCAGTACCGGCTGCACCCGCTGCTGCACGCCTACACGGTGCACCTGGCCGCCACCGAGGCCGGTGAGGCCGAGCGGCAGGCGGCGCTGACCCGGTTGTTCGACCACTACCGCCGCACCGCGGCGGTGGCCATGGACACCGTCTCCCCGCCGTGGCGGTGCGACCGCCCGCCGCTGCTCCTCCCCGCCGGGCCCGCGGCCTCACCGGCCGGACTCGACCAGGCCACCGAGTGGTTGGAGGCGCAGTGGCCGAACCTGCTGTCGGCGGCCGAGACGGCCCGGCGCGGCTGGCCGGACCAGAGCGCCGACCTGTTCCGCGTGCTGCGCCACTACCTGCACCTGCGCGGCCAGCACGCCGAGGCGCTCTCGTTGCACAGCCGCACCGTCGCCCTGGCCCGCGACACCGACGACCGGGAGCTGGAGAACCTCGCCCGGTACGGCCTGGGCCTGGCCAACCAGCGGCTCGGCCGCTACGACACCGCCCTCACGCACTTCCGCCAGGCCCTCGACGTCGCCCGCGAGCTGGGCGACCACGTGACGCACGCCCGCACGCTCAGCAACATGGGCCTGGTGCTCCACCGGCTCGGCCGCTACGAGAGCGCCCTCACGCACTTCGCCCAGGCCCTCGACCTGGCCCGCGACACCGGCACCCCGAGCGCGGAGTGCTACGCGCTGTGCGGTCTGGGCCTCGTCCACGAGCGCCTGGGCCGCTCCACCACCGCCGTCATCCACCTGCGCCAGGCCCTGGTGATCGCCCAGCGGATCGACGACCGCGACATCCAGGGCTACGCGCTGAGCAACCTCGGCCGTGTGCAGTGCGGCCCCGGCCACTACGAGCAGGCCTGCGACGACCTGCGCAGGGCCCTGGCCCTGGCCCGCGAGACCGGCGCCCGCGACCTCGAAGGCCACACCCTCTGCGGGCTCGGACTCGTGCACCAACGCCTCGGCGACTTCGACACCGCCCTGACCCACCTCCACCAGGCGCTCGCGCTCGCCCGCGAGACCGGCACCCGCGACCTCGAAGGCCACGCGCTCTGCGGCCTCGGGCTCGTCCACGAACGCCTCGGCCACCACGCCCTCGCGCTGGCCCACCTGCACGAGGCCCTCGGCCTCGCGCGCGACACCAGCACCCGCGACCTCGAAGGCCACGCGCTCTGCGGGCTCGGACTCGTGCACCAGCGCGTCGGCGACCACGACACCGCCCTGACCCACCTCCACCAGGCGCTCGCGCTCGCCCGCGAGACCGGCACCCGCGATCTCGAAGGGCAGGCGCTCGGCGGGCTCGGCGAGGTCGCCTGCCGGCGGGGCGACCCGGCCGCGGCGCTGGACCTGCACGGCCGGGCCCTGGCCATCAGTCAGGAGACCGGCGACCGCCACCGCCAGGGCCGGGCGCACCGCGGCCTCGCCGCGGCCCACCGGGCGCTCGGCGCGCCGGACGCCGCCCATGAGCACGACCGGCTGGCCGACCAGCTCCAGCGGCACTCCGGCGGGTGGCGCCCGGCCGGGCCGGACCGACGGCGCGGCCCGGCCGAGCGCCCGGCCCCGAGGGACCTGGGGCGGGTCTGAGCGGGCCCGGAGCCGGTCCGACCGTTCGCGTCACATCGTCGCGCGGCGGGAACGGCCGGACCGGCGGGCCCCAGGGAGAGTGTGCGAAGTCCCGCCCGGTCCGCGACGCGAGGTTGCGAACACGCGCTAGTGCGGGCGCACCGACAGCGCGTGGTGGAAGATGTCGCGCGGGTCCCGGGCGGCCTTGATCTGCTGCAGCCGCGCGTAGTTGTCCTTGTAGTAGATCGTCGACCAGGGGGCGGACGAGGTGTTCCAGGCCGGGTCGGCGAGGTCGACGTCGGGCCAGTTGACGTAGTTCCCGTCGGTGACTCCGTTGGGCACCGGCACGCCGCCGGTGGTCGCGTAGACGTCCCGGTAGAGCTCCCGGACCCACTGCAGTTGGCGGGTCTCGTCCGCGGCGTCGGACCAGTAGTTGGAGAAGGAGGCGAGCATCACCGAATCGCGGTGCGGCACCGCGGTCGTGGTCGGGGAGAAGGAGTTGACCTTCCCGCCGAAGGAGAAGAGGCCCATCAGACCGGAGGCGTACGTGTAGGAGGGGCTGGTCAGGTAGCGGTAGACGGTGCGCAGCTGGTCGGGGGTGTACCCCTTCTTGTGGTAGGCGCCCTTGGTCTTCGAGCGCAGCAGCAGGCTCGGGATGCCGAACACGCCGGCCACCTCGGAGGCGCTGGTGGTCGTGGTGTAGAGCCACGGCAGGTTGCCCGTGGTGCTCGCCGCCGGGGCCGCGGCGACGTTCCTCGTCATCGCGGCGGCGAAGTCGGTCAGCATCTGCTGGGTGCCGGTGACGGTCGGGTCGACCTGGGCCCGGACGATGACGCCGCCCTTGCCCTGGCGGATCGCGATGAGCGAGGCCCAGAGCTGGTTGGCGGCGGCGCCCGGTGCGCTGTTCTGCTCGTGCCAGGTGCCGAAGTTGGTGACGAGCGTGGTGAACGCCGCCTCGTCCAGCTGGGACCAGTCCCAGAACAGCGTGGTGATCATGATGCCGCCCGGGGTCGGGGGCAGCAGCTTGGTCGGATCGGTGCCGGTCGCGCCGGGCGAGCGCAGCCAGAACCGGGTGACGATGCCGAAGTTCCCGCCGCCGCCGCCCGCGTGGGCCCACCAGAGGTCCCGGTTGGGGTCGTTCGCCGAGGAGGTGGCGATCACCGAGCGGGCCATGCCGAAGGCGTCCACCACGACGACCTCGACGGCGTAGAGGTTGTCCGCGACCAGGCCGTAGAGGCGGGACAGCACGCCGTAGCCGCCCCCGGTGATGTGGCCGCCGACGCCGACGCTGGGGCAGGAGCCGCCGGGTATCGTCACGCCCCAGCCGAGGTCGAGGGTGCGGTAGACCTGCGAGAGGATCGCGCCGCCCTCGACCGCGAAGGCGTTCATCGTGGCGTCGAAGTACACCGCGCGCATCTCGGACAGGTCGATGACCACCCGGACGTCCGGGTCGTCGACGAAGTTCTCCAGGCAGTGGCCGCCGCCCCGCACGGTGACCCGCTTGCCCGCCGCCACGGCCTCGTTGACGGCCTGCACGACCTGGCTCGTGGAGCCGACCAGCTTCACCGCGTCGGGGTTGCCGGTGAAGCGGCGGTTGTACCCGCGCAGCAGCAGGTCCGGGTAGCGCCGGTCGCCGGGCGCGACGCTGACCGGGCCGAAGCCCTGGGTCAGGAACGGCCACGACTGGTCGGCGCCGGCGTCCGGCACCGGCGCGGCCGCCGCGACCCCGCCGCCCACGACGAGATCCGTCGCGGCGATCCCGAGTCCGGCCGCCCCGAGTCCGGCCAATGTAAAGCGTCGACGAGACAACTCCGCCATGAAATCCCCCTGCTGGCACCAGCACGCATCCGAATGTCACGAGAAGGCCCGAAGTCGAATTCCGGCCACCTCGTTCGGCCAAATGATGCTACGTCCGGCGGACCCGTCAACCGGCCCCCTAAGAACCCCCTATCCCGCCCCCGCGAAGGCGTCCGGAACACCACCCTTCTGGGAGGCTGACCTCACGGTATGTCCGCGCGTGGCAAGAGAGTTGGATTGACATGACCACTTACCTCATCACCGTGCTGAGCAACGTGCACGAGGGTCGGGAGAAGGACTTCCACGACTGGTACGAGAACACCCACATTCCGGAGATTCTCGAAGTTCCGGGAGTTCTTTCGATCCGCCGGCTGGTGCTCAACGACGAACAGATCGGCGCCGACAAAGGGCACTCGCAGGCCCACTACCGCCATCTGACACTGATCGAGATCGAGACCGACGACTTCGACGCCTCGCTCGCCGCCATCAGCACCCTGGACGGCAGCCGGGCCGAGGAGCTCCTGATCCCGGGCCAGGTGCTGGCCTCGCTGTACCGGGACCCGAAGGTGTACACCCGGTCCTGACCCGGCGCGGGGCCTCGGCGGGGGCGGGCGGACCCGCCCGGGCGGGTCCGCCCGCC
>NZ_JBEXYD010000104.1:0-15357 GCF_040630735.1 Kitasatospora sp. NPDC005748
GAACGGACACTTCCTTCGGACCGCCTTCCAGCGGGCCCTCCGGGCGCTTCGTTCTTTCGTGTTTGAAGCTTATCAGATGTTTTCCGCTCCGTTTTCCGGAGTTTCATTCATCGGATTCGCATTCCGTCGCCCCTCTCGGTGCGACTCCGGAACTGTACGGGGACCGGCCCGCCCCATGCAAATCGCCCCCGTCCGGGCATCCGGGCGGGGGCGATCGAAGAGCGGTCGGCCGGCTCGGCGCCGGCTCAACGCCTGCTCAGCGGACCTCGGTGATCTCCGGGCCGCGGGCGAACGGGTCGAGCGCGGCGCCGCCGAAGCGGTTGCTGTCGCTCTCTCCGGCAGCGGCGGCTGCCCCGCCACCGTCGGCCACCATCTGCGCGTCCTCGGGAAGCTTCAGCACGATCGGGTCGCGCGGCGCCATCGGGGTCTCGCCACGGACGACGACGGTCTGCTGGAAGACCTGCTCCAGGATCCCGGCCATCTCCGGCTGCACCGCGGCCTGGCCCGAGATCACACCGCGCAGGAACCAGCGCGGCCCGTCGCAGCCGACGAAGCGCACCAGCTGGACACCCTGCGTGCCGTCCGGCAGCTGCACGGGGACCTGGGCCCGGAGGTGCCAGCCGAGCGGGCCCTCCTCCTCCTCGATGAGGCCGCCCTGCGAGGTGATGCCGTTGGCGATCTCCTCACGGACCTCGCCCCAGATGCCCTCGGACTTGGGAGCCGCGAAGGCCTGGAGCTGGATGGCGCTGTTGCCGAGGACCAGCGTCGCGGCCACGATCGCGTCCCCGGCCACCTCGACGCGCAGTTCCATGCCCTCGACACCGGGGACCAGCAGGCCTCCGAGGTCGACCCGGCCTTCCTCCGGCTGCTCCAGCTCGGAGTGGTCCCACGGACCGTCCGGACGCGGAGCCGGCGGCAGGCCGACCCGCTCCGCCGGGTCCAGTTCGGTCACGTTCTCGCTCTCGGCGGAACCTTCGACGTCATCGGCCGGCTCGTCGGCGCTGATGGCGTCGTCGGCGAGCTGCTCGACAGCGTCCTCGCTCTTCTGGCGACGACGGAACACGGTCACTGTCCTTCCCGGTCCAAGACCGATGCGAATACCTGCTCGGCTTCCTGCGAGGCCGCGGGCAGCCTAGACCGCGGCGTGGCCGCCGGTCGACCCGAACCCGCCCTCGGCTCGTGCCGACCCGGGCAGTTCGGCCACCTCGTGGAAGCGGGCCTTCTCGACCTGCTGGATCACCAGCTGGGCGATCCGGTCCCCTCGGCGGAAGCTGACGGCTTCGCGCGGGTCCAAGTTGACGACGATCACCTTGATCTCTCCACGGTACCCGGCATCGACCGTCCCTGGGGCGTTCACCAGAGCAACTCCGCAACGAGCTGCGAGCCCGGAGCGCGGGTGGACGAACGCCGCGTAGCCGTCCGGCAGCGCGATGGCGATGCCGGTGGGCAGGACGATCCGCTCACCGGGGGCCAGTTCGGCGTCGACGGCGGTCCGCAGATCGGCGCCCGCGTCACCGGGCTGCGCGTACGCGGGCAGCGGCAGCTCGGTGTCGATTCGCCTGATCAGGACGTCTACCGGCGGACGGGGGGTGCTGCTCAAGGGTTCACCTCAAAGGCTCGGGCGCGCTTCATCAGATCAGGGTCGTCGAGGACCTTCTCGATGTCCTCGGGACGACCGTGCTTGGTGAAGTGTTCCAGCTTCACCTGGATGAAGAGTGCCTGGGCGCGGAGCGCGACCGGGCCGTCGGGCCCGCCGATCCGCGCCTCGCCGGCGCTGTAGATCTTCCGGCCGTGCACGCCGGTGATCCAGGCGCGCAGGTGTAGCACGGAGTCGACCGGCACCGGGCAGACGAAGTCGGTCTCCAGCCGGCCGGTGACGGCCGGGGCGTGCAGCAGCCAGTTCAGCGTGCCGAGCGTCTCGTCCATCGCGGTGGTCAGCAGCCCGCCGTGGGCCAGGCCGGGGCCGCCCTGGTGGGCGGAGCGGACGGCGAACTCGGCGGTGACGTCGAGGCCCTGGCCCGCCACCGCGTCGATCCGCAGCCCGCCCGGGTGCTCCGGGCCGCAGCCGAAGCAGTGCTCGTAGTGCGAGCCGAGCCGGGTGCCCGGGGCCGGGGCCTCGGGGGCGCGCGGCGGCAGGACGGCGCCCGGCGGGGGCGTGGTGGGCGAGAGCAGCAGGGGCGGCGCCGGCCGCTCGGACGGGGAGGCTGGGGCTACGGAACCGGTCACGGTTCCCAACCCTACCGACCGGTAGCCGGTCCGGGCCCGGGGGTGCCGTCCGCCGCCGGCCGTAACGGCGACCACAATGGGGGCATGTACGACGAACGCCTCACCGTGCCGCGCTCCTGGTGGTTGCTCCCGGTCGCGATCGGGCTCACGCTCGCATTGATCCTGCTGCGTCTCAGCGCGGTGGGCGCGCTGGTCGGGCTGGTGGTCGGGATCGCCGCCGGCGCCGCCGCGATCAGCAGCTACGGCTCCGCCCGGATCCGGGTGGTGCAGGGTTCCCTGGTGGCCGGCCAGGCCCGGATCCCGGTCGACGCGCTCGGCGCCGCGCAGCCGCTCAGCCCCGCCGAGGCGATGGCCTGGCGCGGCCCGAAGTCGGACCCGCGCGCTTTCATGCTGCTGCGCAGCTACGTCCCGACCGCCCTGCGCGTCGAGGTCAGCGACCCGGCCGACCCGACCCCGTACCTCTACCTGTCGACGCGCTCGCCGATGAAGCTGGCCGAGGCACTGGACGAGGCCCGGCGCGGCGCCCGCGCCTGACCCGGCTCCGTTCTCCGGGGTGGATCCGGCCCGGAGAACGGAGAGGGACGGTTCCGCGATGCGGGACCGTCCCAGATGTCTCCGTACTGCACGAGCTGCTGCCACGCCGCGCAGTGCGCGGTACCGCGCCGGTACGAATCGGCGCGGTACTGCCGGTACGCCCGCCTCGACGGCCGTCGCCGGTACTGCCGTCCGGCCCCGCTGCCCGGGGCCGGAAGGGGCGGTGTGCCGGTCTCGCGAGGTTCCGCGAGCCCGGGCCCATGGCCGCCCTGATACTCAGGCGCCGCAGTCCCGGCAGATCGGGTTGCCGTTCTTCTCGCTGTACAGCTGGCTGCGGTGGTGGACCAGGAAGCAGCTCATGCAGGTGAACTCGTCGGCCTGGCGCGGCAGCACCCGGACCGAGAGCTCCTCGTTCGAGAGGTCCGCGCCGGGGAGCTCAAGGCCCTCCGCCGCTTCGAACTCGTCGACGTCGACCGAGCTGGTGCTCTTCTCGTTCCGCCGGGCCTTGAGTTCCTCGATGCTGTCCTCGTTGAGGTCGTCATCGGTCTTGCGTGGGGTGTCGTAGTCAGTTGCCATGTTTTCGCTCTCCCCCTCCGGGTTGTGCGGTGTGTGCGGTATCTCCAGCGCACGTAACGCATGGGGGGCCGGTCTTGTGCCCGACCCGAGGCGGAGATTTTGCCTTACTTCAAGCCCTGTTACTCAATCGACACTCAGCCAGGGGTCCGTTGGAGTGATCCGATCGGGCGCGGGAGGCCTCACGCTGGGCCATCACCGACCGGCGGCCGGGCCCGCCCACCGGCCACGCTCAGTCATCAGAGGCCTTGCGAGCACTCGATCGTTCCCTTGCCCACCAGGGCTCTCGGCCGATCCGCCCGGACCGCATCGACCCCGAACCCGGTCACGGAACGCAACCGGAGTGGCCTCGACCATGATCACGCTCCGAGACCGGCCCACCCCGTGGAGCGACACGGTGTGACCTTGCTCACGTTCCGAATCTTCCGGGGCAAACCACGGAAAATCCACCCAACAGGAACGGCCGGGTCCATGGCCCGGCGCGTCCTGCGGTTCGTGTCCGGCTGCTACTGGGCGGCCTTGCGGGCGGCCCGGCGGGCCAGCAGGGCGGCCTGCCGCTCGTCGAACTTGGTCGCCTGCGCGTCCAGCCCCCCGAGGAAGACGCCGAGCTCGTCCTGGGCCTGCAGACCGACCGGACCGAGGCCGCCGACCTCCATCACCTTGAGGTGGCGCAGCACCGGCTGCAGCACGTCGTCGTGGTGGATGCGCAGGTTGTAGACGCCGCCGATGGCGATCTGGGCGGCGGCCCGCTCGAAGCCGGGGATGCCGTGGCCGGGCATCCGGAAGTCGGTGACCACGTCGGCGATCGCGCGCATGGCCTGGTCGGGGGCGATCTCCAGGGCGGCCTTCAGCAGGTTGCGGTAGAAGACCATGTGCAGGTTCTCGTCGTTGGCGATCTTCGCGAGCAGCTGGTCGCAGAGCGGGTCGCCGGCGGAGTGGCCGGTGTTGCGGTGCGAGATCCGGGTGGCCAGCTCCTGGAAGGCCACGTAGGCGACCGAGTGCAGCATGCTGTGCGAGTTGTCGGACTCGAAGCCCTCCGACATGTGGCTCATCCGGGCCCGCTCGAGCTCGTTCGGGTCCACGGCCCGGGTGGCGAGCAGGTAGTCGCGGATGGCTATGCCGTGCCGGCCCTCCTCGGCCGTCCAGCGGTGCACCCAGGTGCCCCAGGCGCCCTCGCGGCCGAACATGGTGGCGATCTCGTGGTGGTAGCTGGGGAGGTTGTCCTCGGTCAGCAGGTTGACCACCAGCGCCACCCGGCCGAGCGGGGTCACCTGCGACTGCTC
The DNA here is from genome assembly GCF_040630735.1 of Kitasatospora sp. NPDC005748. NCBI lineage: Bacteria > Bacillati > Actinomycetota > Actinomycetes > Kitasatosporales > Streptomycetaceae > Kitasatospora > Kitasatospora sp. NPDC005748. The sequence continues at coordinate 4,617 of NZ_JBEXYD010000104.1, forward strand.
CAGCGACCAGGGCTCCCCGCCCAGCACACCGTCGAAGTCGCGGCCCTGGCTCCACGGGACGAACTCGTGGGGCATCCAGTCCTTGGCGACCTTCAGGTGGCGGTTGAGCTCGGTCTCCACCACCTCTTCGAGGGCCATGATCAGCCGCGCATCGGTCCAGGCGCTGGAACCGGTCGGGGCGGTGCGCTGCACGGGGGCGATGGTCACGAGTGTTGCTCCAGGGGGACGGGCACGCGCGGGACGGGCGCGTTGGGCGGGCACGTCGGGGACACCGAAGTCGGGACGCACTTACGGTTGCGTAGGTTACGACACCGTAAGTTGCTCGGACCGGAAATGACAAGCCGCCCCCGCCAGGCCTTATGTCGTCTTGACGGGCCTGGCGGGGGCGGCGGGATCGGTCAGCGCACGGAGCGCGGGCGGGACGGGCGGCGCAGCAGGGGCGAGACGGGCCTGTGGGGGCCCTCAGGCCGCCGGGATCCGGACCCGCATGGTCAGGCCGCCGCCGGAGCGCGGGGTGGCCTCGATGGTGCCTCCGTGCGCCCGGACCACCGAGCGGACGATGGACAGGCCGAGTCCGACACCCTTGTCGCTGCGGGTGCGGTCGGCGCCCTTGACCCGGCGGAACGGCTCGAAGATGTGCTCCAGCTCGTAGCCGGGGACCACCGGGCCGGTGTTGGACACCACCAGCTCGCCGCCGCCGGGCACCTCGGCGGTGGCGATCTCGACCCAGCCGTCGGCGGAGTTGTAGCGCACGGCGTTCTGCAGCAGGTTGAGCGCGATCCGCTCCAGCAGCACGCCGTTGCCGGAGACCACGGCCGGGTTCAGGGTGGCGCGCAGCTCGACCTCGCGCCGGTCGGCCTCGGCGCGGGTCTGCACCAGGGCGCGGGTGGCGACCTCGGAGAGCTCCACCGGCCGGCGGTCGGTGAGCTCGTTGTCGCTGCGGGCGAGCAGCAGCAGGCCCTCCACCAGTTGCTCGCTGCGCTCGTTGGTGGCCAGCAGGGTCTTGCCGAGCTGCTGGAGGTCGGCCGAGGCGGCCGGGTCGGAGAGCTGGACCTCCAGCAGGGTCCGGTTGATCGCCAGCGGGGTGCGCAGCTCGTGCGAGGCGTTGGCGACGAAGCGGCGCTGGGAGTCGAAGGAGCGGTCCAGCCGGTCGAGCATGTCGTCGAAGGTGTCGGCGAGCTCCTTGAGCTCGTCGTCCGGCCCGTCGAGCTCGATCCGCCGGTGCAGGTCGGACGAGGCCACCTCGCGCGCGGTGCGGGTGATCCGCCCGAGCGGGCGCAGCACCCGGCCGGCCATCGCGTAGCCGGCGGCGAAGGCGATCACGGCGAGGCAGACCAGCACCGTGAGGGCCTTGCGCAGCAGCGTGTTGAGGGCCGCGTTGGAGGCGACCTCGTGCCGGCTGGCGAGGTACTGGTTGAACTGCTCGCTGCTCATCGGCACGCCGTTGACGGTGATGTCCTTGCCGAACAGGAAGGGCGGCGGCTGGACGTCGTGCAGGGCCTGCCGGACGAAGAAGTACATCAGCAGCAGCAGGACGACGCCGGCCATCAGGAACATGCCGCCGTAGAGCAGGGTGAGGCGGATCCGGATGGTCGGGCGGAACGGCAGCCAGGCGAGCATCCCGTCGCCGGGCACGTAGGTGTCGCGCGACGCGTGGTGGAGCAGGGGCGCCCGCGGGGCGTGCGCGGGCTTCGGCGGCACGGGCCCGGGCGGTACGGCGCGCGGGCCGCCGGCGGGCGCGCCGGAGGGCCCGCCGGCCGGGGGCGGGGTGGTCATGATCGTCCTCTCGGGGCGTCCGCCGGGGCGGTCGCGTGGTGGGGGTGGGGCCCGCGGGTGTCCGGCCGGAGCCGGTCAGATCCGGTAGCCGGAGCCCGGCACGGTGACGATCACCGGCGGGTCGCCGAGCTTGCGGCGCAGCGTCATCACGGTGACGCGCACGACGTTGGTGAACGGGTCGGTGTGCTCGTCCCAGGCCTTCTCCAGGAGCTGCTCGGCGGAGACCACGGCGCCGCCGGCCCGCATCAGCACCTCCAGGACGGCGAACTCCTTGGGAGCGAGCTGGACGGGCCGCCCGTCGCGGATCACCTCGCGGCGGCCGGGGTCGACGGAGATGCCGGCGCGCTCCAGCACCGGCGGCAGCGGGACGGTCGCGCGGCGGCCCAGCGCCCTTACGCGGGCGACGAGTTCACTGAAGGCGAAGGGCTTGGGGAGGTAGTCGTCCGCACCGATCTCCAGACCCTCGACCCGGTCGCTGATGTCGCCGGAGGCGGTCAGCATGATCACCCGGGTGGCCAGGCCCTGGTCGACCACGCTGCGGCAGACGTCGTCGCCGTGGACCAGTGGCAGGTCCCGGTCGAGCACCACCACGTCGTAGTCGTTGACCGCGATGCGCTGGAGCGCGGCCTCCCCGTCGTACACCACGTCGACGGCCATCGCCTCGCGGCGCAAGCCGGTGGCGACGGCCTCGGCGAGCAGCTGCTCGTCCTCGACGACGAGAACCCGCACGGTCGTTGTCCCTTCTCCAGGCCGGCCCCGGAAGCGGACGCGCGGCTCCGACGGTCCCTCCATCCTGCCTGGTCGTGCGGTAAAGCAGCGATAAGCTGCCCCGGAGGCAGGAGCGCCCGGGGGGCGCGACCGCCGCCGCGACGACGGCCTCCGTCCCGGTTCGTGCCGGGAACACTCCGCTTGGACTGTGACACGGGCAACTTTCTCGCCCGGGGAGGTTTCCCCGACCAGGGGCTGGGGAGGACAGCTGCACACCCGCGATCCGGCTGACGGCCGATCGCACCCACCCGCCGTGCGTTCATCCGCGCCGGCCCTGGGGCTGGGGCGTCACCGGGAGCGGCCGAGGGGCCGTCTCCGCGCCCGACCGGAGATCACGACCTACCGGATCGGACGCTTCCGCTGGCTACCACGATCCTGGGGCGGGGGACGCACGAACGTGCACGTCCGACACAGTAAGGGGGCCCGTATGGACGCCTTCACCGCCGGAATCCTGCAGCGCATAGCCAGCGCCGAGCAGGACCTGCACCGCGCGATCGAGGCCGGGGACGAGTTCCTCGCCGAGGTGGAGCAGTCCGAGCTGGACGACCTCCGCCGACTCGCCGCCGAACACGGCGTCGACACGGTGCTGGAGCGCCACCGCAGCGCTGCCTGACCGACCTGCCGACCCGACGCCGGACTCCCGGCACCAGCGGCCCTGTGGGGGCCGTGCGAAACCTCAGGCCCTGGCATTCCCCGTATGCCAGGGCTCTTCGCTGCCCGGACACCGGCCGGGGGGCCGGGTTCCGCACCACCGCGGAACCCGGCCCCCCGGCCGGGGCGGGTCAGTCAGTCGGCCCAGGCGCGCAGCCGCGCCAGCCGCTCCTGGAGCGGCTCGTAGACCCCGGGCGCGGCCGCGACGGTCAGCTCGCCGTCCGGCCCCTCGCCGGGGCGGCCGCCGACCAGGGCGCCGGCCTCGGTGGCGATCAGACAGCCGGCCGCGCGGTCCCAGGGGGCCAGTCCGCGCTCGTAGTAGCCGTCCAGGCGCCCGGCCGCGACGTCGCACAGGTCCACGGCGGCGGCGCCGCCGCGCCGGATGTCACGGACTTCCGGCATCAGCGCGAGCAGCACCTCGGCCTGCCGGACGCGCACCGCCTGCACGTAGTTGAAGCCGGTGCCGATCAGCGCCTGCCCCCACGGCGGGGCCGGGCGGGCCGACACCGGCCGGCCGTCCAGCCGGGCGCCCCGGCCCAGCACCGCCTCGAAGAGCTCCCCGCGCGCGGGGGCGTAGACCACGCCGACGACCGCCCGGCCGTCCAGCTCGGCGGCCACGCTGACGGCCCAGGAGGGCAGCCCGTAGAGGTAGTTGACGGTGCCGTCGAGCGGGTCGACGACCCACCGGACCCCGCTGGTGCCGGGCCGCTCGGACCCCTCCTCTCCGAGGTAGCCGTCGTCCGGGCGGCGGGCGGCGATCAGCTCCACGAGGAGCTTCTCGGAGGCGAGGTCCATCTCGGTCACCACGTCGACCGGGCTGCTCTTGGTGCCCGCGACCCCCAGGTCGGCGGGCCGGCTGTCGCGCAGCAGGGCGCCGGCCCGGCGGGCGGCGTCCAGGGCGACGTCGAGCAGTTCGTCCAGCAGGGCGGCGGGCGGGGCGGCGGGTCCGGGGCTGGGCACGGGGTCTCCTCGGTGCGGGGTCAGCGCTCGGCGGCGGCCGGGCGGGGGGCGCGCGGGTTCGGGCAGCAGGCCACCGCGCACACGTCGTGGCTGGGGCCGAGCGCGCCGAGGGCGAAGCGGGTCACGGGCGCGCCGCGTTCGGTGGCGGCCCGCTCCAGGACCAGTTCCCGCACGGCGGCGGTGAACCGGGGGTCGGCACCGACGGTGGCCGCCCGGGCGACCGGCAGGCCGAGCTCGGCGGCCTTCGCCACCGCCTCGGTGTCCAGGTCGTACTTGACCTCCATGTGGTCGGAGACGAAGCCGATCGGGACCATCACGACGGCGGGCGCGCCCTGCGCGTGCTGCGCCTCCAGGTGGTCGCAGATGTCGGGCTCCAGCCACGGGGTCTGCGGGGCGCCGCTGCGGCTCTGGAAGACCAGCTCCCAGGGGCGGTCGGCGACCCCGGTCCGCTCGGCGACGGCCGCCGCGATCAGCCCGGCGACGTCCAGGTGCTGGGCGACGTACGCGCCGCCCGGCCGGCCCCGGGCCGGGTCGTCCGGTGCGCCGGAGGTCTGCGCCATGGTGTCGGGGACGGAGTGCGTGGTGAACGCCAGCCGGGCACCGGCCCGCACCGCCTCGGGCAGCCGCGCCAGCGCGGCCAGCGTGGCGTCGATCATCGGCTCGACGAAGCCGGGGTGGTTGTAGAAGTGCCGGAGCTTGTCGACCCGGAGTCCGGACAGCCCCTCCTCGGCGAGCCGGGCCAGCGCGTCGGCGAGGTTCTCCCGGTACTGGCGGCAGCCGGAGTAGCCGGCGTAGGCGCTGGTGGCGAGGACGGCGACACGGCGGTGCCCGTCGGCGGCGAGCTCGCGCAGGGTGTCGGTCAGGTAGGGCGCCCAGTTGCGGTTGCCCCAGTAGACCGGAAGGTCCAGCCCGTGCTCGGCGAAGTCCTTGCGCAGCGCGGCGAGCAGCTCGCGGTTCTGCTCGTTGATCGGGCTCACGCCGCCGAACATGAAGTAGTGCTTGCCCACCTCCTTGAGCCGCTCCTTGGGGATGCCGCGTCCCCTGGTGACGTTCTCCAGGAAGGGGACGACGTCCTCGGGGGCCTCGGGCCCGCCGAAGGAGAGCAGTAGCAGGGCGTCGTAGGGAGCGGCCCCGGTGGGTGAGGGATTGCGCACGTCGGACATGGGACCGATCCTGCCATTGAGGGGCCGGACCGCGACGCCGGGATCGCACCGGTGTCCGGAAAATACGGTTTGCCAAGGTACGTAAGCTGTGTAGTCCAGCCTCGTTCCTTACTCCTGCGGAGCTCCCGTGCTGTCCAGCTACCGCCAGATATTCGCCGCCCCCGGCACTCTGGCCTTTTCCACCACCGGCTTCGTCTCCCGGCTCCCGATCTCGATGACCGGCATCGGCATCGTGACCATGCTCTCCCAGCTGAGAGGCTCCTACGGGGTGGCGGGCCTGGTCTCGGCGACGCTGGCGGTGTCCGCGGCCGTGCTCGGGCCGCAGGTCTCCCGGCTGGTGGACCGCCACGGACAGCGCCGGATCGTCCTGCCGGCCACCGCGGTCACCGTGCTGGCCGCCGTCGGCCTGCTGCTCTGCGCCCGGCTGGAGGCACCGGACTGGACGCTGTTCCTCTTCGCCGCGGGGATGGGCGTGATGCCGAGCACCGGCGCGATGGTCCGCGCCCGCTGGGCCCACCTCTACCGGGACGAGGCGCCCAAGCTGCACACCGCGTACTCCTTCGAGGCCGTGGTCGACGAGATCTGTTTCATCGTCGGCCCGATCCTCTCGATCGGCCTGGCCACCGCCGTCTTCCCGGAGGCCGGGGTCCTGCTCGCCGGGCTCTTCCTCATGGTCGGCGTGGTGCTGTTCGCCGGGCAGCGCTCCACCGAGCCCCCGGTCCACCCGGCCGCCCGGCACGCCGGCAGCTCGGTGATCCGCAACCGCGGCCTCCAGGTGCTGATCCTGACCTTCGTCGCGACCGGGGCGATCTTCGGCTCGGTCGAGGTCGTCACCGTCGCCTTCTCCGAGGCCCAGGGCCACAAGTCCGTCGCCAGCGTGATCCTGGCCCTGTGGGCGTTCGGCTCCTGCCTGGCCGGCGTGGTGTTCGGCACCCTACGGCTCAAGGGCTCGATGGCCGCCCGGTTCTTCGGCGGCGTCCTGTTCATGGCCGTCAGCATGGTGCCGCTGCTGCTGGCCGCCGAGTCCGTGCGGGGCGTGGGCGGACTGATCGCGGTCGGCGCCGCCCTGCTGGTCGCCGGCATCGCCATCTCCCCCACCCTGATCACCGCGATGGCCCTGGTCGAACGGCTCGTCCCGGCCTCCCAGCTCACCGAGGGCATGACCTGGACCACCACCGGGCTCGCCCTCGGCGTCGCCCTCGGCTCCTCGGCCGGCGGCTGGGTGGTGGACGCCTCCGGCGCCGCCGCCGGATACTGGGTGCCGGTGACCGCCGGGGTGTTCGGCGTACTGACCGCCCTGGTCGGCCTGCGGCGCCTCGGAACGGGTCTGGCCGCCGCCTCGGCCGGGCAGCCGGCCGCCGAGACCGTAGACCTCGAACGGTGAACTGACTACTCTCCTGCCTACTCGCGGGTCCTACCCGCGGGTAGGGACACCCGGGGCGGCCCCCACCGCCCGGGAGCGCGCCGACACCGTTCGGCCACGGAGCAGGAGGCACCGCATGCCCCAGGCCAGTACCGCACCCCGCACCCGCTGGACCAACTGGGCCGGGAACCAGAGCGCGCACCCCGCCAAGGTGGTCACGCCCGGCACGGCGGAGGAACTGGCCAAGGAGATCACCCGGGCCGCGGACCAGGGGCAGGGCGTCAAGGCGGTCGGCTCCGGCCACTCCTTCACCGCGATCGCCTCGGCCGAGGGCGGCGTCCTGGTCCGCCCCTACGCGATGACCGCCGTCCGCGCCATCGACCGCGAGGCCGGGACCGTCACCGTCGAGGCCGGCCTGCCGCTCGCCCGGCTCAACCGCGTGCTGGCCGCGGCAGGGCTCTCGCTCACCAACATGGGTGACATCGAGGTGCAGACGGTGGCCGGCGCGACCAGCACCGGCACCCACGGCACCGGCCGGGACTCCGGCTCGCTCGCCGCCCAGATCCGCGCCCTGGAGATCGTCCTCGCCGACGGCAGCGTCCGGCACTGCTCGCCCACCGAGGACCCGCGCCTCTTCCACGGCGCCCGGCTCGGCCTCGGCGCCCTCGGCGTGATCACCGCGGTGACCCTCGCCGTCGAACCGGCCTTCCTGCTCACTGCCCACGAGCAGCCGATGCGCTTCGACGAGGTGCTCGACCGGCTCGACGACCTCACCGCGGTGAACGAGCACTTCGAGTTCTACTGGTTCCCGCACACCGACCGCTGCTCCACCAAGCGCAACAACCGCAGCCAGGGTCCGGCCGCCCCGCTGCCCCGCTTCAAGAGCTGGCTGGAGGACGACTTCCTCTCCAACACGGTCTGGGAGGGCGCCTGCCGGGTCGGCCGGCGCTTCCCCCGCAGCGTCCCGACGATCGCCTCGCTGGCCAGCCGTGCCTGGTCGGACCGCAGCTACACCGACACCGCCCACAAGGTGTTCACCAGCCCGCGCAAGGTTCGCTTCACCGAGATGGAGTACGCGGTGCCGCGCGAGGAGCTGGCCGGGGTGCTGCGCGAGCTCAAGGCCATGATCGAGCGCTCCGACTGGCGGATCAGCTTCCCCGTCGAGGTCCGGTTCGCCCCCGCCGACGACCTCTGGCTCTCCACGGCGAGCGGCCGGGACACCGCCTACATCGCCGTCCACCTCTACCGGGGCACCGCTGAGCAGGGCTACTTCACCGAGGTGGAGAAGCTGATGACCGCCCACCGGGGCCGGCCGCACTGGGGCAAGCTGCACACCCGCGACGCCGGCTACCTCGCCGAGGTCTACCCGCACTTCGCCGACTTCACCGCGCTGCGCGACGAGGTCGACCCGCGGCGGGTCTTCGGCAACGACTACCTGCGGCGGGTCCTGGGCGCCTGACCGCCCTCAGCCGGCGGCCGGCCCGGTCGGCGCGCCGCTCGGGGCGGGCGGGGCCGGGGTCGCCGACCCGGCCGGCTTCGACGCGCTCCCGGTCGGCGCGGACGACCCGTTGGACGGACCTCCGGACGGACTGGCGGACGGGCTGGCGGACGGACCGGCGGACGGACCGGCGGAGGGCGACCCGGACGGCGTCCCGCTCGGACCCGCCGAGGGCGAGGCCGTACCGCCGCTCCCCGCACTCGGGCTGCCGCCAGGGGCCGCCGGCTCCGAGGCCGCACCACCACTCCCGGCCGACGGCGAGGGCGAAGCACCGCCGGTGCCCCGCGACGGCCCGCCCGACGGCCCGCCCGAGTGATCGCCCGCCGGCGGGTCGGCCGGCTTGGGGGCGACCGTGCCGCCCAGTGAGGTGCCGCTGCCCGACTCCCCCTTCACCGTCGCCGAGACCGGCTGCCCGGTCGCCAGCTCGAAGGCGAGTATCGGCATCATCGCCAGCACGAAGACCAACGCGGACACCGCCCCGTACGACTTCCAGGTCCAGCGCCGGCGCGCCCGCACCACCCGGGGTTCGTTCCACGCCGGGGAGATCACCGGCGCCCGCGTGTCGGAATCCGGCACCTGGCGCAGCCCGTTCACCACCGGCCCCGGGCCGGTGCGGTCCACCGCCCCGCGCAGTTGCTCACCGGTGCGCCGGAAGAGGTGCTGGAACACCGCACCACCGGTGGTCGCGCCGACGCTGACCACGGCCGCGCCCAGAATGGTTCCGTAGACGCCGAGTTCGGAGGCGAGCAGGGCGCCCACCACGGTGGCCAGCGCACTCGCCGCGACCTGAGCCACACTCAGGTCAATTCGCCTGCGACCTTCCTTGCCGCCCTCCTCGGCGGGCTTCTGCTCCGACATCGACATCCCTCGGTCAGTACGACTGGTCTTCGAACAAGTCACTCCATCTTGCCCAAAGAAGGACACAAGGGTCGAAAATGCGGTTCTGTGCGGGGGATATATGTGAAGATGATCACCGTGCATCGGTCGGCCGTCGGCCATTGGGGGTGCGCGCTCTTGAGATTCCCGTGAATCGCGGGAGACTTGAGCGGCGAGCCGCCCCTTTGGATGCCACGAATGGAGTACTGTTCGTAAAGCCTGAGCCTTGGGTCGACTTGTCGACTGCCTATCAACCGGCAGATTGACGAAGAGCCACGGAACAGGCACGCACGGCGACGCCCGTCCCGGATCGTCGCGTCACTGCGCGTGCGAGGACGGCCGGGACACCCAGGCGCGACGTCGACGGATGACGTGGCAAAAAGGCAACCGTGCCACAGCGGTGTGACCGGGCGTAAGCCCGACACGCCGGGGAACTCAGCAAGGTTGTGGCCAGTCGCGAGCGGGCAGGCCACACTCAGTACGGGAGCAGCGACGCAGGTGACGTCGGCAGGCACCACCCGGGAGGTAACCGTGCCCGAACTGCGGGTTGTGGCCGTCAGCAACGACGGCACACGGCTGGTGCTCAAGGCCGCCGACAGCACGGAGTACACCCTCCCCATCGACGAGCGGCTGCGCGCCGCCATCCGTGGTGACCGTCCACGCCTCGGCCAGATCGAGATCGAGGTCGAGAGCCACCTCCGCCCCAGGGACATCCAGGCGCGGATACGAGCCGGTGCCTCCGCCGAGGAGGTCGCGCAGGCGGCCGGCATCTCCGTGGACCGGGTCCGCCGCTTCGAAGGGCCGGTGCTCGCGGAGCGCGCCTTCATGGCCGAGCGGGCCCGCAAGACCGCGATCCGCCGCCACGGCGAGTCCTCCGGCCCCCAGTTGGGCGAGGCCGTCGCCGAGCGGCTCGCGCTGCGCGGCGCCGAGAAGGACACCGAGCGCTGGGACTCCTGGCGGCGCGACGACGGCACGTGGGAGGTCATCCTCTACTACCGGGCCGACGGCGAGGGCCGCAGCGCGTCCTGGACGTACGACCCGCCGCGGCGCCTGGTCCAGCCGAACGACGACGAGGCCCGCGCGCTGATCGGCGAGAACGTCGAGCGCGAGGAGGAGTCGGTCTTCCCGTTCATCCCGCGGATCGCCCGGCTCCCCCAGGAGCGGCCGCCCCGCCCGATGATCGACCGGCCCTCGGCTGACCGGATCATGTCCTCCCGCGAGGTGCGGGAGTCCCGGGAGGCCACCGCCGAGTCCCGTGACTCGCTGACCAGCCTGCTCGACGTGGTCCCCGCCTTCCGGGGCGACCTCGCGGTCGGCCCCGCCCCGATCGAACCGGTGCCGCCCGTCGAGGTCGCCGAGGAGACCGAGGAGCCCGCCGCCGCGGCCGCACCCGCGGTCGGTGCGGGCTCGGCGTACGCCGACATCCTGATGCCGCGTGCGGTCGCCCCGCACCGGGAGCGGCTGGTGGGCACCACGGACCGGCAGGCCGAGGCGGACGGTGTCCGGCCCGGGCGCCGGGCCACCGTGCCGAGCTGGGACGAGATCGTCTTCGGCAGCCGGCGCAAGAAGCAGGAGTAGGCAGACGTGGAACGAGGGGTGGCGGGCCGGTCGGCCCGCCATGAGCTCCTGGCCCTTCTGGTCCAGCCGCGGGATCGAGTCCAGCAGGCCCCGGGTGTACGGGTGGGC
>NZ_JBEXYD010000105.1:0-14603 GCF_040630735.1 Kitasatospora sp. NPDC005748
GTCGCGCAGTGCCTGGCGGCCCTCCAGTCGGCTGCCGTCCCGCCGCAGAACGAGGACGTCCTCGGCGTAGGTGGCGACGAAGGCGTCGATGTCGTAATTGTTGTAGGCGGTGAGCTGCTGCTCGACCACGTCGCGCGGTTCGGTCATGTGCTTGATCGTTTCTTCCTTGGGCAGGGGTTCAGGCCGCGAGACGGCGGGTGGCGAGTTCGGCGTAGAGCGCCGCTCCGTCGGGGAGCACCGCGTCGTCGAACTCTGCGTAGGGAGAGTGGTTGAGCGGCAGGGTGTCGGGATCGCTCCCCTTCGGGGCGGCGCCGAGCCACGCGAACGATCCCGGAACGGCGTCGAGTACCCGGGAGAAGTCTTCCGACCCGGTCATCGGGTTGGCCATCGTCCGGAAGCGTTCCTCGCCGAAGGCCTCCCGGACGGTGTCCATCAGGAAATCGGTCTCGGCCCCGTCGTTCACCGTCACGGGGTACCCGGGAAGGTACTCGATCTCGGCCCGCAGGCCGTGGGCGGCCGCGACGGCCCGCACCAGCTCCACCACGGTGTCGGTGACCTTGGCCCGCGTCTCGGCGGAGAAGGTGCGCACGGTCGCCTCGAAGTAGGCGGTCTCGGGGATGATGTTGCGCTGGGTACCGGCCCGGAGGAGTCCGACGGTGATCACCACCGGATCGAACACGTCGAAGCGGCGGGTCACCATGGTCTGCAGGGCGGTGACCGTCTCGCAGGCCGCCGGGACGGGGTCCTTGGCCCGGTGAGGTACCGAGCCGTGCCCGCCCGCACCGTGGAGGGTGACGTTCAGCGCATCGGAGGCGGCAAGGATCGGCCCGCGCCGGGAGCTGAACTCCCCGTGCGGCATGGTCGACGCCACGTGCAGGGCGTATGCGGCGACCGGGCGCGTGCCCGCCGCGTCCAGAACGCCCTCGGCCAGCATGGCTCCGGCGCCGTCCCAGCCCTCCTCGCCGGGCTGGAACATGAAGACCACGTCGCCGTGGAGCCGCTCCCGCCGTGCGGCGAGCAGGTGCGCGGCGCCCGTGAGCATGGCGGTGTGCAGATCGTGTCCGCAGGCGTGCATGGCACCGTTGTCGGACGCGAACGGCAGCGGGGCCTTCTCGATGACCGGCAGTCCGTCCATGTCGGCGCGCAGCAGCACCGCCGGCCCCGGTAGCCCGCCGCGCAGCACCGCGGTGACCGAACTCAGCGCGGAGCCCTGACGTACTTCCAGCGGCAGTCCCTCGAGAGCCCGCAGCACCCGCTCCTGGGTGCGCGGGAGATCAAGGCCCAGCTCGGGGAACCGGTGGAGGTCATGGCGGAGCCGGACCAGGTCGGGAGCCAGAGCCAGGGCGTCGTCGTGTATGGACACAGGTACCTCCATCGGGCCCGCGGGGGCGGGAACTTGTGCGGAGCGATCTTGTTCCGCGATTCTGGAGCCCGCAGCGGGGGATTCCCGCGATTTCGCAGGATCACGCCACGAAGAGGCCCTTCGATGAACGAACCAACCGGCAGCCGACGGTGACCGGCTCCGATGTGACAGTGGACGAGTTGGACCTCGCCCTGGTGAACGCGATGCAGCTGCGGCCCCGGGCACCCTGGTCGCTGCTCGGCCAGACTCTCGGGATCAGCCCGGTCACCGCCGCGCGCCGCTGGCGACGGCTCTCGGAGGCCGGGATCGCCTGGGTGACCGCCTACGGCCTGCCCCACCCCGAGGACCCTGGCTGCGTCGCGTACCTCGACGTCGACTGCGCTCCCGACCGGATTCGGCAGATCGCCGACGAGCTGGCCGAGGACCCGCACGTGATGAGCGTCGAACACCTCTCCCAGGGCTGCGACCTCGTCATCGCCGCGGCCTTCACCGACCTGGCGACGGTCTCCCGGTACACCGCCGAACGGTTGGGCAGGCTCCCGGGGATCACCGCCGTCCGCACCCACCTGGCGACCGGCTTCTACGCCGAGGGGATCCGCTGGCGACTGGACTCACTGGACCCTGCCCAGCGCCTGGAACTCCACGACGACCACCCGACGGGCTACGGGACGTCCTCCCCAGTACGGGCCGAAATCCGCCACGAAGAACGGGAGTTGCTCATCAGGCTGGGCACCGACGGCCGCCTCGGCCAAGCCGAGCTGGCCGCCGCCACCGGGCTCAGCCCGTCCACGCTGCGCCGCCGCCTCGACCGGCTGGCCGCCTCCGACGCGATCCGCTTCCGCTGCGAGATCGCCGCCGGAGACGCCGGCCGACCGGTCCTGGCGACCTTCCGGGCCGACATCCCTCCGGACCGGCTCGACGAGGTCGGCCCCCAACTCGCCAGGCTCCCCGAGATCCGGTTGTGCGTAGCCGTCACCGGCCGGCACAACCTCATCCTCTCCGTCTGGCAGCGCTCCCTCGCCGACGTCCAGCGACTGGAGGCCGCACTCGCCCGCAGGTTCCCCGACCTGCGAGTGGCCGAGCGCCGCGTGTCACTGCGCACCGTGAAGAGGATGGGACGGATCCTGGGCTCCGACGGCCGCGCGGTCCGCGCCGTCCCGATGGACATCTGGCGAGACCCGATCCCGGTCTCCTAGCGGTGGTCCACCCGGAGGTGCCGACCACCGCGAGACGGTCGCGGAGGCCTCGCCGCCACCGGCCGGCCGACCCGCCTGCGAGCCCTCACCCTTGCCGCCGCCGTCACGGCCGGGCAAGGTCCCCGAGGTGTCCGGGACTGTCCGGGGAACGGTCGGACACGCCGGACTCGGTCTGACCAGCCGAACCTTCCGGACCGCGGGACAACGGCGCCGGCCGCACCGCTGCCCTCGTCCTGGCCAACAACGTCTTGAATCAACGTGGTTGGCCGCGGACCGCTCCGCCAGGATCGGGGCATGAGTTCCCAACCCTTGCCCCCGAATCCCTCCCTGGCGCGGGATACGGCCGAGTTCGTCGCGTATCTTCGACAGCTTCGGCAACGGTCCGGGCTGACCTACAGGGCGCTGGAACGCCGCGCTGCCGAGGTCGGGGCCGTGCTCCCGCGCAGCACGATCGCCGAGGCGCTCCGCCACGACCTGCTGCCGCGACCGGAACTGCTCGACGCCTTCGTCCGGGCGTGCGGACTCGGCGAGGACCCGGCCGTGTGGCTCGCGGCACGCGAGCGGCTGGCCCACGAGGCCACCCACCCGGGGCCCGGCGCCCCCGCCGAGGCCGGCCCACCCGCCCCGCAGACGCTGCCCGGCGCCCCGCGGACCGCACCGCCCGCGCCCTCCCGCCGGCGGCTGCGCAGCGCTACTCCGATCGTGGTGGTCCTGGCGCTGGCGGCCGCCGTGGCGGGCGGGGCGGCCTTCCTCCACGACCGTGCGCACCGCCCCGCCGCGCCCGCTCCCTCCTCCGGCGCCCAGGAACGGGCCCTGGTCGCGGCAGGCGCGTATCTGATCCGGCCGGTGGGCTCCGGACTCTGCCTGGGGGAGTCGACCACGCACGAAAGCGGTGGGGAGGTAGGGCAGTTCGCGTGCCCGGGCAACGTGCCCACCTACGTCTTCGAGCCGGCCGGCGGCGGCCAGTACACGATCCGCTCCCTCCATCCGGTGATGGGTCACGGCTGCCTGGGAGTGGAGGCCGCACTCCTCGCCGACGGCGCCCGTCTGATGAACGACTACTGCGGCCGGCGGGGGACCGCGGAACGGTTCCGGCTGAGAGCGTCGCCGGGAGGCGCCGGTAGCTACCTCATCCAGCTGGTCCACAGCAACGCCTGCGTGACCATCCCGGGCGATATCGGCACCCCGGGCGTCCTCGCACGCCAGCTCCCCTGCGCAGACCCTCCCGCCGGGCAGAGCTTCACCCTGGAGCCCGTGCCGGCCCCGACCGCCATCCCGGACATCAGAACCAACTGATCACTCGCGTCGGCCGGTGCAGCCGGCCTGGTCCGCCGCCCTCCGTGATCGCGGCCGGCCCCGTACCCACCGCGAATGGGGCGAGGCACTCGACGCCCTCCGCAGCGCCCACGCCGTGGCGCCGGTGACCGCCGAGCGGATGTCCGGTGCCGCCCGGCCGGCTCTGCGGACCTCCGGGTGGACCGGCCCGCGCGCGGGCGAGTCCGGCCCGCTGGTCGGTCCACACCGCTTCTGGCGACCAGGGCAGCGGAGAGCGCGGCGAGCTGATCGCCGACCCCGCGATGGCGCGGCCGGCCTTCGGGCCGAACCCGCCGGGCCGGGGCCGGGAGAAGGCGGCGGTGGCGCCGCTGGTTCTCACCCCCGGATCAGCTCCGCCCTGGCCTCGCGTGTTTCGCGGCACTCCGCGCAGCGAGGCCACCTGCTTCCCGCAGGCCCCCTGTTGTGCGGGCTCGGGATCGGCGAATATCGTTCCTGATATTCCGTCAGTCGGCGCAGGGGGAGCGAACGCCCTTGCGGTGACGCCGTTTGAAGGAGCCGGCAGTGACTGCTGAACCGTCGCCGGGCGGAGTCCCGCCGGTGCCCCCGGGCCCGCCGCCGGGTGCCGGAGGCGGACCTGCGCCCGCGTCCGGCCGGCGCCTCGGCGAGATCGCGGCGCTCGTCTCGGCCGGCACCGCCCTCGCCGGTCTCCTCCTCGGCTTCCTCGGACTTCCCGCAGTGGTGAACTCACCCACCGCCAGCACCGTCACCGAGACCGTACGCGCCACGGCGACGGTGACCGTGACCGCGACCCCGGCAAGCCCCTCCACGCCCATCACCGTTCCGGCACCGAGCGGCAGCGGCCAGCCGCCGCCCACCACACCCGGGCGGGTCTCCCTCGTGGACGACCTGCTGCCCGTCGACAATGAACAAGGCAACTACGACCGCGGACCGCAGAACGTCAACGGCACGCTCTACCCCACCGTGCTCTCCAGCACCTGCGCCACCGCCACCTGGCAACTGGACCGCCAGTACACCACCCTGACCACGTCATACGGCCTGGCCGACAGCTCGTCCTCCGGCAAGACCGTGAGGATGTACATCGAGCTGGACGGCGCCCGGAAACTGGAACGAGATGTGCCGGTCGGCTCGACGACGCCCGTGACTCTGAACGTCCAGGGCGTCTTCCGCGTCACCCTTGGCTCCAACTACTGCTACACCTTCGGTTCGAACAACGTGGGCGCGTGGATCGACCCCGTCGTCACCAAGGCCCCCTGAGTCCGCCTTTGGTCTTTGGCCGGCCTGGGGGTTCGCGCCTGCGGCCTTCCGGCCTGTCTCGGTACGCGTCTGTCCGGTGAAGCCGTCCCGCGCACCGCCGGGCGGCCGGCCCGGTGTGCCTTGGCCCGACGGCCCGGACGGCTGCTGGCCGGTACGGGCCCTGGCAGGCGGGCCTCGGGGTGTCGCCCGACGGCGGGAGTTCGGGTGTCAGGTCGTCCCGGGGGATCCGCCGGGGGCTTCGTAGTTGCCGCTGGGGGTGGTGTTGACTATGCCGTCGTTGCCCTTGCCGCCCGATCCGGCGGGGTCGCCGCAGCCGCCGTTGCCGCCCTGCACGTACCCCTTGCCGGTGTCGAAGCCGCTCTCGCCACCGTTCGGCAAACTCGCGATCATCGTGGACGGCTACCGCGGTGGCGGGCAGTGGAGTCTGCTGTGGACGGAGTCAGCCGCCTCGTTGTCGGCGAGCCCGCGGTGCGGGGTCACGGCACGGCGGTCCTTGGCGCACGGTGGACCATCGGACGAACCGAGCGCGTGTTCCCCCCTGCTCGGACTGCGGCATCACGGGATGTCCAGGAAATCGGAGGCGGCGCTGCCCACGAGCCCCATAGCATCGGCCCGCACCGACCCGTCGAGTATCACCAAGGACTTTGTGAGTCACTCCGATCTCCACGCCAAGGCCCCCTCGCTCGCGGCCGGCATGGCCGCTGCCGATCACAGCCCGGACATCCAGCTGTCCCAGACTCGCCACCGCGCCGCGCTCGTGGCGAGCTGGCAGATCGCACCCGGCTCGACGGTCCTCGAACTGGGCTGCGGCCAGGGCGACATGACCGTCGTCCTCGCGGAGGCGGTGGGGCCCGAGGGGCGCGTGACAGCCCTCGACGTCGCCGACCCCTCCTACGGGGCGCCGGTCACGCTCGGAGAATCGGCGGCCCGGATCGCGGCGGGCCCTCTCGGGCCGCGCATCGACTTCCGCTTCGGCACGGACGTCCTCGACCCGTCGGTCGACGTCCCCGGAAGTACCTTCGACTTCGTGGTGCTCGCGCACTGCTCCTGGTACTTCGCATCGCTCGGACAGTTGCGGGACACACTGGCCCGGGTGCGGCCGTGGGCGCGGCGACTGTGTTTCGCCGAGTGGGACTTGACGCCTGCGTCCGGCGACCAGCTGGCGCACCTCCTCGCCGTGCTGATCCAGGGGCAGACCGAGGCCGCGGGGTCGCATGGCCAGGGCAACGTTCGCACGCCGTTCTCCCGTGAGGCGCTGCTGAGGCTCCTGCACGAGGCCGGCTGGACGGCCGATGGCAGCGGCCTGGTCGATACCGGAGAGCTTCAGGACGGCGACTGGGAGATAGCCGCCTGCCTCGACCTGGCCGCAACGGAGGAGCGTCTGGCCGCGCTGCCCGAGCCGGTGCGCCAGCTCGTCCTGAGTCAGGCCGACGTTCTCCGGGCCATCGCCAAGCCGCGCGGGAACCGCGCGCTCGCCGCGTACTCAGTCACCGCGCGCTGACCTACGACCCCGGCAACCGGCCGGTCAGCGGTCGGTGGGATCGGGGATGCGGACGGTGTCTGCCGAGCCCTCGGAGGGGCCGAGTTGTCCTGGAGCTTCGTCGTGATGGCCGCCGGCTCGCCCGCCACGATCCGCCAGGACGTCGCGGCCCCCGGTCAACGAAGTCGCGCGGGTGCTCTCGGCCGGCCCAGGTAGGAGGCCGATCGTTCGAAGCCGCGCGCCGAGGCGGCAAGCGGTCAGCGGTCGTGCCGGCCGCCGGCTCCGCCGGTGCCGTCGTCGGGTGGCCGGCTGTCCGAACGTGCCAGCAGGTCCGCCCAGGGGCTGTCGTCGGGGGTGGCCAGGAGGAAGCGTTCGCGTGGCGGGTCGGATGCGAAGGGGCGCCAGGTGATCCCGGCGCTTTTCGTGACGGCGGTCCGGGTTCGTAGGGTGATCAGGTTCTGGTTGTTGCGCAGGTGGTGGCGGTACAGGGCCCGGCTGTGCGCGTCGACGGTACGTAGTCGTGGTGACCAGCCGTGGCCGGCGAGGTGGGCCAGGACGTCCTCGGTGAAGTGCGGGTTGCGTTCGGCGGGGAACCAGAGCAGGTCCTGGCCCGCGAGGTCGGCCCAGGACAGGGCCGTGTGGTGGGCCAGCGGGTGGTCGGGGCGCAGGAGCACGCCTAGTGGTTCGTCAGCCAGGGTGAGCGTGGCCAGGGCGTCGATGTCGTGGACGGCGCGCATCACCCCGAGGGCGAGGGTGCCGGTCCGTAACAGGTCGAGTTGCTTCGGGGAGTCGGTCTCGGTGAACTCGACGTCCGGGGATCCGTCTTCGGCCAGGACCTGCTCGACCCGTGCCAGCAGGTGGTCCGGGACGGTGCCGCAGACCCCTACGCGTACGGGAGAGCGGGCGTCGCGTGCCTGCGCCAGCGACGACTCGATCTCGGCCAGGGTGCGTGTGGCGCTCGTGTACAGGATCCGGCCGCCCTCGGTGAGCTCCATCCCTTTGGGTCTGCGGTGGAACAGTTTGGCCCCGACCCGGCGTTCCAGGGCGCTGATCTGCTGGCTGAGGGTGGGCTGGGCGATCCGCAGCACCCGTGCGGCCTCCGTCATCGTGCCTTCCTCGGCGACGGTCACGAAGTAGCGGAGATGACGAAGTTCGACGCCTTGGTGGTCGTGCATGTCCGCTCCTTGCTCCCGGGATAGGTCCGAGCCTATGGGGTGGCCTCGTGGGGCTATTGGCGGGCAGCGGATCGCGGGGGTTCTGATGGGGGGCGACCCATCGATCCGGCGGTCCTGTTGAACGGAGCAACACGTCATGCGCGATGACTTCCCCCGCGCCGGCGTCGGGTTCGCCGCCGCCGCTGCTCACGGTGGCGGCGTCGTCGCCCACCCGACGCGAGCGAAACCCGTCGAGGAAGCCGTCCAGGGCCTCGTCGGTCCGATGATCGATCTCCGAGAGGCGAGGAACCACCTATGAGGATCGCGGATTTCCCCGTGTCGGCGGCGCGGGCCAGCGTGGCCGCCGCCTTGACGGAGGACAGGGCCGACGACGACGTCACCACCTTGTGGAGCGTCCCGGCCGATCTGGTCGCCACCGCCGAGATCAGTACCCGCCGGCCCGGCGTCGTCGCCGGAATGCCCGTGGTCCGCGAAGTCTTCGCCCAGAGCGCCCCTGAGGTCGGGGTCGAGGCTCTGGTCGCGGACGGCGAACGGGTGCGGGCCGGGGACGTCCTGGTGCGGCTGACCGGGTCGGCCCGCAACCTGATCACCGCCGAGCGCACGGTGCTGAACCTCCTGCAGCGCCTGTGCGGCATCGCCACTGTCACCGACGCCTTCGTCCAGGCCGTGGCCGGAACTCCGGCGCGGATCCTGGACACCCGCAAGACCGCCCCGGGGCTGCGGGCGCTGGACAAGTACGCCGTCACCGCCGGCGGCGGCGGCAATCACCGGCTCACCCTGGCGGCGATGGTCCTGCTGAAGGAGAACCACATCACCGCGGCGGGCGGGGTGACCGCGGCGATCGACGCGGTCCGAAAGGGTATGGCCGATTCCGGGCGGAGGCTGCCGATCGACGTCGAGGTGCAGACCGTCGCGCAGGCCCGCGAGGCCATGGAAGCGGGAGCGGGCTGGCTCATGCTCGACAACATGGAAATGGCCGACATCGAAGAAGTGACGCGGATGAGGGCCCGCCGCCGCGGCGGTTCGAAGATCCTCCTGGAGGCCTCCGGCAACGTCACCCTGGACCGGGTTCGCGCCGTCGCCGAAGCCGGCGTCGACCTCATCTCGATCGGCGCCCTGACGCACAGCGCGCCCGCGCTCGACCTGACGATGCTGATCACGACGGACGCGGCGCCGTGCCCGAGGTGACGATCGTCGACGCGTGCCGGCGACAGGGCCGGGGCGGCAGCGCGACCGCCGTGCTCGACGACGCGCCCTTCACCGATGCCGAGCGACGGCGCGTCCCCGCCGCGACAGGCACCTCGCACGCGGTCTTCATCACCGCGCTGGACGGCGAGGACCGGGCCCGAGCGTCGTATCGGCTCCGATTCTTCACTGGCGAAGGCGAGTTGCCCGCCTGCGGTCACGGCACGGTCGCCGCACTGGCGCTGCTCGCGCAGCGCCACAGCGGCGACGCCGACTACCGGGCCACGCTGCACACCACGACCCGCGTATTCGAAGGCCGGGCGACGCGGGGACACGACGACCTGACGGCCACGTTCGACCCGGGTCCGATCAGCCCGCGAGAGGCCGGGGGACCCGGACTCCGGGCGATCGCGACCGCCCTCGGCCTGAACAGCGAAACCCTTCCCGACGCTGCCCGTGTGGCCTCACCCGGCCGGCCACGGCTCCTGTTGCCCGTACGATCGCGCACCGCGCTGGCCGAACTCCGCCCGGACTTCAGGGCTCTGCGCGATGCCTGTGACCGCTACGGATTGCTGGGCTGCTACGCCTACTCGGTCCCTGACGCGGACGGCCGGGCGGCGGCCCGGATGTTCGCCCCGTCGATCGGCGTCCCCGAGGACGTCGCCAACGCCAACAGCACCGCGTGTCTGGCCGCATATCTCGCGGATCAGGGCGTCACCGCCCTCGCGGTCGACATGGGCGATCACCTCGGCCATCCGTCCACGATCATCGCCGACGCGCGGCGCGGCGCGTCCGGCACCCTGATCCGTGTGGGCGGCGCCGCGCAGATCGCGCGCGCCGTCCGCCTTCCCCGGCTCGGCTGACACGAAAGCGACTCGCGGTGGCCAGCAGGCCGACCGAGCCGGCCGCCGAGGCTCGTCCGAGACCAACCCGTCCATCGAACGCACTCATCCCCACACTGGAGGTTCCATGCCCAAGGGCTACTGGGTCAGCGTCTACCGCACCATTTCGGACCCCGCGAAGCTGGCTGCCTACAACGAGCTGGCCGGTCCGGCCGTCCGGGCCGGGGGCGGACGGGTCCTCGCCCGTGACGGTCGGGTCGTGGCACACGAGGCCGGACTCGCCGCGCGCACCATCCTGATCGAGTTCGACAGCTTCGAGCAGGCCGTCGCGGCCCGCGAGAGCGCGGCCTACCAGGAGGCGCTGGCCGCCCTCGGCGACGGCGTCGAGCGCGACTTCCGCATCGTCGAAGGCATCGACTGACCGACCGTGGTCCGGTCGGATCCTCACCGGTACAGCGGGTTTCCGGGGTATACCGGCCCGTTCCCGTGAACGGTGTCACCAGCTGGTTCCGACAGGGCCCTTGCCGCCTGGCCGGGACCGGCGGCAAGGGCGTGGCGGCGCGGGATGTCATGGTCGGCGGTGCGGGGGTTCCAACGACTCCCGCTCGCCACCGGCCTTCTCCGGCGACGCGGGCAAGCCGGGACCCGGTAGCCGTAACCAGGGTGATGTGTTGACCTGGCGGTTCTGACCTGGTGGGACACGCTGCCTGGAACAGGATGTACGGCCTCTACCCCACACCCGGCGATGCCTTCAAGTCCCCCTACGCCGGTGACGTGGAGGACCTCTTCGACGGCTACCACACCACCGAGGAGATCGCCCACGCCCTCCCGGCGACCTCCGAGGCCCTGTTCACCGAGGCCTTCCTGAACAGGATCCGCAAGCCCGACGGTGTCCTGGGCGAGAAGCTGCGCCCGATGGACAACACGTGCGACTGGCGGCCGAACGTGGCGGTGGAGATCTTCTACAGCCGGGGCGACCGAGACGTCGACCCCAGTCACTCGACCTACTACGCGGACCGGTTGAGGAAGCACGGCGCCGCCCCCCGGCTGACCGACGTCGGCGACTTCGACCACAACGGATCGGTGCTGCAAGCCCTGCCCCGGCTCATCAGGTTCTTCGACGAGACGGCCAAGACAACCTGAAACCCGCCACCGATCCTGCCCCGGGCGGCAGGACGGCATGGGCCGAGTGCGAGCCGCCACCCACCACGGCACCGCCCCGTCGCCCGCTCGGCCCGTCGCCCGCTCGGACCGGACCGGACCGGACCGGGGGAGTTTGCGGCCGCCCGATCCGGTGAGGAGCGGGCCACCGGCGCAGGCCCGCGAGGGAGCGGGAACGCCCTCCGGCTGGGCGCGGACCGACCCGCCCGCGGACGACGAGAGGCAGGACAATGGGACACGGCGGAAACGTGATCGAGGAACTGATGGCGGACCACCGCGAGGTGGAGGACATGTTCGGCCGCATCCGCGCCATGAGCGGCGGCGGCCAGGCACTGCGGGACGTGATCGACCACGTCACCATCGAGCTGGTGCGGCACTCGGTCGCGGAGGAGCAGTACCTCTACCCCGCGGTCCGCGAGCACCTCGACGGCGGTGACGCCCTCGCGGACAGGGAGATCGAGGACCACCGCCAGGTCGAGGACCTCCTCAAGCAGCTGGAGGACCTGCGCACCGACGATCCCGCGATGGGCTCGGTGCTCCGGCAGCTGATGGACGAGGTGTCCGCCCACGTCGAGGACGAGGAGACCAACCTCTTCCCGAGGCTGCGCACGGCCTGTACCCCGGAGCAGCTGGACGACCTCGGGGACAAGATCCGCCGGGCGAAGGCCATGGCCCCGACCCGGCCGCACCCGGCGGCCCCGGACAGCCCGATGGCCAGCAAGCTCCTCGGCCCCGGTGTCGGCCTCGTGGACCGGGCCCGGGACTTCGTGACCGGCCGCGGCAAGTAGGCCCCAACCGCGCCGACCGAACGCCGGCGGTTCCCTGTCACGCCTTGCCCGACCGGGCACACGCCCCTGGTCGGGCAGGGCGTCGCGGGGTCATGTCCCCGCCCGCACTCGTGTACCTCCTCGCGCCCGGCGGATCCCACCGGCTGGAGCGTCTCCGTAGCGTCCCCCGCCCGGCCCGGACCGGGGCCGCCGGTGGGCCGCCGGTGGGCATCAGCCTTCGACGCCGGTGGAGGTGTGGGCCGCGCCGACCGGCTTCGATTCGGGTGATCCGCGTTGGCGCAGGTAGACGGAGAGGATCGCCATGGAGGCGACCGCGAGGAGTTCGGACTGCCAGTTCTGCAGGGTGCGGTTCCAGAAGTCCGCGGACAGCACGTAGTCCCACCAGGTGAACGGCGCCTGGAGGTCGCGCAGCCGCCCGGCGTTGAACGAGGCCGCACCGGTGATCGACTGGGCGAACCAGGAGCCGACGAAGAACAGCGCCATCACCGTGCCGAGGGAGCGCGAGTACAGGGTGCGGCGCAGTCCGGCCGCGCGGGCCCAGGAGGGCGAGTCGGCGGTGGCGTGAGCGCCGACCTTCTGTTCGCGGTCGGACTCGGTACCGGGCCGGTCCAGGCTCTTGGACTCCGGGGACCCCCGTTGCAGCAGCCAGACGGTGCCGAAGATGTACAGGAAGAACTGCAGGTACTCCGACTGCCAGTTCTCGGTGACGTCCACCGCGAAGTCGGAGCCGGTCAGATAGCCGGCGACACCGACGGGCTGGAGATCGGCCGCGACGAGCTCGTTGTTCACCTCCGCCAGCCCCGCGGCGGCCTGCCCGACCAGGGTGAGCAGGAAGGCGGCACCGAAGGCCAGGGTAAGGCTGTTGTCGCGCAGGAATCGCCCCGCGCGGTCCGTGCGGCTCATCGGTGCAGCGCCCCGATCGTCGTGAAGTAGACCAGACCGCCGACGACGATCAGCACGCACAGGGCGAACAGGCTGCGCACCGGTCTCACGCTCCCTTGACCACGCACTTGTAGGGCTTGCGGGGCTGCGGGTCGCACCCGGCGGCGGTGATCTTCCATCCGTCCGGGAAGGCGGACAGGAAGAGGGTGTCGCTGTCCAGCACGGCGCGGGCCTGCCGGCCGTAGACGTCGACTCGGCGGACGTCCGCGGCTGAGGGCAGGTCGCTGTCGCCGATCGCCTGCTGGCAGCCCGTCTTGCTGCTGTCCTCGAGTTCCTCGCGCGTGCCCGGAGCGAGTGCGCCGCACAGCGCCGCATTGTCCTGGCGTGCGAGGTCGGCCTCGAAGGCCCGTGCCGCGGCCGCGACCGCGTCCTCCCGGTCCGACAGCGACGAACAGCCGCACAGCACCGCCAGGGCAAGCCCGACCTGAAGGCACGCCCACATCCTGCTCCGCCCTGAGACCATGCAGGGCAGTCGACCACGACCGGCCGCCCACCCGGGCGACGCGGGGCCGTCACACGACCGAACGAGTGGTTCGACGGGGTGTCACGAGAGCGCCCGCCCACGCAGGGTTCGCCTCACCGACGGCGCCGGCGTCCGGGCGAGCCGGGCACCACCTCGCCGGCGAGCCTGGCCGGCGCAACCTCGCACCCCCGGGGGAGGCGGCAGGTCGGGCGGGAGGGGTGCCGGCCGCTGCGGCGGCCGCGCCACGCATCGGGCCGTGACCCGTCGCGCCTACGGCTGCGCCGGGGCGCCGCCGCTGTATCCGGTGGGCCTGTCGCCATACAGGCCCACCGGAGGTCGGGATGGGGGGCCGAGCCGCCGGTTCGCGGGGTGAGCGGAGGGACCGACGCGGGGCGCTTCGCCGGCCCGTCCGGCTGGAGAGTTGGCTACCGGGGGCCGCTGCGGAAGCCCGGGTAGCCCAGGATGAGGACCGTCTCGCTCGGGTTTCGGACGTAGGGGATCACCTTTCCGGTGTCCTCGAAGCCGAGTCGTCGGTAGAAGGCCAGGGCGCGGGCGTTGCTCTCGTTGACGCCGAGGGTCAGCCACCGTGCGTCGGTGTGGTCCTGTGCGTGGCGGATGGTGGCCCGCACGAGATCGGTGGCGGGGCCGGTGGCGCCGCGGTGGGCCGGGGTGACGTAGACGGAGCGGACGCACACGGTGTCCGGGACGTCGGGGACTGGCTCGGTGCCGGCCGTTCCCACCCAGTTCCCGCTCGCGTCACGGGCCGTGAGGGTGGCACGTTGCCCGGCAGCCTCTGCGGCGGCCTGTTGCTGCCAGTAGGCCTCGGGGTGGGCGGCGGTGTCGGCGTAGGAGAGGTTGAAGGCGCCGGGGGAGTCCCGCAGTGCCTCCAGTGTGATCTCGCGGAGCTCCCGCCATTCCTCGGCGGCTATCCGGTGTACGACGTAGTGCATGCGGTGAGCCTGGCACGGGCGCGGCGTAGCGGGATCACACGCGAGGATGATCTTCGTCCGGCGGCTGCCCCGCAGGGGGGACCTCCCGGGAGAGAGGCCGGCCGCAGCCGGCGCCGGGTGGTGGGCGGAGAGCGGTGGCCTGGGGGGATCGGTCCTCGAATGGGTGGTGGCTGTTGCCGGTTCGTCCGGAATGCGGCGGAATCGGTAGGGGCCGGGCATACCGGCCGGCGGTCGGGGCAGGCGCTTGTCCGACCGCGAAGCGATGCGAAGGCGAGTGAGCAGCGATGAGCAAGGTGCAGGAGCAGATCGACGTCGATGTGCCGGTCAGCACGGCGTACAACCAGTGGACGCAGTTCGAGCAGTTCCCGATGTTCATGGAGGGCGTCGAGGAGATCACCCAGCTCGACGAGCGCCACAACCACTGGAAGACGAAGATCGCCGGTGTGTCCCGGGAGTTCGACACCGAGATCGTCGACCAGGTCCCGGACGACCACGTGGCGTGGCGTAC
>NZ_JBEXYD010000106.1:0-14400 GCF_040630735.1 Kitasatospora sp. NPDC005748
GAGAACTCCACGAACGTCCCCGGCGACGACATCACCGTCACCCCGCCCACGACACCCAACGCACACTCACCACCGCGCAACGCCTGCACCGCCAGGTGCAACGCCACCAGCGACGAGGAACAGGCGGTGTCCACCGTCAGCGCCGGACCGGTGAAGCCGAAGGCGTACGCGATCCGGCCGGCCAGCACACTGGCCGCGTTGCCGGTCATCAGGTACCCGTCGACGCCGGCCGGGACGCGGGTCATGGACGTCGCGTAGTCCTGACCGTTGCCGCCGACGAACACCCCGGTCGGGCTGTTGCGCAGCACCGCGGGGTCGATGCCGGCCTGCTCGAACGCCTCCCACGCCGTCTCCAGCAGTTGGCGCTGCTGCGGGTCCATGCCCAGCGCCTCCCGCGGCGAGATCCCGAAGAACCCGGCATCGAACTCGGTCGCCCCCCGGAGGAAGCCGCCCTCGGCGGTGTAGGTCTTTCCCGGGGCGCCGGCGTCCGGGTCGTAGAGGTCCTCGATGTTCCAGCCGCGGTCGGTGGGGAACGGCTCGATCATGTCGGCGCCGTCGGCGACGACCCGCCACAGGTCCTCCGGCGAGCCGATCCCGCCGGGGAAGCGGCACGCCATGCCGACGATCGCCATCGGTTCGTCGGTGACCGCGGCCGGTGCGACGGGCAGTTGGTCGTCGTCCGCACCGAGCAGTTCCGCCGCCAGGTGGTCCGCGACCGCCTCGACCGTGGGGCGGTCGAAGGCGAGCGAGACGGCCAGGCGGAGGCCGGTCCGCGCGTTCAGGCGATTGCGCAGGTCGACGGCGGTCAGCGAGGTCAGCCCGAGCTCGGTGAAGGCGCGGGCGGTCTCCAGGGGCCCGGACTCCGCGTAGCCGAGCACCTCGGCGACCTCGGTCCGGACCAGGGCGACGAGCGCCTGGCGGCGGTCCGCGTCCGCCAGACCGGCGAGCCGGTCGCGAAGTGCCCGGGCGTCCGCCCCGAGCAGGGCCCTGACCTCGGGCAGCTCGGCGACGAAGCGGTGGGCGCGCGCCACGGTCGGCGCCGAGACCACCTGCTCCCAGTCGACGTCGGCGACGACGGTGTTCTCCCGGCCGGTGCTCACCAGCCCCAGCGCCTCGCGCAGACCGACCGGGCGGAACCCGAGGGCGCCCGGCCCGTCCTCGTCCGGGCCGACGGCCACCGACAGCCCGGGAAGACCCAGGGACCGGCGGTGCCGGACCACGGCCTCCGCCGCGGTCTGGGTCACTGTGGGCGACGCGGCGCCGCCGATGACGCCGACGGCGGAGCAGAGCACCAGCAGCATCCCGGCCCCGGCCCACTCGTGCAGGTCCTTCAGCTGTTCCGTCCGGGCGGTGACCAGCCGGTGCCACTGCTCGGCCGTCAGGGTCGTGGTGTCGCCGTGTGCTTCTTCGAGCAGGACGACGGCGCTCCCGGCGAGCTCCGCCCGGGTGGCGGCGTTCCACTCCGCGCGCTCGACCCGGTCCGGGAGTCCGGGCTCGCCGACTCCCTCGTCCGCCCGGCCCGTGCCGCCCGGTGCGCCGACCAGGACGACCCGGTCGGCGCCGACGCCCAGCAGCCAGTCCGCGAGCACACCGGCCCGGGGCCCGAGGTCACCGACGACCGCGACCGTTCCGCTCAGGCCGACCGCGCTGCCCCCGGCGCGCGCGGGCCGCAGCCGCCGGGTGAGGACCCGCCCGGCCCGCACGGCAAGCTGGTCGTCCGCGTCCTGGCCGGCGGCCAGCACGTCGCGCAGGCGGTTCCAGTCCTCCTCGGTCGGCGCGGCGGGCAGGTCGACGACTCCGCCCCAGCTCTCGGCCAGCTCCCAGCCGAGCACACGCGCGACCGCCCACGGGCCGGCGCCGTCCGGATCCACCGCCGGATCCTCGGCGGTGGCCGCCACGGCGTTGCGCGTGAGGCACCACAGCGGGATCGTGTCCAGCGCACGGGCGACCGCCACCAGCGCCCCCGCACGCGGACCGAGCAGCGACACCGCGCCCGCGAGGGGCGCCTCGCCCGCGATCCGGCGCAGCAGCCCGGCGACCGCCTGCTCGTCGAGCCCGACGGCGGGGTCGAGCTCGACCCGGACGACGTTCTCGACCAGGGTCCCCAGGCGCCGGGCGGCCTCCGCCAGGAACTCGTCCCGGTCCGGTCCGGGCGATGTGACGACCAGCCAGGTGCCGGGCACGGCATCCCGGACCGGCAGGTCGAGTGGTTGCCAACCCACCTGGTAGAGCAAGGAATCGCGGGAGACCGGGCTGCCCGCCCCGGTGCGTGTCGCCGGCTTCAGCCAGTAGCGCTCGCGCTGGAACGCGTACGTCGGCAGCTCGACCAGACGCGGGTCATGCCCCGCGAACAGCGCCGGCCAGTCGACGTCCGTACCGTGGACGAAGGCGTGCGCGAGGGCCGTCACCGCCTGGCGGGCCTCCGGCCGGTCCCCGCGCAGCGCGGGCGCGGCAGCCTCGACGAGGGCGGAGAGCACACCGTCCGGGCCGAGTTCGACCCAGGCCTCCACACCCGCCGCTTCGACCGCGTCCGCGAAGCGGACCGTGCGGGACACATGGTCCACCCAGTAGGCCGGGTCGCACCACTCGTTCTCGACCGGCAGGCCGGTGACGGTCGAGACCGCCGCAATACGCGGCGGGTGGAAGGCCAGACCCGCCACCACCGCACGGAAGTCCTCCAGCATCGGGGCCATCAGCGGGGAGTGGAACGCGTGGCTGACATCGAGCCGCTTGGTGCGGCGGCCCGGCAGCGCCTCGACGACCGCACGAACCGCGTCCTCCGCCCCCGAAACCACCACCGACGTCGGCGAGTTGACCGCCGCGACACCCACCTCCGCGAGCCCGGTGAGCAGCGGGAGGACCTCCTCCTCGGCCGCCTCCACCGCGACCATCGCCCCACCGGCGGGCAACGCGTCCATCAACCTCGCCCGCGCCGACACCAGCGCACCCGCGTCCACCAGATCCAGAACCCCGGCCACATGCGCCGCCGCGATCTCACCCACCGAATGCCCCACCAGCACGCGCGGAGCCACACCCCAGGAGGCCAGCAGCCGGAACAGCGCCACCTCCAGCGCGAACAGCGCCGGCTGCGCCAACCCCGTGCGGCCGAGCCCCTCACCCGAGGCGACGACCTCCGCCACCGGCGCGTCGAGCACCGCACAGACCTCGTCGAAGGCCGCCCGGAACACCGGGAACGCCTCGTACAACTCCCGCCCCATGCCCGCCCGCTGACCGCCCTGGCCCGCGAACAGGAACCCCACACCCGCCCGAACCGCACCCGCCCCGGCGGTGACCACGTCCGAGCCCAGCAGCACCGCCCGGTGCTCCAGCACCGCCCGCGACGTCGCCAACGACCACCCGACATCCGCCGGGTCGACGTCACCCGAGGACGCCAGCTCCGCCACCCGGGCCAGCTGCCCGCCCAGTGCCTCCGGCGAGCGCGCCGACACCACCCACGGCACCACCGGCATCGCCGGCCTCGCCGCCCGGTCACCGTCCACGGCGACCACCGCCGGATCCCCCTCTTCGAGGATCACATGCGCATTCGTGCCACTGATCCCGAACGAGGAGACACCGGCGCGACGCGGACGGTCACCCGCGGACCACTCCCGGGCCTCGCCCAGCAACTCCACCGCCCCGGCCGACCAGTCGATGAACGGCGACGGTTCCTTCGCGTACAGGCTCCGGGGCAGTTCTCCGTGCTGCATCGCCAGCACCATCTTGATCACACCGGCCATCCCCGCCGCGTGCTGGGTGTGGCCGATGTTCGACTTCACCGAGCCCAACCAGAGCGGCTCGCCCTCGGCACGGTCCTGGCCGTAGGTCGCCAGCAGCGCGTGCGCCTCGATCGGGTCACCCAGCCGGGTGCCCGTCCCGTGCGCCTCCACCGCGTCCACATCCGCCGCCGACAACCCCGCAATCGCCAACGCCTGCCGGATCACCCGCTCCTGCGAGGGACCGTTCGGCGCCGTCAGACCGTTCGACGCACCGTCCTGGTTCACCGCACTGCCCCGCACCACCGCCAACACCCGGTGACCCAACCGACGGGCATCCGAGAGCCGCTCCAGCAGCAGCACCCCCACACCCTCCGACCAGCCCGCGCCGTCGGCCTCGGCCGAGAACGACTTGCAGCGGCCGTCCGGCGCGCCGACCCGCTGCCGCGAGAACTCCACGAAGGTCCGGGGGGTGGACATGACCGTGACCCCGGCGGCCACCGCGAGCGGGCACTCCTCGTTGCGCAGGGCCTGCGCCGCCAGGTGCAGCGCCACCAGCGAGGAGGAGCAGGCGGTATCGACGGTCAGGGTCGGACCGGTGAAGCCGAAGGTGTAGGCGACCCGGCCGGACATGATGCTGGGTGCGCCGCCGGTGAGGACGAGCCCCTCCACCTCGGCCGGGGTCTCGTCGACGCGGGGGCCGTACTCGTGGCCGCTCGCCCCGACGAACACCCCGGTCCGGCTGCCGTGCAGCGCCACCGGGTCGATGCCCCCGTGCTCGAAAGCCTCCCACGCCGTCTCCAGCAGCAGCCGCTGCTGCGGGTCCATGGCCAGCGCCTCCCGCGGCGAGATGCCGAAGAAGCCCGCGTCGAACAGGCCCGCGTCGTAGAGGAATCCGCCGTCCCGGGCGTAGCTGTGACCGGCGGCCTCCGGGTCGGGGTCGTAGAGCCGGTCGAGCTCCCAGTCCCGGTCGGTCGGCAGCCCGCCGATGGCGTCGACGCCGTCGGCGACCAGCTGCCACAGGTCCTCGGGAGAGCCGACCCCGCCGGGGAACCGGCAGGCCATGCCGACGATGGCGATGGGCTCGTTCGCCTTCTCCTGGACCTCTTCGAGCTGCCTCCGCACGTCACGCGCGTCGGCGATCGAACGCTTGAGGTATTCGCGGAGCTTGGATTCGTCGGACACGCGCGGTCACTCCCTGGTCGGTCGCATACGGCAGACGGTGTGGAACATCGGGCGGTGGAACAGTGGGCGGCGGAAGGAAGCACACCCCTCCTCGTCCGACAAGCCCTAGGGCCGGTCCTGGTCGACCAGGGCGAACAGCTCGTCGTCGGTGGCCGCGTCGAGGTCGTCGTCGTCCCCCGCGCCGTCCGCGGCGGGCGCCGCGCAGGCGTCGAGCAGTTCCCGCAGCCGGGCGGTGACGCGGCGGCGCGACTCCTCGTCGGTGAGGGCGCCCGCCAGGGAGTCGCCGACCGCCCGGAGGCCGGCCATCACCGGGTCCTCGTCGTCCTCGGGGAGCGCGAGCGCGCCGAGGATGTGGTCGGTGACCCGGGCCGGGCTGGGGTGGTCGAATACCAGGGTCACCGGCATCCGCAGACCGCTCAGGGCGGCCAGCCGGTTGCGCAGTTCGACCGCGGTGAGCGAGTCCACGCCGAGTTCCTTGAAGGCGCGGGCGTCCCGTACCTGGGCCGGGTCGGAGTGCCCGAGGACGGCGGCGACCTGCGCGGTGACCAGGTCGAGCAGCGTGCTGCGCCGGTCCGCCCCGGACAGCCGGGCCAGGCGCTCGGCGAGGGACTGCGACCCGTCGCCGCCCGCCGCGGCGGTGCGCCGGACCACCGCGGTCCGCACCAGGTCGCGCAGCGGCGCGGGCACGCCGTCGGGGTCGGCGCGCAGGGCGCGGGTGTCGATCCTGGCCGGGACGACCACGGGCTCGCCGGCGGCGAGCGCGGCGTCGAAGAGGGCCAGCCCCTCCTCCGCCGTCATCGGCACCAGCCCGCCGCGGGCCATCCGGGCGCGGTCGGCCTCGGCGAGGTGCCCGGTCATTCCGCTGGCCTGCTCCCACAGACCCCAGGCGAGCGAGAGCCCGGCCCGGCCGCTCGCGGCGCGGTGCGCGGCGAGGGTGTCGAGGAAGGTGTTGGCGGCGGCGTAGTTGGCCTGGCCGGCGGCGCCGTTGACGCCGGCGATGGAGGAGTAGAGGACGAACGCGGCCAGGTCGAGGTCGCGGGTGAGGTCGTGCAGGTGCCAGGCGGCGTCCAGCTTCGGCCGCAGGACGCGGTCGACCTGGGCCGCGTCGAGCGAGGTGAGCACTCCGTCGTCGAGGACGCCGGCCGCGTGGACGACGCCGGTCAGCGGGTGCTTCTCCGGGATGTCGGCCAGCAGGCCGGCCAGTGCCGCGCGGTCGGCGGTGTCGCAGGCGGCGAGGGTCACCCGGGCACCGGCCGCGCGGAGTTCGGCGGCCAGCGGGCCGGCCCCCTCGGCGGCCGCGCCGCTGCGGCTCGCCAGCAGCAGGTGCCGGACACCGTGGGCGTGCACCAGGTGGCGGGCGATCATCCCGCCGAGCAGGCCGGTGGCGCCGGTGATCAGGACGGTGCCGTCGGGGTCGAGCGCGGGCGCCACGGTCAGGACGTTCTTGCCCACGTGCCGGGCCTCGCGCAGGTGCCGGAAGGCGTCCCTGGCCCGGCGCACGTCCCAGGCCCGGACCGGTGAGAGGGTCAGCGCGCCGGCCCGGAAGAGGTCCAGGATCTCGCGCAGCATCACCCCGATCCGCTCCGGTCCGGCGTCGACGAGGTCGTAGGCGCGGTAGGTGACGCCCTCGTGGTCGCGCGCGACGTCGGCCGCGGCCCGGATGTCGGTCTTGCCCATCTCCACGAACCGGCCGCCCGGCACGGTCAGCCGCAGCGACGCGTCGACGTACTCGCGGGCCAGCGAGTTGAGCACCACGTGGACGCCCCGGCCGCCGGTCGCGGTGCGGACGCGCTCCTCGAAGCCGAGGGACCGCGAGGAGGCGCGGTGCGCCTCGTCGACGCCGAGGTCACGGAGCACCCCCTGCTTGGCGGGGCTCGTGGTGCCGTAGACCTCCGCCCCGAGGTGGCGGGCCAGTTGGACGGCGGCCATGCCGACGCCGCCGGTGGCCGCGTGGATCAGCACCCGCTCCCCGGCCCGCAGCCCGGCGAGGTCCACCAGGCCGTAGTAGGCGGTGAGGTGGACGACCGGGACGGACGCGGCCTCCGCGAAGGACCAGCCCTCCGGCATCGGGGCGATCATGCGCCGGTCGGCGACGGCCACCGGGCCGAAGGCGTGGAAGAACATCCCGACCACCCGGTCCCCGGGCACGAACTCGGTGACGTCCGGGGCCACTTCGGTGACGATGCCGGCCCCTTCGCTGCCGAGGACGACCTCGCCCGGGTACATCCCGAGGGCCATCAGGACGTCCCGGAAGTTCAGCCCGGCCGCCCGGACGGCGACCCGGACCTGGCCCGGCTCCAGCGGCCGGTCGGCGGTGTCGGCGGGCACCAGCGCCAGGCTGTCCAGCGTGCCGACCTCAGGGATCTCCAGCCGCCAGGCGGCGGAGTCCGGCACCGGGAGGGCCGGCCGGCTCGCCGCCGGGACGAGCCGGGGGACGAAGCACTCGGCGCCGCGCAGCATCAGCTGGGGCTCGTCCGTGGCCAGCGCGGCGGGCAGCGACCGGGCGGCGGCCTCGCCGTCGAGGTCGACCAGCCGGAACCGCCCGGGGTTCTCGGTCTGGGCGGTCGCCAGCAGGCCGCGGACACCGGCCTGGACCGGGTCGCCGGCGAGGGAGTCGACCGTCAGCACGACGAGTTCGGTGCCCTCCAGCCGCTCGTCCGCCAGCCAGGACCGGACCAGGTCGAGCGTCCGGTGCACGGCCCGGCGGGCGGCGTCGGCGACACCCACTCCCGCGTCGGCCCGGTCCGCCGGCCGGTCCGCGGGCGCCAGGACGACGGCCGGGCGGGGGCCGGCCGACGCGGCCAGGGCCGCCGGGTCGGGGAAGGAGGCCGGCCGGCCCAGCTCGGCGGGCCACCAGTCGGGCAGCTCACCGAGCACGGCCCAGCCGGTGGTGTCGGGGTCCGCCGGCGCGGGCCGCAGCGGTACCAGGTCGACCAGGTGCAGCGCGTCGGGCGTCCCCGCCCCGGCGGCGAGCGCCGCGCGGGCGGCGGGCCGCAGGACCAGCGAGTCGACGGTCAGCACCGGCGCGCCGGTGCCGTCGGCGAGCGCCACCGACACCGCGTCGGCGCCGACCGGGCTGATCCGGGCACGGACCCGGGTGGCGCCGGAGGCGTGCACCCGCACGCCCTGCCAGGCGAACGGCAGTCCGCCCTCCCGGTCGTCGACGAGCAGCAGGGGGTGCAGCGCGCTGTCGAACAGGCCCGGGTGCACGAGGTGCCCGTCGGGCTGCTCGCCCTCCAGCACGGCCTCGGCGTAGAGGTCCTCGCCCAGCCGCCAGAGCCGGCGCAGCCCGCGGAAGCCCGGTCCGTACCGGTAGCCGTCGGCGGCGAGCCGCTCGTACGCCCCGTCGAGGTCCACCTCGGCGGCACCGACGGGCGGCCAGGCGCGCAGCTCGACCGGGGCGCCGCCGGTCGAGCCGAGTACGGCCTCGACGTGGTCGGTCCACGGCGGTGCGGCCTCGTCCGTCCCGGTGCGGGAGTGGACGCTCACCCGGCGGCGGCCCTCCTCGTCGGCCGGTGACACCACGGCCCGGACCAGGACGCCGCCGCGCTCCGGCACGACCAGCGGGGCGGTGATGGTCACCTCCTCCAGGCAGGGTGCGCCGACCCGGTCGCCGATCGCGGTCAGCAGGTCGGCGAAGGCCGTCCCGGGTACCAGGACGCGGTCGAACACGGTGTGGTCGGCCAGCCACGGCCGGGTGTCCAGGGCGAGCCGCCCGGTCAGGACCAGCCCGCCGTCCGGCAGGTCGACGGCCGTCCCGACCAGCGGGTGGCCGGTGCCGGCCAGCCCGGCGGCGGTGACGTCGGTGGCGGCGGTGACGGGGCCGAGCCAGAACCGCTCGCGCTGGAACGGGTAGGTGGGCAGGTCGACCGGCCGGCCGGGGACGGCGCCGAGCGGGCGCGTCCAGTCCACCGGGACCCCGCGCACGTACAGTTCGGCGGCGCTGCCCAGGAACTGGTCGAGGCCGCCCCGGTCGCGCCGGAGCGATCCGGTGACCGCGACCGCGGGCCGGTCGCCGCTCTCGGCCCGGTCGCGGATCCCGACGGTGAGCACCGGGTGCGGGCTGCACTCCACGAACACGCCGTGCCCGGTGGCCAGCAGCTCGCCGACCACCTCGTCGAGGCGGACGGTGCGGCGGAGGTTCTCGTACCAGTAGGCGGCGCCCATCTCCGCCGTGTCGAGCCGGCCTCCGGTGACGGTGGACCACATCGGCACGGTGCCGGAGACCGGGGCGACCGGGCCGAGTTCGGCGAGCAGCCGCTCCCGGAGCGGCTCGACCTGGACGGAGTGCGACCCGTAGTCGACGGGGATCCGCCGCACCTGGACGTCCGCCGCGAGCAGCTCGGCCTCGAAGGCGTCCAGCGCGTCGACCCAGCCGGACACCACGGTCGCGCGCGGTCCGTTCACCGCGGCGACCGAGAGCCGGCCGTCCCGGCCGGCCAGGGCGGCCGTCACCTCGGCCTCGGGCAGCGGGACGGACAGCATGCCGCCCGAGCCGGCCAGTTCGGTCAGGGCCCGGCTGCGCAGCACCACGATCCGGGCGGCGTCCGCGAGCGAGAGGCCGCCCGCCACGTGGGCGGCCGCGATCTCGCCCTGGGAGTGCCCGACCACGGCGGCGGGGTGGACGCCCAGCGAGCGCCAGAGCTCCGCCAGCGACACCATCACCGCGAACAGCGCGGGCTGCACCACGTCGACCCGGTCCAGCGAGGGAGCGTCCTCGGCGCCCGTCACGACCGCCAGCACCGACCAGCCGGTGAGCTCGCCGATCGCCCGGTCGCACGCCCGCAGGGCCTGCGCGAACACCGGTGCGGTGACAACCAGTTCACGGGCCATTCCGACCCACTGGGAGCCCTGGCCGGGGAAGACGAACACCACGTCGCCGGGTTCCTCGGTCCGTTCGCCGAGCACCGCCCGGGCGTGCGGCTCCCCGGCGGCCACGGCCCGCAGGGTCGTCCGCAGGTCCTCGGCGCCGTCGCCGAGCACCACGGCGCGGTGCTCGAACTCCGACCGGGTGGCGAGCAGGGCCGCGGCGACCTGCGCCGGGTCGTCCGCCGGTCGGTCGGCGAGCAGGCCTGCCTGGGCCCGCAGGGCCGGCAGGCTCCGGGCCGAGAGCACCCACGGCACGACGCCCGGGGCCCGGACGGCGGCCGGGGCGACGGGGACGGCGGGCACCGCGGCGGGCGGCTGCTCGATGATCACGTGGGCGTTGGTGCCGCTGATGCCGAAGGACGAGACCGCGCCGCGCCGGGCCGCGCCGCCGGCCGGCCAGGGCCGGCTGCCCGCGAGCAGCTCCACCCCGCCCGCCGTCCAGTCCACGTGCGGGGACGGGTCGTCGGCGTACAGGCTCCGGGGCAGCACCTCGTGCCGCAGCGCCATGACCAGCTTGATGATGCCGGCGACGCCGGCGGCGGCCTGGGTGTGCCCGAGGTTGGACTTCACCGAGCCGAGGTAGAGCGGCCGGTCCGCGTCCCGGTCCCGGCCGTAGGTGGCCAGCAGGGCCTCCGCCTCGATCGGGTCGCCGAGCCGGGTGCCGGTCCCGTGCGCCTCGACCACGTCCACGTCGGCCGGGGTCAGCCCGGCGTTCGCCAGCGCCTGCCGGATCACCCGCTGCTGCGACGGGCCGTTCGGAGCGGTCAGGCCGTTGGACGCGCCGTCCTGGTTGACCGCCGAGCCGCGCACCACCGCGAGCACCTGGTGCCCGTTGCGCCGGGCGTCCGACAGCCGCTCCAGGACGAGCACCCCGACGCCCTCGGACCAGCCGACGCCGTCGGCCGCGGCCGAGAACGGCTTGGACCGGCCGTCGGGGGCCAAGCCGCGCTGGCGGGCGAACTCGACGAAGGTGCCGGGCGTCGACATCACGGTGACGCCGCCGGCCAGGGCCATCGTGCACTCCCCCGCCCGCAGCGCCTGCGCGGCGAGGTGCACCGCCACCAGGGACGAGGAGCAGGCGGTGTCCACCGTGATCGCCGGGCCGGTCAGACCGAAGGCGTAGGAGAGCCGGCCGGACAGCACGCTGCCGGTGTTGCCGGTCAGCAGGATGCCTTCGAGGTCCTCCGGCATCCGGTCCACGCTGGGCGCGTAGTCGTGGTACATCTGCCCGGCGAACACGCCGGTCCGGCTGCCGCGCAGGGTGGCCGGGTCGATCCCGGCACGCTCCAGCGACTCCCAGGCCGTCTCCAGCAGCAGGCGCTGCTGCGGGTCCATGCCCAGGGCCTCGCGCGGCGAGATGTCGAAGAACGCGGCGTCGAAGTCGGCGGCGCCGTGCAGGAAGCCGCCGCCGGTCGCGTAGGTGTGACCGGGCCGCTCGGGGTCCGGGTCGTACAGGTCCGCCGGCCAGCCCCGGTCCTGCGGGAAGCCGGACACCACGTCGCGCTCCTCGGCGACGACCCGCCACAGGGCCTCCGGGGAGTCCACCTCACCGGGGTAGCGGCAGGCCATCGCGACGATGGCGATCGGCTCGTCGGCCGTGGCCCGGTCCGGCCGGCCCGGCGCCTCCTCGGCCGCGGGCTCGCCGGTCAGCTCGGCCAGCAGGTGGGCGACCACCGCCCGGGGCGTCGGGTAGTCGAAGACCAGCGTGGTCGGCACCCGCGAGCCGAGCGCCGCGGCCAGGCCGTTGCGGAGCTCGACGGCGGTCAGCGAGTCCAGCCCGAGGCTCTGGAAGGTCCGGTCCAGGTCGAGGGCGTCGGCGTCGGCGTGGCCGAGCACGGCGGCGGTGGTGTCCCGCACCAGCCCGGTCACGGCGGCCGCGCGGTCGGCGACCGGCAGCGCCGCCGCACCGGCGAGCGGGCCGGCGGCGGCGCCGCGCCGCGCCGGGGTTCCGGCGCGGAGCAGGCCGCGCAGCAGCGGCGGCACCGGGCCGCCCGGGACGGCGGCGGAGTCGAAGCGCATCGGCACCACCAGCGCGCGGTTCTGCCGCACCGCCAGGTCGAACAGCCGCACCCCCGTGTCGTGCGGCAGCGGGAGCACGCCCGTCCGGGCCATCCGCGCCATGTCGGTGTCCGTCAGGCTCTCGGCCATGCCGCCGGCCTGGGCCCACAGGCCCCAGGCCAGGGAGGTGGCCGGCAGGCCGTGCCGGACGCGGTGCTCGGCCAGCGCGTCGAGGAAGGCGTTGGCGGCCGAGTAGTTGGCCTGGCCGGCCGCGCCGATCTGGGCCGAGACCGAGGAGTAGAGCACGAAGGCGGTGAGGTCCAGCTCCCGGGTCGCCTCGTGCAGCGCCCACGCGGCGTCGACCTTGGGCCGGAGGACGGCGTCCACCCGCTCCGCGGTCAGGGCGGTGACGATGCCGTCGTCCAGCACACCGGCGGCGTGCACCACCGCCCGTACCGGATGCGCGGCCGGGACGTCGCGCAGCACGGCGTCCAGGGCCGCCCGGTCGGCGGCGTCGCAGGCGGCGACGGTCACCTCGGCCCCCAGCTCGGCGAGTTCGTCCCGCAGCAGGGCCGCCGACGGGGCCGCCGGGCCGCTGCGGCTCAGGACCAGCAGCCGCCGGACGCCGTGGACGCGGACCAGGTGCCGGGCCAGCGAAGCGCCCAGCTCGCCGGTGCCGCCGGTGAGCAGCAGCGTCCCCTCCGGGTCGAACCGGAGCTCCGGCGCGTCCGCCGCGGGCGCCAGCCGGGCCAGCCGCGGCGCCAGGACGACGCCGTCGCGCAGCGCCAGTTCCGGCTCGGCCACGTCGGGCAGCGGCAGCGCCGCCGGGCCGGGCCGGCCGGTCACCGCGACGATCCTGAACCGACCCGGGTGCTCGGTGCTCGCCGACCGGAGCAGCCCGCGCACGCCCGCCGCGGCCACATCGGTCTCGTCGAGCACGAAGGCCAGGCAGGCATCGGCGAACCGCTCCTGCGCCAGCCAGCCCTGGACCAGTCGGAGCGCCCCCCGGGTCAGCTCGTGGGCCGAGGCGACGACGTCCGCGCCACCGGCGGGCACCGACACCGTGACGAGCGCCGGCACCGGACCGGACAGCGCGGCCGGATCGGCGTCCCAGGCCAGCTCGACCTGGTCAGCGGCCTCGGCCCCGGCCGTCCCGACCGGGGTCCAGTCCACCTGGAAGAGGTGCCTGGCGGCGGCGTCGGCGGGGCCGCGTGCCTCGCGCCAGGTGAGCGAGTCGACGGTCAGCACCGGCCGGCCGGCCGCGTCGGCGAGGTGCAGGGCCACCGCGTCGGGCCCCACCGGGGTGATCCGGACCCGCAGCCGGCCGGTCCCGGTCGCGTGGACCTCCACGCCCTGCCAGGCGAACGGCAGCAGGCGCGGGCCGTCCCCGGTGGTGGCGCCCGGCAGCCACGGGTGCAGGGCGGCGTCGAGCAGCGCGGGGTGGACGACGAAGGCCTCCTCGGCGGGCGCGGCCCGCTCGACCTCGGCGCAGAGGTCCGCACCGGCCCGCCAGAGCCGCCGCAGCCCGCGGAAGGCCGGTCCGTAGGCGTAGCCGTGCTCGGCCAGCCGCCGGTAGACGTCCGTCGTGTCGACCTCGACCGCCTCCGGCGGCGGCCACGCCCCGGCGGCCGACGGCTCGGCGACGGCCCGGCCGAGCAGACCGCTCGCGTTGCGCGTCCACTCGTCCTCGGCGTCGGCCCGCGAGTCGACGGCGATGTCCCGGCGCCCGGCGGCGTCCTCGGCCGACACGGTCACCCGGATCAGAGCGACGCCGTGCTCGGCGAGGGGCAGCGGCGCGGTCACCGTCAGGTCCTCGATCCGAGGCGCGCCGACGCGGTCACCGGCCGCGACGGCCAGCTCGACGAAGGCCGCCCCGGGGAGCAGCAGTCCTCCGGGCACCACGTGGTCGGCCAGCCAGGGGTGGGTGGCGAGGGAGATCCGCCCGGTCAGCAGCGCTCCGCCGTCCGGGAGTTCGACGACGGCGGCGAGCAGCGGATGGGCCGCGTCGGTGAGTCCGGCGGAGGCGACGTCACCCGCGACGGGCTCCAGCCAGTAGCGCTCGCGCTCGAAGGCGTAGGTCGGCAGCTCGACCAGACGCGGGTCATGACCCGCGAACAGCGCCGGCCAGTCGACGTCCGTACCGTGGACGAAGGCGTGCGCGAGGGCCGTCACCGCCTGGCGGGCCTCCGGCCGGTCCCCGCGCAGCGCGGGCGCGGCAGCGTCGACGAGGGCGGAGAGCACACCGTCCGGGCCGAGTTCGACCCAGGCGCCCACACCGGCCGCTTCGACCGCGTCCGCGAAGCGGACCGTGCGGGACACATGGTCCACCCAGTAGGCCGGGTCGCACCACTCGCCGTCGACGGGCAGGCCGGTGACGGTCGAGACCGCCGCGATGCGCGGCGGGTGGAAGGCCAGACCCGACACGACCGCACGGAAGTCCTCCAGCATCGGGGCCATCAGCGGGGAGTGGAACGCGTGGCTCACCTCCAGCCGCTTGGTGCGGCGGCCTGGCAGCGCCTCGACAACCGCACGAACCGCGTCCTCCGCACCCGAAACCACCACCGACGTCGGCGAGTTGACCGCCGCGACACCCACCTCCGCGAGCCCGGCGAGCAGCGCGAGGACCTCCTCCTCG
>NZ_JBEXYD010000107.1:0-13757 GCF_040630735.1 Kitasatospora sp. NPDC005748
CACTGCGCACCCTGACCCGCGAACACGAACGCCGTCCGACCACCCGAACGGGCAACCCCCGACACCACCCCGGCCGCACCCGACCCGGCCACCAGACCGCCCAGCCCCGACACCAACTCCTCACGACCGCCACCGACCACCACCGCCCGGTGCTCGAACACCGACCGCGTCGCCGCCAACGACCACGCCACATCCACCGGTTCGAGCGACGGCTGCGCCGACACCCACTCCCGCAACCGGCCAGCCTGAGCCGTCAGCCCCTGCGCCGACCGACCCGACACCACCCACGCGGTGGACCCGTCGAGCTCCAGCAGGGCCGGAGCGACCGGAGCCGCCGCCACCTCCGCGGCCGGCTCGTCCAGGGCGTCCGCGGCGTCGGCGTCCCCGGCCGGCGTCTCCACCGTCTCGGCGTCCCCGGTCGGGGCCTCCTCCAGGATGATGTGGACGTTGGTGCCGCTCATCCCGAAGGCCGACACACCGGCCCGGCGCACCCGCTCGCCGGCCGGCCACGGGACCGGCTGGGCCAGCAGCTCCACCTCACCGGCCGACCAGTCGACCTCCGGGGTCGGCTCCGCCACGTGGAGCGTCGCCGGCAGCCGCTCGTGCTGGAGCGCCAGCACCATCTTGATGATCCCGGCCATTCCGGCGGCCTGCTGGGTGTGCCCGATGTTGGACTTCACCGACCCCAGCCACAGCGGCCGCTCCTCCGGCCGGTTCTGGCCGTAGGTCGCCAGCAGCGCCTGGGCCTCGATCGGGTCGCCCAGCGGGGTACCCGTGCCGTGCGCCTCCACCACGTCGACGTCGGCCGTCGACAGCTTGGCGCTGGCCAGCGCCGCGCGGATCACCCGCTGCTGCGAAGGGCCGTTGGGAGCGGTCAGACCGTTGGACGCACCGTCCTGGTTGATCGCCGAACCGCGTACCACCGCGAGCACCCGGTGCCCGTTGCGGCGCGCGTCGGAGAGCTTCTCCACCACCACGACCCCGGCGCCCTCGGCGACGCCCATGCCGTCCGCCCCGGCCCCGAAGGTCTTGCAGCGCCCGTCGGGAGACAGTCCCAGCGAGCGGCTGAAGTCGGTGAACAGCACCGGGGTGGCCGCCACGAACGCGCCGCCGACCAGGGCCATCGAGCACTCGCCGGAGCGCAGCGCCTGCGCGGCCAGGTGCAGCGAGACCAGCGACGACGAGCACGCGGTGTCGATCGTCACCGCCGGGCCCTCCAGGCCCAGCGTGTAGGACACCCGGCCGGACAGGATGCTGGTGGCGTTGCCGGTCATCACGTGGCCG
Organism: Kitasatospora sp. NPDC005748; assembly: GCF_040630735.1. Taxonomy (NCBI): domain Bacteria; kingdom Bacillati; phylum Actinomycetota; class Actinomycetes; order Kitasatosporales; family Streptomycetaceae; genus Kitasatospora; species Kitasatospora sp. NPDC005748. The sequence goes on from NZ_JBEXYD010000107.1 coordinate 1,285, forward strand.
TCGAGCTCGCCCTGCTTGCCCGTGATCCAGCCGTAGCCGGAGGCGGAGGCGCCCGCGAACACGCCGGTCGCCGAACCGCGCAGCGACGCGGGGTCGATCCCGGCCCGTTCCAGCGCCTCCCAGGCCACTTCGAGCAGCAGCCGCTGCTGCGGGTCCATCGACAGCGCCTCGCGCGGGCTGATCCCGAAGAACCCGGCGTCGAACTGGGTGGCGTCGTAGACGAAGTTGCCCGCCTGCACCTCCGCGGCGCCGGATCCGGGGTCGTCGGCGTCGCCGAAGGCCCACCCCCGGTCCTGGGGCAGTCCGGCCACCGATTCCCGCTGGGCGTCCAGCAGTTCCCACAGGGCTTCGGGGTCGCGGACCCCGCCGGGGAAGCGGCAGCTCATGCCGACGATGGCGATGGGCTCACCACCGGCCGTTTCCAGTTCCTGCAAACGTTGCCGGGTCTCGTGCAGATTAGCGGTCACCCGCTTGAGGAAGTAGCGGAGCTTCTCTTCGCTCACTTACGTCACCTCGTCGAAGAAGTCGCGGCGTTGGCCGAGTCAGTGGATTCCGAGTTCTTTGCCGATGAAATCGAAGACTTCGTCGTCGGTTGACGATTCGAGCTTCTCCGCAACTCCGGTCTCGGCGGTCTGTGCCCGAGCCTCCTTCCACTTGGAAAGGACGACTTCGAGGCGGTTCGTGATCAGCGTGGATTCGTCGTCGCCGGCGAAAGCGGCGAGCATGCCCTCCAGCTTGTCCAGTTCGGCCAGCACGGGCTGGGCCGGACTGGTCTCCTCGGTCAGACCGGCCCGCAGGTGGTCGGCGAGCGCGGCCGAGGTGGGGTAGTCGAACAGCAGGGTGCTGGGCAGGCGCAGGCCGGTGGCCGCGCCCAGCCGGTCGCGCAGTTCGACGGCGGTCAGCGAGTCGGCTCCGAGGTCGTTGAAGGCCCGGTCGGCCTCGACGGACTCGATGCTCGGGTGTCCCAGGACGGCGGCGGCCTCGGTCCGGACCAGATCGGTCAGCAACCGGTCCTGTTCCACCCGGGGCAGTTCCGCCAGCTGCTGTGCCAGCGCGTTCCCGGCCGGCGACTCGGCCGGACCGGTGTCGCCGCCCTTCCCGGCCAGCACCTCGACGACCTCGGGCAGGCTCTCGATCAGCGGGCTGGGCCGGCGCAGCGTGAACGGCGGCGCGAAGCGCGCCCAGTCCACGTCCACGACGGTCATCATCGGGTCGCGGCCGTCGAGCACCTGGGCCAGCGCCCGGATCGCCTGGTCGGGGTCGATCAGGCGCAGACCGCGGCGGGTCATCTGGGCCGCGCCCTCCGCGTCGGTCATTCCGCCGCCGCCCCACGGGCCCCAGGCCACCGAGGTGGCGGCCAGGCCCCGGGCCAGCCGGTTCTCCGCCAGCGCGTCCAGGTAGGAGTTGGCGGCGGCGTAGCCGGCCTGGAGACCACTGCCCCAGGTGGCGGCGATGGAGGAGAACAGGACGAACGCGTCCAGCTCCAGACCGGCCGTCAGCCGGTCGAGGCTGGCGGCGCCCGCCGCCTTGGCGGCCAGGACCGTCGCCAGTTCCTCCACCGAGACGTCGTCCAGCGCGGTCGCCTGCGCCAGACCGGCGGCGTGCATGACCGCGGTCAGCGGCGGGCCGCCCGCACCGATCCTGGCGATCACCCCGGCCAGCGCGGCGTCCTCGGCCGCATCGCAGGCGAAGACGTCGACCTGGGCACCGATCGTCGCCAACTCGGCGGCCAGCGCGGCCGTCCCCGCCGCTCCGGCGCCGGACCGGCTGGTCAGGACGAGCCGCTTGGCGCCCCGGCCGGCCAGCCAGCGCCCGACGTGACCGCCGATCGCGCCGGTCCCGCCGGTGATCAGGACGGTGCCGCGCGGCACGAACTGCGCCGCGCCGTCGCGGGGTCGCGGGGCCCGGGTGAGCCGGCGGCCGAAGATCCCGGCCGGCCGGATCGCGACCTGGTCCTCGCCGCACTCGGCGAGCACCGCGCAGAGCCGCGCCGCGGCCTGCTCGTCGAACTCGGCCGGGAGGTCGATCAACCCGCCGCCGTGGTCAGGGTGTTCCAGGGTGGCGACCCGGCCGAGGCCCCAGCTCTGGGCCTGCACCGGGCTGGTCGGCGCCTCGTCCGGCGTGGCACCGACCGCACCGCGGGTGAGCGCCCACATCGGGGCGTGGACGCCCTGGAGGATGAGGGCCTGGATCAGGGTCTGGGTCCCGGCGAGGCCGTTCGCCAGCACCGGGTGACCGGGCAGCGGCGTCTCGTCCAGGGCCAGCAGCGACACGACGCCGGCGACTCCGGCCTCGGGCAGGGTCGCGGCGATCCGCTCGGCCATCCGCTGCTGGTCGGTGGTCTCCGTGGTCACCATGGTGACCACCTCCGCGCCCCGGGCGGCGAGCGCCCGCGCACAGTCCCGCGTCAACTCCTCCTCGGCCTGGTCGGGCGTGACCACCAGCAGCCAGTGCCCGGCCAGCTCCGCCGGGGCGGGGTCGGCCACCGGCGCCCAGCCGACCCGGTACCGCCAGTTCGCGGTCACCGAGCGGTCCTGCGCCCGGCGGCGCCAGGACGCCAGGGCGGGCAGTACCTCGGCGAGCTGCCGCTGGTCCTCGATCGCCAGGGTGTCCGCGAGCCGGCCCAGGTCCCCGCCGTCGACGGCGGACCAGAACTGCGCCTCGGCGGCCGTGCCGGTACCGTCCCCGCCGGCGTTCGGCGGGGTCTGCACGCCCTTGGGCCAGTACCGCTGGTGGCGGAACGCGTAGGTGGGCAGCTCGACCGGCGTACCGGTCGGCAGCACCGAACTCCACTCCACCGCAGCACCGTTGACGTACGCGCGAGCCAACCCCGTCAGCAGGCTCGTGACGCTCTCGTCGGTCCGCCGCTGGAGCGGGACGAAGACCGCCCCCTCGCTCCCGCTACCGGCCACGATGTCCGGGCCCAGCGAGGAGAGCGACCCGTCGGGGCCGACCTCGACGAACACCGAGACACCCTGGCGGGCCAGCGTCGCCACCGCGTCCGCGAAGCGCACCGCTCCCCGCGTCTGGGCCGGCCAGTAGCCCGCCTCGGGCTCGGTGACCAGCTCACCGGTGAGCGTGCCCGCCCACATCAGGTTCGGCCGGTGGTACTCCAACCCGGCCGTGACGGCGGTGAGTTCGTCCAGCACCGGGTCCATCGCCGGGGAGTGGAAGGCGTGCGAGACCCGCAGCCGCCGCACCCGGCGACCCCGCTCCCGCCACAGCTCCACCACGTGGTCCACCGCGTCGGCCTCACCCGAAACCACCACGGACTCCGGGCCGTTGACCGCCGCGATCACCACACCGGGCACCAGCTCCGCCAGCACCTCCGCCTCCGGCGCGTTCACCGCAGCCATCGCCCCGCCCGCCGGCAGCGCCTGCATCAACCGAGCCCGCGCCGCCACCAGCCGCACCGCGTCCGGCAGCGCCAGCACCCCGGCCACATAAGCGGCCGCGACCTCACCCACCGAATGACCGACCACCGCGTCCGGCGTCACGCCCGCGGCCTCCAGCACCGCCGCGACGCCCACCTCGAAGGCGAACAGACCGGCCTGCGCGTACAGCGTCTGCTGCGCCAGCGCCTCGTCCACACCCTCGGCGCCGAGCACGACGTCCCGGACCGAGACGCCCAACTCCAGCTCCAGCAGCCCGCACACCCGGTCGAAGACCTCGGCGAAGACCGCACTGCCCTCGTACAGCCCCCGGCCCATCCCGACCCACTGCGAACCCTGACCGGCGAAGACCAGACCCACCCGGGCACCCGGCCGCGCCACACCCGACACCACCGCGGCCGAAGACGCCCCGGCGGCCAGGCTCCGCAGGCCACCCAGCAGTTCGGCCGGCCCGGTACCCAGCACGACCGCCCGGTGCTCGAACGCCGAACGCGTCGCCGCCAGCGACCACGCGACATCCGCCAGGTCCACCGACGGCCGCGCCGCCACCCAGTCGTGCAGCCGCTCCGCCTGGGCCGTCAGCCCCTCGGCCGTCCGGCCCGAGACCAGCCACGCACCGGCGCCCGGGAGGACCGGCGCCGCGTCGAGGTCCTCGGGCGCCTCCTCCGCCTCGACGGCCGCCGGCGCCTCCTCGACGATGACGTGCGCGTTGGTGCCGCTGATCCCGAAGGCCGACACACCGGCCCGGCGCGGGCGGTCCCCGGCGGGCCACGGCACCGGCTCGGCCAGCAGCCGCACCTCGCCCGCCGACCAGTCCACGTGCGGCGAGGGCTCGTCCACGTGCAGGGTCCTCGGCAGCTCCTCGTGCTGGAGCGCCAGCACCATCTTGATCACCCCGGCCATACCGGCGGCGGCCTGGGTGTGCCCGATGTTGGACTTCACCGACCCCAGCCACAGCGGCTGCTCCCCGGCGCGTTCCTGGCCGTAGGTGGCCAGCAGGGCCTGCGCCTCGATCGGGTCCCCGAGCGGGGTGCCCGTGCCGTGCGCCTCCACCGCGTCCACGTCGGCGGCGGTCAGCCCGCCACTGGCCAGTGCCGCCCGGATCACCCGCTGCTGCGAAGGCCCGTTCGGTGCCGTCAGACCGTTGGAGGCGCCGTCCTGGTTGATCGCCGAACCACGCACCACCGCGAGCACCCGGTGCCCGTTGCGGCGGGCGTCGGAGAGCCGCTCCAGCACCACCATGCCGGCGCCCTCGCCCATGCCCATGCCGTCGGCCGCGGCCGAGAACGCCTTGGAGCGGCCGTCCGCCGCCAGTCCGCGCTGCCGGGCGAAGCCCACCATCTCCCACGGCGTCGCCATCACGGCGACCCCGCCGACCAGCGCCAGCGAGCACTCGCCCGACCGCACCGACCGGGCGGCCGTGTGCAGCGCCACCAGCGAGGACGAGCAGGCCGTGTCCACCGTGAGAGCCGGGCCCTCCAGGCCCAGGACGTAGGAGACCCGGCCGGAGATGATGCTGGTCGCGTTGCCGGTCACCAGGTGGCCCTCGACCTGCGCGGCGCCGTCCTGGCCGCCGAGCTGCATGCTGGCCAGCGCGTAGTTCGACGAGTAGCCGCCGATGAACACACCGGTGCGCGAGCCGCTCAGCGAGGCCGGGTCGAGTCCGGCGGACTCCAGGGCCTCCCAGGACAGTTCGAGCATCAGCCGCTGCTGCGGGTCCATCGCCAGCGCCTCGCGCGGGCTGATCCCGAAGAAGCCCGCGTCGAACCGGCTCGCCTGGTGCAGGAAGCCGCCCTCCCGCGCGTAGCTGGTCCCGGCGTGCGACGGATCGGGGTCGAAGAGCGCCTCCGCGTCCCAGCCGCGGTCCTGCGGGAGGCCGGAGATGCCCTCGCCGCCGACCGCCAGCAGGTCCCAGAGCTGCTCCGGGGTGTCGAGCCCGCCGGGGAACCGGCAGCTCATCGCCACGATGGCGACCGGCTCGTCGTCGGAGACGGCGGCCGTCGGCACGGCCCGCGCCGACGCGTGTCCGGCCAGGGCGCCGAGCAGCTCCGTCCGCAGGTGCTCGGCGAGCACCGTCGGGGTGGGGTAGTCGAACATCAGCGTCGTCGGCAGCCGCAGCCCGGTCGCGGTGGCGATCCGGTTGCGCAGCTCGACCGAGGTCAGCGAGTCGAAGCCCAGCTCGCTGAAGGCGCGCCCGGCCTCGACGTCGTCGGAGCTCGCGTGCCCGAGCACGGCGGCCGCCTCGTCGCGGATCGTGTCCACCAGGATCCGGTCCTGCTCGGCCCGCGACAGGCCGCTCAGGCTCCGGGCCAGCTCGCCCTCGGCCTGTGGTCCGCCGGCGCTCTCGGTGCGCTGCGCCGCCTTCAGCCGCTGGGCGTCCGGCAGGGCGCGCAGGAACGGCACGTCCAGGATCTGGGCCTGGCCGGGCGCGGCCGCGAAGGCGGGCCAGTCCAGGTCCATGACGGTCAGCACGGTGTCCGGGCCGGCCAGCACGCCGCCCAGCGCCTTGACCGCGAGCTCGGGGTCCATCAGGACCTCCCAGCGGTTGCGGCGCAGCCGCTGCCGGGCCGCCTCGCTGCCGCCGGACACGCCCTCGCCGGCCCAGGGGCCCCAGGCCACCGAGCGGGCGGGCAGGCCGCGGGAGCGCCGATGCTCCGCCAGCGCGTCCAGGAAGGCGTTGGCGGCCGAGTAGTTGGCCTGGCCCGCGCCGCCGAAGGTGGCGGCGGCCGAGGAGAACAGCACGAACGCGTCGAGGTCGAGGTCCGCGGTGAGCTCGTCGAGGTGGACGGCGCCGGCGGCCTTGGGCGCGAGGGCACTCGCCAGCCGGTCGTTGTCGAGGCCGTCGAGGACGCCGTCGTCGAGCACACCGGCGGTGTGCAGGACGGCGGTCAGCGGCGGGCCGCCCGCGGCGATCCGGTCGATCACCCCGGCGAGGTCGGCGCGCTCCGCGCTGTCGCAGCAGCTGATCTCGACGTCCGTCCCGGCGGCCGCCAGACCCGCGGCCAGGGCCACGGCGCCCCGGGCGGCGGCTCCGGAGCGGCTGGCCAGCACGATCCGCTCGGCGCGGCCGGCCAGCCAGCGGGCCACGTGCCCGCCGACCGCTCCGGTCCCGCCGGTGATCAGCACGGTGCCGCGCGGCGTCCAGTCCGGGCCGGGCGCGGGCTGCGGGGCCCGGGTCAGGCGGCGGCCGAGGATCCCGGCGGGGCGGATCGCCACCTCGTCCTCACCGCAGCCGGCGAGGACGGTGCACAGGCGGCTCGCCGCCCGGTCGTCGAGCACGGCGGGCAGGTCGATCAGACCGCCCCAGCGGTCCGGCTGTTCCAGGAAGACGACCCGGCCGAGGCCCCAGACCTGCGCCTGCACGGGGTTGGTCAGCGGGTCGCCCGGGCCGGTGGCGACCGCCCCGGAGGTGAGCGTCCACAGCGGGGCGGTGATCGCGGCGTCGGCCAGTGCCTGCAGCAGGGCCAGACCGGCTGCCAGGCCGGCCGGCACCACGGGCCGCTCCGCGAGCGGTGTCTCGTCCAGGCCGAGCAGCGACACCACGCCGGTCACGCGCGGTGCGGCCTCGTCGGTGGCGTCGCGCAGTGCCCGGACGAGGTCGGCGGCCAGCGGCTCGCGCCGGGCCGTCCCGGTCTCGACCTCGACGACCTCGACCCGGGCACCCCGCGCGGCCAGCGCGCGGACGCACGCCTCGACGAGGTCCGCGGTGCGGCCGGTGCGGTGCGCCGGGACGGCCACCAGCCAGGTGCCGGCCGGCTTGGCCGGGGCCGGGTCGGTGACGGGGGCCCAGGCGACCCGGTAGCGCCAGGCGCCGGTGACGTCCCGGTCCCGTTCGCGGCGCCGCCAGGACGCCAGCGACGGGAGCACCTCGCCGAAGGAGCGCTGTCCGTCCACGGCGAGCGTGTCGGCGAGCTGCTGGAGGTCGCCGCCCTCGACGGCGGCCCAGAACCGGGCCTCGGCCTCCGACGACGTGCCGTCCCCGCCGGCCGCGACCGGCGCGGCCGCGCGGGAGCCGGTGAGCCAGTACCGCTGGTGCTGGAAGGCGTAGGTGGGCAGGTCGGTGCGCCGCCCGGCGGGCAGGACCCTGCGCCAGTCGACGGGCGTGCCGCCGACGTGCACCTGGGCGAACGCCGCGAGCAGTCGGCGCGGGCCGCTGTTCTCGCGGTCCAGCGTCCCGGTGATCACCGGGACGCCGGCCGTGCCCAGGTCCTCGATCGTGTCGGCGATCCCGGTGGTCAGCACCGGCTGCGGGGAGACCTCGACGAAGGTCCGGTTCCCGGCCGCGGCCAGCTCCCGGACCGCCTCGTCGAAGCGGACCGTGCGGCGGACGTTGGCGAACCAGTAGCCGGCGTCCAGCTCCGGGCCGTTCATCCAGCGGCACTCGACCGTGGAGAACAGCGGGACCCGCCCGGCCCCCGGCCGGATCCCCGCCAGCCGCTCGGTCAGCACGCCTTCCAGTTCCTCGACCCCGGCCGAGTGCGCCACGAAGTCGGTCACCGGGATCGGCCAGCGCATCACCCGCCGGGCCGCCAGCTCGGCGCCGAACTCCGCCAGCGCCTCGGTCTCGCCGGAGACCACGGTGGCGGCGGGCCCGTTCACCGCGGCGACCGCCAGCCGGTCGCCCCACGGGGCCAGTACCTCGCGCACCGCCGCGACGGGCATGACGACCGACAGCATCCCGCCGCCGGTGCCGAGCCCGGACAGCGCCCGGCTGCGGACCGTCACCACCTCGGCCGCGTCCTCGAGCGTCAGGATCCCGGCCACCGTCGCGGCCGCGATCTCGCCCTGCGAGTGGCCGACCACCGCACCCGGGGTGACGCCCGCGGCCTCCCAGACGGCGGCCAGCGACACCATCACCGCCCACAGCGCCGGCTGGACGACATCGGCGCGGTCCAGCGCGGGCGCGCCGTCCGCACCGGCCAGCACCTCGGTCAACGACCAGTCGACGTGCGGGGCCAGGGCCCGCTCGCACTCGGCGAGCCGGGCCGCGAACACCGGCGAGACCGCCAGCAGCTCCCGGCCCATGCCCTCCCACTGGGCGCCCTGCCCGGGGAAGACGAAGACCGCCTCGCTCGCCTCGGTGGCCGCGGTCGTGCCGGCGACCACCCCGGGGGCGCGCTCCCCGGCGGCCACCGCGGCCAGGCCCTCGGCCAGCTCGGCGCGGTCGGTGCCGGTCACCACGGCCCGGTACTCGTACACCGAGCGGGTCGCCGCCAGCGACCAGGCCACGTCCGCCGGGTCGAGCCCGGGCCGGGCCGCCAGGTACTCGCCCAGCCGGGCCGCCTGCCTGCGCAGACCGTCCGCCGTCCGCCCGGACACCACCCAGGCGCCGGCGCCGGGGGCGTCGAAGAGGGCCGGGGCCGGGTCGTCCCCGGCGGGCGCCTCGACGGCCGCCGGCTCGGGGGCCTCCTCCAGGATCAGGTGGGCGTTGGTGCCGCTGACCCCGAAGGAGGACACCCCGGCCCGGCGCGGCCGTCCGTCCGTCTCCCACGGCCGCGACTCCGTGAGCAGCCGGACGTCCCCGGCCGACCAGTCCACGTACGGCGAGGGCTCGTCCGCGTGCAGCGTGGCCGGCAGGTTCCTGTGCTGCAGCGCCAGCACCATCTTGATCAGACCGCTGACACCGGCCGCGCCCTGGGTGTGACCGATGTTGGACTTCACCGACCCCAGCCACATCGGCCGGCCCTCCGGCCGGTCCTGGCCGTAGGTGGCGATCACCGCCTGGGCCTCGATCGGGTCGCCGAGCACCGTGCCGGACCCGTGCGCCTCGACCACGTCCACGTCGGCGGTGGTCAGCCCCGCGTCGGCCAGGGCCGCCCGGATCACCCGCTGCTGCGAGGGGCCGTTCGGCGCGGTCAGACCGTTCGACGCGCCGTCCTGGTTCACCGCGGAGCCGCGCACCACGGCCAGTACCGGGTGCCCGTTGCGGCGGGCGTCGGAGAGGCGCTCCAGCACCACCATGCCCGCGCCCTCGGCGATGCCCATGCCGTCCGCCCCGGCCGAGAACGACTTCGACCGGCCGTCGGGGGACAGCCCCCGCTGCTTGCTCACCCAGACGAAGAGATCCGGCGTGGAGGCGATGAACGCGCCACCGGCGAGCGCCAGCGAGCACTCGCCCGAACGCAGCGCCTGGCTGGCCAGGTTGACCGCGACCAGGGCCGACGAGCAGGCCGTGTCGACGGTGACCGCGGGGCCCTCCAGGCCGAAGGTGTAGGCCACCCGGCCGGAGAGCACGCTGGTGGTGGTGCCCGTCAGCAGGTGCGCCTCCAGGCCCTCCGAGGCGTCCGGCCCGACCAGGCCGTACCCCGCGTAGCTCGCACCCGCGAACACGCCGGTGCGGCTGCCGCGCAGCGCCGCCTGGGAGATGCCGGCCCGCTCCAGGGCCTCCCAGGAGGTCTCCAGCAGGAGCCGCTGCTGCGGGTCCATGGCCAGCGCCTCACGGGGGCTGATGCCGAAGAAGCCGGCGTCGAACTCGGCCGCGTTGTAGACGAATCCGCCCTGACGCACGTACGCCGTGCCGGGGTTCTCCGGGTCCGGGTCGTAGAGGCCGTCCAGGTCCCAGCCGCGGTCCTGCGGGAAGGCACCGATCGCGTCCGTGCCCGAGTCGAGGATCTCCCAGAGCTCCTCCGGGCTCCGCACCCCGCCGGGGAAGCGGCAGCCCATGCCGACGATGACCACCGGGTCGTCATCCGCCGCCGCCCGGCCGGTGACGGCGACCGCACCGGCGTTCGCGGTCCGGTCGCCCAGCAGCTCGGTCCGCAGGTAGCCGGCCAGCACCACCGGGCTCGGGTAGTCGAAGAGCAGCGTGGCGGGCAGCTTGAGGCCGGTGGCGGCGCCCAGCCGGTTGCGGAGCTCGACGGCGGTCAGCGAGTCGAAGCCCAGCTCGCTGAAGGCCCGGCCGCTGCCGATGGCCTCCGGCGAGGAGTACTCCAGCACCGCGGCGGCCTCGGCCCGGACCAGGGTGACCAGCGTGCGGTCCTGCTCGGCGGCCGGCAGGTCGGCCAGCTGCCGGCGCAGGGGCGTGCCGGCCTCCCGGTCGACGGCCGGGTCGGGCCCGTCGCCGGCCAGCGCCCCGGCGACCTCGGGCAGGTGCTCGATCAGCGGGCTGCGCCGGCGCAGCGTGAACGGCGGGGCGAACCGCGCCCAGTCCACGTCGACGACCGTCGTCAGTGCCTCGCCGCCGTCCAGGATCCGGGACAGCGCGCGGGTGGCCGGGTCGGGGCCCAGCAGCCGCAGCCCGCGCCGCTCCAGCTGGGCCGCGTCGTCCCCGGAGCCCATCGCGCCGACGCTCCACGGGCCCCAGGCCACCGAGGTGGCGGCCAGGCCCCGGGCCAGCCGGCGCTCCGCCAGGGCGTCCAGGGAGGCGTTGGCGGCGGAGAATCCGGGCTGCTGGCCACCGCCCCAGACGGCGGCGACCGAGGAGAACAGGACGAAGGCGTCGAGGTCCAGGTCGGCGGTCAGCTCGTCCAGCCACCGCGCGGCCTCCGCCTTGACCGCGAGCACGGCGGCGAGGTCCGCGAGGCCGAGGTTCTCGACCGGCTGGTTGTCGATGGCCTCCGCGAGGTGCAGGACGGAGGACAGCGCGGGGCCGGTCGTGGCGATCCGGTCGAGCAGGCCGGCCAGCTCGGACCGGTCGGCCGCGTCGCAGGCCAGCACGTCCACCCGGGAGCCCCGGGCGGCCAGTTCGGCCGCCAGCGCGGCGACACCGGGAGCGGCGGGACCCGCGGCGCTGCTCAGCACCAGCCGGGACGCACCGCGGTCGGCCAGCCAGCGGGCGACGTGCCCACCGATGGCGTCGGTGCCGCCGGTGACCAGGGCGGTGCCACCCGGCGTCCAGTCCCGGCCCGCCTTGGGCTGCGGCGCGCGGGTCAGGCGACGGCCCAGCACACCGGTCTGCCGGATGGCGACCTGGTCCTCGCCGCAGCCGGCCAGCACGGCGGCCAGCTGGGTGCCCGCCCGGTCGTCCAGCACCTCGGGCAGGTCGATCAGACCGCCCCAGCGGTCGGGGTGTTCAAGTGCGACGACCCGGCCGAGGCCCCAGACCTGGGCCTGCGCCGGACCGGCCGGCACCTCGCCCGGCGTGGCCGCGACGGCGCCGCGGGTGGCGACCCAGAGCGGCGCGGCCACCCCGGCGTCGCCGAGGGCCTGGACGAGCGCGAGCGTCGTGCCGAGGCCGGTGGACACCGCCGGGTGGGCCGGCAGGGGGGTCTCGTCGGTCGCCAGCAGCGACAGCACGCCGGACAGCTCCCCGCCGTCCGGCAGCGCCTCGGCGAGCAGTGCGGCGAGGTCCGCCCGGTCGACCGTCCCGGCCGGGACGTCGAGGGACACCGCCTCGGCGCCGCGGGCGGTCAGGGCCGCCGTGCACTGCCGGGCCAAGGCCTCGTCGGCGGTACCGCTCGGGGTGACGACCAGCCAGCGACCGGCGGGCGCGGCGGCGGACTGCTCCGTCACCGGGGCCCAGGTCACCCGGTAGCGCCAGGCCTCCGTGACCGAGCGGTCCTGCTCCCGGCGGCGCCAGGACGCCAGTGCGGGCAGCACCTCGGCGAGGCGCTGCTGGTCCTCGATCGCCAGGGTGTCCGCCAGCCGGGCCAGGTCGCCGCCCTCGACGGCGGCCCAGAACTGCGCTTCCGCCGCCGTGCCGGAGCCGTCCCCGCCGACGGTGACGGTCCGGGCCGGGGCCTGGAGCCAGTACCGCTGGCGCTGGAAGGCGTAGGTCGGCAGCTCCACCGTCTCGGCGGCGGGCAGCACCGTCTTCCAGTCCACCGACAGGCCGCCGACGTAGGCCTGCGCGAACGCCGTGAGCAGGCGTGTGGCCCCCGCGTTGTCACGCTCCAGCGAGCCCACCGTCAGGACATCGGCGACACCGGCGTCCTCGGCCGTCTCCGCCACCGCCGCGGTGAGGACCGGGTGCGTCGAGACCTCGACGAACGAGCCGTAACCGCCACCCAGCAGGGTGCGAACGGCCTCCTCGAAACGGACCATCCGCCGCAGGTTCGCGAACCAGTAGCCCGCGTCCACCTCCGTACCGGACAACCACTCGCCCGTCACCGTCGAGATCATCGGAACACGACCCGCCCGCGG
>NZ_JBEXYD010000108.1:0-13630 GCF_040630735.1 Kitasatospora sp. NPDC005748
CGGCCCGGGAGTGCGCTCCTCGCTGGCCGAGGGGAAGTCGGCCGGTCCGACTTCCCACTCCGCCGGTCGGGCGGGGCACTCATCCCCGCCGCAGGAAGAGCGCCGAGGCGAGGGCGGCGAGCAGCACCAGCGCGGTGTTCACGGCGATCGCCCAGGTGACCCCGGTCAGCACGGTGGTCCCCGCGGCGGCCGCGGTGGCGACCGCGCTCATCACCGGGGTGCCCAGGGTGATGCCGACCTGCTGGGTCATGGTGGCGACGCCGGTGGCCAGCCCCTGCTCCTCGTCCGGCAGGCCCGAGGTGGCCGTCACCATGAAGCCGACGATCGCCAGCATGTTGCCGACCCCGCCGACGAAGGTCGCCGCCAGCAGCAGGCCGAGCCAGGCCCGGTCGGCGCCGAGCAGGAGCAGCGCGGCGGTCGCGGCGGCCTGCACCAGGAATCCCGCGAGCAGCGCGCCCCGGCTGCCGAGCCGCCCGATCAGCCGCGGCGCGACCACACCGCCGAGCACGGTGCCGGCACCCAGGACCCCGAAGGCCAGGCCGGTGGCCAGCGCGGAGAAGCCCAGCACCCGCTGGAGGTAGAGGGTCAGCAGGAAGACCAGCGAGGTCTCGGTGGCGAAGGCCAGCAGGCCGGCCGCGTTGCCCCAGACCACCGTGCGCCGCCGCAGCACCCGGACCGGCACGAGGGGCGAGGCGGCGGTCCGCTCGACGAACCAGAACGCCACCAGCAACGCCGCGCCCAGTCCCAGCGAGCCGAGCGCGAGCGGGTCGCCCCAGCCGTGCTCACCGGCCGCCGTCAGTCCGTGGACCAGGGCGAGCAGACCGCCGGTGACGGTGACCGCCCCCGGGAAGTCCATCCGGACCTTCCCGGCCGGCCGGCTCTCCGCGATCAGCCGGGGCGCCACCAGCAGGACGGCCAGGGCCACCGGCATGTTGACGAAGAACGCCCAGCGCCAGCTCAGCAGGTCGGTGAGCAGCCCGCCGAGCACCGCGCCCGAGGTGAAGCCGGCCGACATCAGCGCGCCGTTCAGGCCCAGCGCCCGCTCGCGCAGCGGGCCCTCCGGGAAGGCGGTGGTGAGCAGCGCCAGCCCGGCCGGCGTGACGGCGGCGGTGGCCAGGCCCTGCGCCACCCGGGCGGCCAGCAGCAGCTCCGGGGTGGTGGCCAGCCCGCCGACCAGCGAGGAGACGCCGAGCACGGCGAGACCGATCAGGAACACCCGGCGCCGCCCGAAGAGGTCGGCGACCCGTCCGAACAGCAGGGTGAAGCCCGCCGCGCTCAGGGCGAAGGCGGTGGCGATCCACTGCAGGCTGCCGAGCCCGAAGCCGAGGCCCTGGCCGATCACCGGCAGGGCGACGTTCAGGATCGAGAAGTCCACCGCCAGCATGAACTGGGCGGCCAGCAGCACGACCAGGACGAGCCGCTGCCGGCCGGTCATTCCGGCTGGTGTGCGGGGGAGGGCTGGTGCTTCGGACAGGGTGGCGGTCATCGCTCCGCTGCCTTTCGACTCGACGGGGTGTTCCGGGTACGGCAGCAGCCTGCTGGGCCGCGCCGGGGGTACCCAGACCCCCGCGGAGGGTGGCACCGGCAGGGACAGGCTCGGCGCCGCCCGGCGGTGTTCACTGGAGGCATGACCGCACCCGAGACACCGTCAGCGCAGCAGCCCCGGTCGGCGGAGAGGCCGTCGCCGGCCCCTTCCTCGGCGGCGTCGGCCTCCTTGGTGTCGTCGGCGGGGGCGGAGAAGCCCAGCGAGCTGGGCGAGTTCCTGCGCACCCGCCGCGCCCGGCTGCGACCCGAGGACGTCGGGCTGACCACGTACGGCAGCCGGCGCCGGGTGCCCGGGCTGCGGCGCGAGGAGCTGTCCCAGCTGGCGGGCGTCAGCATCACCTACTACACGCGGCTGGAGCAGGGGCAGAGCCGCAACGTCTCCGACGAGGTGCTGGACGCCATCGCCCGGGCGCTGCGCCTCGACGGCGACGAGCACGCCCACCTGCGCAACCTGGCCCGCCCGGGCCGGCCGGCGAAGGGCCGCCCGGCCGAGCGCTTCGAGCGGGTCCGGCCGGCGGTGGGCCGGCTGATCGCGGCGATGGCCGACGTCCCGGCGGTGGTGGTCGGCCTGCGCAACGAGGTGCTGGCCTGGAACCCGCTCGGCCACGCACTGCTGGCCGGGCACCTGGACGCGGCGGCGCCGGACTCGCCGTCGGCGCGCCCCAACCTCTCCCGACTGCTCTTCCTCGACGCGCGGACCCGGGAGCTCTACCCGTGCTGGGAGACCGAGGCCCGGGCCCAGGTCGCCTTCCTGCGGCTGGCCGCCGGGCGGCACCAGGAGGACCGGCAGCTGGCCGAGGTGATCGGCGAGCTGTCGATGAAGAGCGCGGAGTTCGCGGCGCTCTGGTCGCGCCACCCGGTGCACGACTGCCTGTTCGGCACCAAGGAGTTCCACCACCCGGTGGTCGGGGACTTGGCGCTGGACTTCGAGGCGCTGCCGCTGCCGGAGGCGTCCGGGCACCGGATGCTGCTCTTCAGCGCGGTGCCCGGCTCGTCGTCGGAGGCGGGCCTGCGGTTGCTGGCGGCCAGCGCGGCGGCTTCGGGGTGGGCCCCGGGGTGGACGTCGGCGGGCCGGGAGCCGGTCGAGGACTGAGCCGGTCGTCACCCGGGAACGACGAGGGGCCCTGCCCCCGCACCGCCGTGCGGGGGCAGGGCCCCTGTGGTGGTCCGTGGGCCGGTCAGCGCTGGGGACGCAGCCGGCGCACGGCGAACAGGACGCCCGCGCCGAGCGCGACGAACGCGGCGGAGGCGGCGGCGAGGAAGCCGTTGGGGGTGCCGGCGCCGGTCTGGGCGAGCTCGGGGGTGCCCGCCGGGGCGGTGGTGGCGGGCGCGGTGGTGGCGGAGGCGGTCGGCGTGGCCTTGGGGGTGGCGGGGGTCTGGGCCGCGGTGGGGGTCTTGTCCTCGACGGGCGCGACGGGGGCGGCCGACTTCGGGGCGGCGGGCTTGGTGGTGGGCTTGGCCGTGGTCGTGGGCTTCGCGGCCGGCTTCGCGGTGGTCGCCGGCTTGGCCGGGGCGGCGGTGCGGAGCACCTTGTAGGTGTGGGTGCCGCCCCGCTCCAGGGGGTAGCCGTCGGCCTTGCCACCGAGGTAGACCTCGAAGCTCTTCAGGTCGGCGGCGGCGTTCGCCGAGACGGAGACGCGGAAGGCGAAGTGGGTCGCGTGGCCGTCGGTGAGCTGCTTGGTCTTGAGCGAGCTGGTGTCGGCGATGATCGTGGGGTCGCAGCCGTGGCGGAGGGTGAGCTTCTTCCAGCCGTGCTCCGTGGCGGCCTCCACGGTGAAGTCCTCCAGCCGGGTGGAGCCTTCCGGGTTGAAGATCGCGATGCCGGGGCCGACGTTCTCGTACGGGGCACCGGTGAAGTTGGTGACTCCCACGCCGATCTCGGCCTTGGCGCCGCCGGCGGTGATGCTCTAACCGTCGGGGGTCATGTGGAACCCGGCGGTGAGGTTGCCCCGGTGGGCGGAGGCGGGGGTGACCGGCTTGGTCTCGGCGGCGGCCGTGTTCCCCGAGCCACAGGCCCAGGAGGCCTCGGCGGTCATCAGCTGGACGGAGCCGGCGAGGACGACGGTGGCGGCGACGGCGGCGAGCCGGCGGCGGCCGGAGGTGGCGGTGATGTTCTTCGTGAAAGAGGGCATAACGGACTTGCGCATGACGTGTTTCCCCAGGGTCACGGTGCTGACGGTGTGTGAAGACGACCGGCCCCGCTGTCAGCGGTAGCGCCCCCCGGCCTTGCCGGTCTCGCTCTCCGTGCCTTCATCCGTATAGACGCGCATCTCCGCCAGCGGTTGCAGGTGGTTCAGAAGTTTTTCGAGACTCTTCCGACCAGGGCGTTCGCTTCTGTGGGACGGCGAGGCCCCGCCCTGATGCGCGGGGCCTCCGCGTCCGTCCGGTCAGTGCGGTTGGGCGTGGCGTGCGGGTTTCTTCGGTGGGGTGCGGTGGTGGGTTTCGGGGCCGTAGTGGCCGGCCTGGCGGGCGATCCAGGCGTATTCGTGGGTGCCGTCGGGGCGGGTGCGCAGTTCCCAGCGGCCGTGGGGGGTGATGGGCGGGGGCGGGGGCGGTTGGGGGTGGTGGTTGATTTTGAGGGTGGTGAGGACGCCGAGGGCGACGGTGGTGAGGGCGAGGGCGAGGAGGGTGAGGAGGGCCGCGCCGACGAGGAGGTTGGCGGTGCCGGTTCTCATCGGCGGATCCGCAGGGCGCGGTGGCCGAGGTGGGCGGCGAGGTCGTGGAGGAGGTCGTGGGCCTGGTGGTGGGTGAGGGGGAGGGCGAGCTGTTCGCCGGGGCCGGTGTGGAGGTCGAGGTCGACGGCGAGGCGGAGCTGGACGGTGGCGTCGGGGGCGTGTTCGACGGTGAGGTAGGCGACGGTGGTGCGTTCGGTGTGGATGGCGTCGGTGGTCATCGGGATCAGGACTCCCACGGGGGGTTCCTCTCGGTGTCGGGTCGGGGGGTGGTGGTCACGCGGCGGCGTCCAGTTCGAACCAGACGCGTTTGCCGTGCTTGCGGGGGTCGGTGCCGAAGCGGTGGGTGAGGGAGCGGACGAGGTGCAGGCCCCGGCCGGAGAGGGCGTAGGGGTCGGCGGGGGTGCGGGGTTCGGGGAGGTGGGGGTTGTCGTCGGCGACGGAGACGCGCAGGGTGTGGTCGCGCAGCAGGACGACGACGAGCGGGGCGGGGCTGCCGCCGTGGCGCCAGGCGTTGATGTAGAGCTCGCAGAGGGCGAGTTCGGCGTCGTGGATGAGGTCGTCGGGCCAGCCGGCGAGGTCGAGGGCCTCGCGCAGCTCCTCGCGGGCGGCGGACCAGTCGGGCGGTTCGGGCAGGGTGAAGGCACACATGAGGGACCTCCGAAGAGAGGCGGAGTGGAGTGGGTGTGGTGGAACCGGCGGATACGTCGCCGTGAGCCAGGCCGGAACGGGACTGGGAATGCCGCGTACGGCTGCTCTGCGGTGCGCGGGCAGCAGGCGCCTACTGCCCGGGGAACAGGCGTTACTGACGATCCATCGGATCGATGTGAGACGACCGTAGCGCACGAGAACCTAAATTTTGGTAGTTCGCGAGGAAGTTCCACCTCCCGTGTGATCGGTTGACTCGGCGCGCAGGTCACACGGCACACTGGTCTCACGAAACGCCGAGAGGACGTCATGCCCGGTCGCCCCAACCCGACTCTCCGCCAACGCCGTTTGGGTGCCGAGCTGCGACGGATGCGCGAACAGGCCGGCCTCGGCGGCAGCCAGCTCGCTCGCGTACTCGGCGTGAGTCCCACCCAGGTGACGCAGATGGAGAGCGGGAAGACCAGCGTCAACGTTGATCGGCTCCACACGATCATGGCAGCCTGTAACTACACCAATCAGTCGCTCATCGGCGCGCTCGCCGAAATCATTGCATCACGAGGGAAGGGTTGGTGGGAGGAGTATCGCGGCCTGATCCCCAATGCCTTCCTTGAATCCGCCGAACATGAAGACTTCGCTGCAGGGACCGTCAAGGTTTGGACGTCCGTATTCCTTCCAGGGCTCCTGCAGACCAGTGAGTATGCGCAAGGTATGTTCAGTCGGAAGATCCCTGGCCTCACGGCCCGTGAGATCGAGCTGCGCACTTCTTTTCGCAGAAAGCGGCGAGACACCTTTCTTCAGAGTCCTGGTAAGAAGCTGGAGGTGTACGTCCACGAGTCCAGCCTGCTCACGCGCTTCGGCGGCACCGATGTGCTGCGAGAGCAACTCTTTGGCGTGGTCGATGACTCTGTCAGGGCCAACGTGAGTGTCCGTGTGGTCCCCTTCGGCGTGCACACCCATCCAGGCCCGATCGAGAGCATCCTCTACAGCTTCGGAGCGGTCTCCGAACTCGATACAGTTGAAATGGAGTCCTCGCGAGGCCCCATCTTCTTCGATGCCCCAGATGAACTCGAATCATATCGCAGCACTTTTGACCGCATCGAGAGGGCGGCTCTCACTTGTGAAGAATCACGAGATCTGATCCAACGTACAGCGCGAAGCTTGAAGGGCTAAAGATGTCCCGGAATCAATGGCAGAAGTCTTCGTTCAGTAGCTCTAGTGACAACTGCGTAGAGGTGCGCACCGTCGACGGCATGGTCGAACTCCGTGAGTCCGACACCGGTGACATCATCGTCCGCACCACCCCGCCCAAGTTCGCCAAGTTCGTCCAGGGCATCAAGGCCGGCGAGTTCGACCACCTCACGACCTGACCCGACAGCGCCCGCTCGCTCCACCCGAGCGAGGGGGCGCCTCCAACCGATCCACCTCGTTCACACCTCCCAGCCCGGGGAAAGTCGGCGGGTTCGACTTCCCACTCCGACCCCCCGGCTCACAGGGGCAGGGTTTTGAGCATCCTGATCCGATCCCGATCAGCCGAGCTGATCGGGATCGGCCGCCACATGTGGTCGTCCGAGTATTCGAGGAACGGCACCGAGTTCGCGAGAGCCAGCCGCTTCAACTCCCGACACTCTTCGGCTCGTTCATCGACCAGTTCGCGGTTGATCTGCGTCCCGTCCGGGCAGATGTTGAGGTGGACGACCGAGGACTCGTCGAGCATCCACCAGTCCTGGTCCGGGATCCCGAAGTCCTGCTCGGTGGCGTCGAGGATGCGGACGTCCTCCCTGGCCGCGAATCTGGCCTCGCAGAATCCGGGACATGGCCGAGGCGGAGTAGCCGGCGTGCGCGCCTACTTCCGCAAGGGCCATCCGCTTCACCGCCCGGGCGGCGCGCAGGATGGCCGGTACGTCGACGACCGTCTCTGTGCGAGACACGATCCCTCCCCGGGGCCGACAGGAACTCAACGGTAGTGACGGTCAGGGGGCGCTCATAAGGGCGTGCACCGCGGGGTAAGGCCTCCTGTCCTTCCGACGGTTGTCCTGATTCATTGATCGCCTCTAGAGCCCAGCCGTGGCCTCTGCCGTCAGCAGCAGCGTCCCCAGGACGCTGCTCTCCCGGGCCGGAATCACCAGTGCGCTGATGTGGGTGAAGCCGTGGCGTTTGAGCAGATCGGTCCACTGTTCGGTTGTGTACTGCCAGCGCAGGACCGTCAGTTCGGCCTCGCGGCCCTCCAGCCACTTCCCTCCCATGACCTGGGCGCCGTATGTTCCGGCAGCCGGTTCACGATGGGAGAACGCGAAGGTGCCGCCTGGGGCCAGCCGCTTGGCGATCCGAGGGAGCAATTCCTCGGGATCGGTGAACCAGACCGCACCCCAGGTCGAGTAGATCGCGTCGAACGACCTCACCTCCTCGTCCAGGAACGCGCAGGCCTCGGCGTGGACGAACTCCAGCGCCGACAGATCGGTCCAGAACGCGCGGGCACGCTCGACCTGGAAGAGCGAGAAGTCCACGGCTACAACCTCGACCCCTTCTCTCGCGAGGAACGCCGCGTTCTCGCCCTCGGCGGGTCCGAGGTCGAGTGCTGTCCCCGGATTTCGCAGGATCTCCGCGCCGGGTCCGTGACCGGGGACACCGGTCCAGTCGAAATGGTTCGCCTCGGGACGGGCCTGAGCTCCGTCCCCGCGGTGGGGCCGGTACCTGTCCCAGTACTCCGGGGCGGTTCGGGGCGCGCTGGACATGGGTGCTCTCCGGGGCGACGAGGTGGGCGGTGCCGTGTCGAGTCCGGCGACAACCTACCGGCGCGTGCTCCCGGGAAAGAGGGGAAAGGAAGCAATTCAGTCGGATGGGGCCTGGAGGCGTGAATCGCCTCCGGGCCCCGGGTTCAGCCCTACAGGTCAGTGGCAGTTGGAGCCGGGGCTGCACGGGCCGCACCTGGCGTAGTCCGCCTCCCACAGCTTCCAGTCCACCTCGAACCCGTTGTCCGCGATGATCTGGGCCGTCCGTTCCACGGAGCCGTCGTACTTGAACGCGATCTCCGGGACGTGTTCCAGGAACCGGCCGCCGAAGTGCGCAGCACAGAACTCCCGGTAGTTCGTGGTGTCGAGGATGAAGACGTGGACGGCGATGTCCACGATCCGGCCGCAGCACATCTCCAGCCCCTGGCCCCACTTCTCCATCGCCGTGATGAGGTAGGAGACGGCCGCGCCGAACAGGCGGGTGGCCATCACCTCGTCGAAGGGGTGGTCGCGCATCAGTAGCGCGACCTCGCGGTCCCACACCTCGGGCTTGACGAAGTCCCGGGGGTTGCGCGGCTCGCGGACGACCAGATCGATTGACTCGATGGACGTGGTGGTCATTTGGTGCTCCTCTCGATGACGTCGAGTGGTGCGTAGGTGGCGATGCACCTGCACCAGTGACGCTAGCCACCCAGGAGGAGAGCTTCCAGGAATCCGGACGGGTGCGCACCGCAGGTGCGAGTGGCCGCACGCCAGGTGCGAGTTCAGCAGTGCGGGCGTGCGAGGCCTGGTGTTCGCGCCGCAGGTGTCGGCGACCCTGTCGGGCGCTGCCAAGCGAGGGGGCGCCACCATCCGATCCACCTCCTTCACACCGGCAGGTCCCAGCCCGGGCCGTCCTCTGTGCCGATCCACACCCGCTGCCCTGCGTCCGAAACGGTGATCCCGAATCCCTCCTGGTGCGGCTCGCCGGCCTCCTGCCAGGTCTCGACGGCTCGCTCCACCTGGTCCCAGAGCCGCAACGGTCCGCGCTGGATCACGGTCCAACGACCACTCGCATCAGCTCTCGTCCGGGCCAGCGAACCCGTGGCCACATCCACGAGAATCTGCTCTCCGCCCGCCCCCATCCGCTCCGCCGAGGGTGCTGCGAGCTGGGCCACCCAGCTCCCGGTCCACGTTCCGATGACGGCGGGGTCGATCCGGCTCGCGCGCTCCTCCCCGGGCAGCATCGCGAGGCCGGGTCGGGGCGGGCGGTCGTGCGGGCGGGCGATCATGAAGCTGGTGAACCCGGGCAGGAATCGGCCGGTCGCACTCCCCGCTCCGGTGACCGTGAGCAGCGCGAGCCCGGACGCGTAGCTCCACCCGGACAGGGTGACCAGGATCCGACCGCCCGGCTTCACCTGGTGCAGCCAGGGCATCGGGATGTACCGGATCGAACACGTGGCGATCAGTCGGTCGTACGTTCCGCCGTCAGGATCCCCTCGCAGCCCGTCGCCGCTGATCAGCCGGGGCGCGTAGCCGGCCCCGCGAAGCGCGAACGCAGCGGCTTCGGCCACCACGGGGTCGTACTCGACGCTCGTGAGGTTGGCATCGCCGAGCCGGTGGGCGCCCAGGGCCGTCGAGTATCCCGTCCCGGTGCCGATTTCCAGCACCCGGTGGCCCGGGGCGGCGTCGAGCTGCTGCCACATCCGCAGGACCAGCGACGGCAGGGTCGACGAGGAGGACGGGGAGCCGACGATCGGCTCCCCGCCCTCCTGACCCGGCCGTGTCGTGCCGTCGAGCTGCGTGATCAGCGTCCGATCGGCGTAGACACCCTCCAGCCACCCGGGATCGTTCGGGCGCACCGACCGGTAGGCGGTCGGTGCGCTGTTCGGCGTCGGCTCGAAGTACGGGCCGACGAAGTCCTCGCGTGCGACGGCCTCCGCCGCTCTGCACCACGCCGGATCGCTCAGCGTGCCTTCTGCCGTGAGTCGGCGGACCATTGCGGCTCGGAGCTCTGCGGACGGGCTCATGCGTCGGGGCCTCTCTGCAACTGGTCGGCGATGGCCTGGGCGATCGCATCGGTGGTCTCGGGTGGCTGCCACGCCCACTGCCCGTTGGGGTTGCACTCCAGGAAGTACCATTCACCGGCCGCTGTCACGGCGAAGTCGAACGCTCCGTACACCAGCCGGAGTTCACCGAGGTAGGACGTGACGGCGCGCGAGACCTCCTCGGACACGGCAACCGGAGCGCACGCCATGAGGTCCTGCCTCCGGCGCCAGTCGAGATCGGGGCTGTCGATCCGAACCGCGAAGGCCCGGTCGCCGACCGCGGTCAACCGCACGTCGAACGCCTTCGCCACCTTGGCCTGGAACAGGTGCGGGAAGACCTCCACCCCGGCGGTCAGCTCACCGGCACGCACGTCCCGAACCCACACCTGGCGCGGCCGGCCGGCCACCTCGTACGCGATGTTCCACAACGGCTTGTAGACCGCTCCGGTGACCTGGCCCGCCACGAACTCCTGGGCGGCACCCAGCTCGTTGGTGATCAGTGTGTCGGGTACCCGGAACCCGTTCCGCTGCGCTGCCGCGAGTTGCGCCGGCTTGTACTCGGCAGCCCGGTTGGCCCACGGGTGATTGACGTAGTGCGCACCGGGGAGCGAGGCCAGCACACCCCCGGTACCCCACAACGACTGGGTGGCCGCGAACCGTCGCTCCTGCCCGTCCAGTTGCGCGGGCCCCTCGTAGGGAGAGGCTCGGCGCATCCAGACCGACCGCACCCGGGTGAGGTCCAGCCTCCGGGTCGGCGTCCGTAAGGTTCCCCGCTGACCGGTCGTGCGGTACCGGGTGGTCAGCGAGGCGCCTTCGTGCAGATCGGTGCCGGGATCGAGCCGGACCACCGGGACGCCACGCCCGGCCAGCACTCGCAGCACCACATCCGCGGTCACATCACGGGAGTTGGTGAGGACCAGCACTGACGAGCGGTCGTCGCTCGTCACCCGGAGCTCTGGTCCTGGTCGAAGGACTCGGTGGAGTCGGCATCCGTCGCCCCGCCCGGCCCCGACCCGTCGCCGGGGCTCGTCATGGTGGGCGTCAGCCCGCTGGTACTGGTGCCGTGGCCCCCCAACTCGACGGTGCGACCGTGCTCGTCCACGAGCACGGCGATCTGCGTCTCAGGATCGATCACAGGCGTGAACGCCGGAACCGCGGCTCCCCGGGGGAACGGCTCCATCCTGCTCACTCCCCACGGCGACGACATCTGCCTCATCTGCCGGTCTCCTTGTCGTTGCGACCAGATTGTTCGGTCACCACGGTAGGGTCACCGTGCTTGCAGTAGCACGAGGATTCACGTCATTGCATAAACCGGCTATGCGGCACGGCGGAACTCATCCGACCATCGCCGGAGCATGGACCTGAGTGGGTCCCCCTCGATCGCCTTACCGCGAAAGAACTCGAACAGGGCGTGATAGTGCTGAATGTCCTTGGGGTCGCGTAGTACTAGCCGTCCGGTGAAGAGCTCGATGGTCACCAAGTTGGCGCCGTAGACCGTGAAGGTGTGGAACGGCGCATCCGCTACCTGGGCCGACAACGGAACGATGCCGATCGTGACATTGGGCAGACGGGAAAGAGAGGCGAGCCGATCGATCTGCGAGGCCAGGACCAGCGGCTCGCACAGCCGCCAGCGAACAGCAGACTCGGTCAACAGGAAGTCGAAACGTTTCCCCTGGTCGTACAGGACAGCCTGCCGTTCAATCTTGAGCGCAATGGCCTGGGAGACATCAGCGTCAGCTGGGGCAACCGGGGGACTCATCGCCGTCCGCATGTACTCGGGCGTCTGGAGGAGGGCGGTCGGCATCGCGGGCAAGAAGTAGCGGATGTGCGAGGCGCCGGCCTCAAGAGCAGCTAGCTCACGCTGTCGTAGATGCAGGCCACGCCGGACCGATGACCTGACGTCCTCGTACTCGGCGTTCGCCGCGCTGGCCAGCGTCAAGAGCTCCCGTGCCAGGTCTTCGTCGACACCGAGACCATTGAGTATCTGCTGTACGTCGACGACCGACGGCAGAGTCTTCCCGTTCTCGATTCGGGAGATCTTGCTCTGGCTCATGCCACACCGAACAGCCAGACGCTCCCCGGAAAGGCCGGAGGCGCGCCGGAGATCCTTGAGTGCTGCTGCAAGGTCTCGACGCTGCTCTCCGGCCCTACCGGGATCGTGGGTCAATCCGCGCTGTACTCCGTGAAGGGGACCGACAGCGAGACGGCGAGATCCCGCCAGTGCCGGAACTGGTCGATGTCAGGGCTTTCCAGAAGCTCTCGGCCGATCTGCGTGCCATCCGGGCCATACCTCATGTCGACGACCTTCGTGTCGTCGAACATCCAGAAGTCCTGATGAGGGAGACCAGGGTTCTCCGTGCTGGTGAGATCGAGGATCCTGATGTCTTCCCCGGCTTCGACGTTGTAGGCGTAGGCCGCGAATTCGTACCGCAGGTAGTCGGACAACGGCCGGGTGAGTACATGCACCCGAGCGATCCTGCGGCCCGTGGCACGGTAGTTCCGCACACGGGTGAGCCACCTGTCGTCGGCATCGAGATGCAACTCGCCGGTGGCCAGGAACTCCTGGAACTCCTCGGCCTCGCCCGGCATGGCATAGGAACTCCGGGTCTCCAGCCGAAACGCCTCCTGCTTGAACGAGTCGAAGAACGCCCGCCAGTCCTCACCGGTCAAGAGCATGGAACGCCTCCCGCAGAAGAGCCTCCGGGATCTCCACCACGGCCTCGCCCTCCGGGGTCGTCCGGTGCACCGTGAAGCCCTGCACGGCGATGGTCCCCCGATCGGTCGTGTAGACGGTCGGACAGTCGTCTTCGCGGCAGTCCGGGTCTCCGCCAGCGATCCTCGTGAGCTCCATGACCCTCTCCCCTACACACGCTGCGGACTCCTAGTCAGGACCATAAGGAGCCTCCGGTGAACCGGGCAAGGACCATTCACGTTCCTGCATAGACCCACCCGCACCGGTGACGATTTCGCGCCCCTGAGGCGCCTCGCTCACCCGAGCGAGGCGCCTCAGTCCGGAGAACAAGCCGACTCGGAGTGGGAAGTCGGTGGGTCCGACTTCCCACTCCGCGGGGGAGACGGCAGAGCGCGGGCCGTGATCAGCGCGCGTCCGGATTACCGTGCCGCCTTGTCGGGCCGGGGGTGAACTGACGCAGCAGGACCGTGGGTGATGCCATGACCGCGTACCAGGTGTTCGCGGTCTGGTCCGCGACCGGGGACCAGGCGGCGATCACGGGCAGCTCGCAGTGGTCGCCCGGCCCCAACGGGGGCAGCCTCCAGGAGATGTCATGGTCGCGGTCGACGTCCACACCCCACGTACCCGCCGAACGGTTGTGGACCTCGTCGATCAGGGCTGCCCACCGCCGGGGTGCCTCGCCCGCGTCGACTGCGCCGCAGATCGCCTCCTCGTCGTGACCGCCGACGGTGAGCCGGGTCGTCCCGTCCTCCACCGTGATCGCTGCCAGCGCTTGCCCGCCGTCCCACCCCGCTTCGGCACCCTCCGGAAGCCGCACGGGCAGTCCCGCCGAGAACCGCACCCGCCCGAGCGGCGCGAGAGCGTCGATCCGCCATACCCCTGCGTGGCAGCCGGTCAGCGGCCCCCAGGCCTCGGGGTCGAGGCCGGGGTCGTACGGAGCCAGTAGCAGCTCGACGCGAGCCTCGGGCCGGCTCCAGCGGGCGAGGATTCCGCCGCCCGGCAGCTCGAAACCCTCGTCGGGCAGCTCCGGGAGGTCGGTGCTCCCGAGGGTGGTGGCAAAGGTCAACGGGCCGAACGGCGTGTCGACAGCCGGCCGGTCGGCGGACCGCAGGCGGGTCCGCGGGAGGGCGGGGAGCAGCATCGACCCAGCGTACTGGCGGCCTGTCGGCAGTCGGCGGGGCGTGGTCCACTGCGGCGGAGTGGGAAGTCGGTCCGGCCGACTTCCCCCGTCCAGCACGTTCGGGGCCGAGACGCCGATGAAGACGTCGGCGCCCGCCACGGCCTCCTTGAGGCTGCCGGTGCGACCCGAGCGGTTGG
>NZ_JBEXYD010000109.1:0-13472 GCF_040630735.1 Kitasatospora sp. NPDC005748
AACTGCGCGTCCAGCGCCTCGCAGGCCGCGTCGAAGGCCTCGGCGAACACCGGGTACCGCTCGGCCAGCTCCCGGCCCATCCCGACCCGCTGCGACCCCTGGCCCGGGAACACCAGCACCGTCCGGGCCTGGCCACCCCCGGTCACGACACCGGCGGCGGACTCCCCGCGCGCCAGGGCGCTCAGCCCGGCCAGCGCCTCCTCCGGCGAACCCGCCAGCACCACCGCGCGCTCCGACAGCAGCGCCCGCTGCGCCAGCAGGGCGGCGGCGATCTCCGCCGTCCCCGCCCCGGACGTCTCGACGAAGGGCGCCAGCCGGTCGGCCTGCCCGGCCAGCGAGCCCGCGCTCTTCGCCGACAGCACCAGCGGGACCACACCCGTCGGCGCGACGGCGGGCCGCTCCACCGCGTTCTCCTCCGGCACCTGCTCCAGGATCAGGTGTGCGTTGGTCCCGCTCAGCCCGAACGAGGAGACGCCCACCCGCCGGGGGCGTCCGGTCTCCGGCCACTCCCGCGCCTCGGTCAGCAGTTCGACGGCGCCCGCCGTCCAGTCCACCTGCGAGGACGGCGCGTCCACGTGCAGGGTGGGCGGCAGCACGCCGTGCCGCAGCGCCTGGACCATCTTGATCACACCGGCCACGCCGGAAGCCGCCTGGGTGTGGCCGATGTTGGACTTCAGCGAGCCCAGCCAGAGCGGCCGCTCCGGGTCGCGGCCGCGCCCGTAGGTGGCCAGCAGCGCCTGCGCCTCGATCGGGTCCCCCAGCACGGTGCCCGTGCCGTGGCCCTCCACCGCGTCGATGTCGGCGGTGGACAGGCCCGCGTTGGCCAGCGCCTTGCGGATCACCCGCTGCTGCGAGGGACCGTTCGGCGCGGTCAGACCGTTGGACGCGCCGTCCTGGTTCACCGCGCTGCCGCGGACCACCGCGAGCACCCGGTGCCCCTTGCGCCGCGCCTCCGAGAGGCGCTCCAGCACCACCACGCCCGCGCCCTCGGCCCAGCCGGTGCCGTCCGCCGCGTCCGCGTAGGACTTGCACCGGCCGTCCGAGGCCAGACCGCGCTGGCGGGAGAACTGCACGAACGCGCCGGGGCCGGTCATCACGGCCGCGCCGCTGGCGAGGGCCAGCGAGCACTCACCGGTCCGCAGCGCCTGCGCGGCCAGGTGCATCGCCACCAGGGACGACGAGCAGGCCGTGTCCACGGTGACCGCGGGGCCCTCGAACCCGAACACGTAGGACACCCGGCCCGAGGCCACGCTGCTGCCGGCGCCGGTCGTGACGAAGCCCTCCAGCTCGGCGGGCACGTCGCTGCCCGAGCCGTAGCCCGCGCCCATCAGACCGGAGAAGACGCCGACGTCGGTGCCCTTGAGCGTGGCCGGGTCGATGCCCGCCCGCTCCAGCGCCTCCCACGAGGTCTCCAGCAGCAGGCGCTGCTGCGGGTCCATCGCCAGCGCCTCGCGCGGCGAGATCCCGAAGAAGCCCCCGTCGAACAGCGCCGCCTCGTGCAGGAAGCCGCCCTGGTCCACGTAGGAGGTCCCGGCCTTGTCCGGGTCCGCGTCGAAGAGGCCGTCCAGGTCCCAGCCGCGGTCGGACGGGAAGCCGGACATCGCGTCCCGGCCCTCGCTGACCAGCCGCCAGAGGTCCTCGGGGCTCGCCACACCGCCGGGCAGGCGGCAGGCCATGCCGACGATCGCGATCGGCTCGTCGGGGTCGGCGAGCACGACCGCCGGCGCCGCAGCGCCGGTCTCGGCGGCCACGTGGCCGAACTCCTCGTGCAGGTGCCGGGCGAGGGCGAGCGGGGTCGGGTGGTCGAAGACCACCGTCGCGGGCAGCTTCAGACCGGTCGCCTCGCGCAGCCGGTTGCGCAGCTCGACGGAGGTCAGCGAGTCGAAGCCGGAGTCGCGGAACGCCGTGTCGGTCTTCACGCCCTCCGGTCCCGCGTGCCCGAGCACGGTCGCCGCGTGGCCGCGGACCAGCTCCAGCAGCAGCGCCTCCTGCTCGGCCACCGTCAGCCCGGTCAGCCGGCCGGCCAGGCCGGCCGTACCGTCGGCCGCCGCCGACCGCGCGGTCTGCCGGCTCGCCCGGATCAGCCCGCGCAGCAGCGGCGGCACCTCGCGGCCCGCCGCCGCGTCGGCGCGCATGGACCGCAGGTCGAGCTTGATCGGGACGAGCAGCGCGTCGCCGGTGCGCAGCGCCGCGTCGAAGAGGTCCAGGCCTTCGTCCGAGGCCAGCGAACGGCTCCGGCTCCGGCCGGTCCGGGCCTCCTCGGCGGTGTCGAGGTGGGCGGTCATCGCGGTGGCCTGCTCCCAGAGGCCCCAGGCCAGGGACATCGCGGGCAGGCCGTCGGCGCGGCGCCGGTGGGCGACCGCGTCCAGATAGGCGTTGGCCGCCGCGTAGTTGCCCTGACCGGCCGAGCCGAAGACCCCGGCCGCCGACGAGAACAGCACGAACGAGCGCAACTCCGGCGCCAGTTCACGGGTCAGCTCGTCCAGGAGCCGCACCGCGGTCACCTTCGGGGCGAACACACGGGCCAGCCGCTCCGCCGTCAGCGCCCCGAACACCCCGTCGTCCAGCACACCCGCGGTGTGCACCACACCCGTCAGCGGATGCTCGGCCGGCACGGCGGACAGCAGCTCCGCCATCGCCGCCCGGTCGGCGACGTCACACGCGGTGACGGTCACCGTCGCGCCCAGCGCGGTCAGCTCGGCCGTCAACTCCGTTGCACCCTCGGCCCGCAGGCCGCTCCGGCTGACCAGCAGCAGATGCCGGACCCCGTGCCCGGTGACCAGGCGCCGGGCCAGCAGGCCGCCGAGGGTGCCGGTGCCGCCGGTGACCAGGACGGTTCCCTCGGGGTCGAACGCCGCGGCCTCGTCG
The DNA here is from genome assembly GCF_040630735.1 of Kitasatospora sp. NPDC005748. NCBI lineage: Bacteria > Bacillati > Actinomycetota > Actinomycetes > Kitasatosporales > Streptomycetaceae > Kitasatospora > Kitasatospora sp. NPDC005748. The sequence continues at coordinate 2,869 of NZ_JBEXYD010000109.1, forward strand.
GCCGGGGCCGCGGCCCGGGCGATCCGGGGCACGTACATCGTCGTCCCGCGGACCGCGACCTGCGGCTCGTTGGTGCCCAGCACGGCGGCGAGCACCGGTTCGACGTCCGTCCCGGGGGCGGCGTCGGTGTCGAGCAGCACGATCCGGTCCGGGTTCTCCGCCTGCGCGACCCGGATCAGACCCCAGACCGCGGCGCCCGCCGGGTCCGTCACCGCAGCCTCGCCACCGGCGGGCACCGCACCCCGGGTGACCACGACCAGCCGCGCCGCGTCCAGCCCCCGGGTGCTCAGCCAGGCCTGGACGACGTTCAGCACCCGGGCGGTCAGGCCGAGCACCGCGTGCTCGTCCGGGCCGTCCCCGACCGCGTCCAGGACGACCACGGGGGGCACGCCCGAGCCGTTGGTCAGCATGGCCACGTGGTCCGGCGAGGCCACCGGCACCCAGGCCGGCGGGAGTTCCAGGCCCGGAGCGGTACCGGTGGGCAGCTCCGTCCACTCCACCCGGAACAGCGCGTCGCGGCCTTCGTCGCCGCCCGCGCTGCCCAGCTGGTCGGCCGAGACGGCACGCGAGACCAGCGAACGGAGCGTCAGGACGGCTCCGCCGGTCTCGTCGGCGGCCTCCAGCGCGAGCGTCTGCGCGTCGGACCGCACCAGGCGCACCCGCAGCGCCGAGGCACCGGCCGCGTGCAGCCGCAGCCCGTTCCAGCCGAACGGCAGGTGCACCTCGGACTCGTCGCCCGCCCGGTTCGCGCCCGTCGGGTCCCCCAGCGCCACGTCCAGCATGACGGGGTGGAGGGCGGCGTCGAGCAGCGCGGGGTGGATGCCGAACCGGCCGGCGGCGTCCCGCTGGTCCTCGGGCAGGGCGACCTCGGCGAACAGCTCCTCGCCGCGTCGCCAGACCGCCCGCACGCCCTGGAACACCGGCCCGTAGCCGTAACCGGCTTGGGCCAGCAGCTCGTAGCCGCCGGTGACACCCAGCTGCTCCGCGTCGGCGGGCGGCCAGGCGGTGAAGTCGAACGCGGGACCGCCGGCGTCCGAGGTCGCCGTCAGGGTGCCGGTGGCGTGCCGGGTCCAGGCGTCCGCGCCGGTGTCCTCGGCCGCGTCCTCGCGGACCGAGTAGATGCCGACACTGCGGGCGCCCGCCCCGTCGGGGCCGCCGACGGTGACCTGGACCCGCACGTTGCCGTGCTCGGGCAGGACCAGTGGGGCCTCGATCACCAGCTCGTCCAGCGTGCCGCAGCCGACCTCGTCACCGGCCCGTACCGCCAGCTCGACCAGACCGGTGCCGGGCACCAGCACGGCGCCGCCGACGGCGTGGTCGGCCAGCCAGGGGTGGGTGTGCAGGGAGAGCCGGGAGGTGCAGAGCACGCCGCCCGTCTCGGGTACCTGGACCACCGCGCCGATCAGCGGGTGGTCGGCGGTGGCCTGGCCGAGCGAGGCCGCGTCGGTGGCCGGGGAGGTCCGCAGCCAGAAGTGCTGCCGGTCGAAGGCGTAGGTGGGCAGGTCCACCTGGGCGGTCTCGGCGCCGGCCGGCAGCACGCCCGTCCAGTCCACGGCCACGCCGCGGACGAAGAGTTCGGCCATCGAGGCGAACAGGCGGCGCAGGCCGCCCTCGTCCCGCCGCAGCGTCCCGGTGACCAGGGCCTCGGCCCCGGCCTCGTCCACGATCTCACTGACCGGCTGGACCAGCACCGGGTGCGCGCTCGACTCCACGAACACCGTGTGACCCTGGTCCAACAGCGTCGCGATCGCCGGGCCGAACCGGACCTGACCGCGCAGGTTGCGGTACCAGTACCCGCCGTCCAGCACGCCCGCCTCGTCGATCCACTCGCCCGTGACGGTGGAGAAGAACGGGACCAGCGGGGCCTGGCTGCGAATGTCCGCGAAGGCCTCGCCGAGGGTCTCCTCGATCGCCTCCACATGACGGGTGTGCGAGGCGTAGTCCACCGCCACCCGGCGCACCCGCACGCTGTCGGCTGCCAGCACCTCCAGCGCCTCGTCCAAGGCCTCGGCGTCACCCGCGACCACGACCGAGGCCGGGCCGTTGACGGCCGCGACCTCGACGCGGTCCGCCCAGCGCTCCAGGCGAGTCAGCGCCTCGCTCTCGGAGAGCGCCACCGACGCCATCCCCCCGCGACCGGCGAGGCTCCCGGCGATCACCTGGCTGCGCACCGCCACGATCCGCGCCGCGTCCTCCAACGACAGCGCACCCGCCACGCACGCCGCCGCGATCTCCCCCTGCGAGTGCCCGACCACCGCGTCCGGCACCACACCCACCGACGCCCAGACCGCCGCCAGACCGACCATCACCGCGAAACTCGCCGGCTGGAGCACGTCCACCCGGTCCAGCAGCTCGGCCGGCGCGTCCCCGCGCAGCACCTCCACCAGCGACCAGTCCACCCACGGGTCCAGCGCCGCCGCGCACGCCGCCACCCGCTCGGCGAACACCGGCGAGGCGTCCAGCAGTTCACGCCCCATCCCGGCCCACTGCGAACCCTGCCCCGGGAACACCAGCACCGTCCGGCCCGCACCGGACACACTGCCCGTCACCAACCCCGGCGCCGACTCCCCGCGCGCCAACGCGGCGAACCCCGCCAGCACCTCGGACCGCGAGCCCGCCACCAGCACCGCGCGCTCACCGAGCGCCGCCCGCCGGGTCGCCAGGACACCGGCCACCGCAGCCGGTGAGACCGGCGCGGATGCCTCGACGAAGGCCGCCAGCCGCTCGGCCTGCCCGGCCAGCGAGGCCGTCGAGGCCGCCGACACCACCAGCGGCACCACGGCGTCGGGCGCGGCCCCGACCTCGGCCGGCTCCTCCTCGGGCGCCTGCTCCAGGATCAGGTGCGCGTTGGTCCCGCTCAGCCCGAACGAGGAGACGCCCACCCGCCGGGGGCGGCCGGTCTCCGGCCACTCCCGCGCCTCGGTCAGCAGCTCCACCGCGCCGACCGACCAGTCCACCTGCGGCGTCGGGGCCTCGACGTGCAGGGTGGGCGGCAGCACGCCGTGCCGCAGCGCCTCCACCATCTTGATCACACCGGCCACCCCGGCCGCGGCCTGGGTGTGGCCGACGTTGGACTTGACCGAGCCGAGCCAGAGGGGTGCCTCCCCGTCCCCGCGCCCCTGCCCGTACGTGGCCAGCAGCGCCTGCGCCTCGATCGGGTCGCCCAGTGAGGTCCCCGTCCCGTGCGCCTCCACCGCGTCGACGTCCGAGGCGGCCAGGCCCGCGTTGGCCAGCGCCTTGCGGATCACCCGCTGCTGCGAAGGACCGTTGGGCGCGGTCAGACCGTTCGACGCGCCGTCCTGGTTGATCGCGCTGCCGCGCAGCACCGCCAGGATCCGGTGTCCGTTGCGCCGGGCCTCGGAGAGCCGCTCCAGCACCACGACGCCCGCACCCTCGCCCCAGCCGGTGCCGTCGGCGGTCGAGGAGAACGCCTTGCACCGCCCGTCGGGGGCGAGTGCCTTCTGTCGCGAGAACTCCACGAAGGTGTGCGGCGTCGCCATGATCGTCGCGCCACCGGCCAGCGCCAGCGAGCACTCGCCGGACCGCAGCGCCTGCGCGGCCAGGTGCATCGCCACCAGCGAGGAGGAGCACGCCGTGTCCACCGTCACCGCCGGGCCCTCGAAGCCGAACACGTAGGACACCCGGCCCGAGGCCACGCTCATCGCGGAGCCGGTGGCGGTGAAGCCGCTCAGCTCCGGCGGGATGACGCCGCCGATCCCGTAGCCCTGGGTCATCACGCCGGAGAACACCCCGACGTCCCGGCCCTTCAGCGCGGCCGGGTCGACCCCGGCCCGCTCCAGCGCCTCCCAGGACATCTCCAGCAGCAGCCGCTGCTGCGGGTCCATCGCCAGCGCCTCCCGCGGCGAGATCCCGAAGAAGCCCGCGTCGAAGAGCCCCGCGTCGTGCAGGAAGCCGCCCTGGTCGACGTAGGAGGTGCCGATGTTCTCCTGGTCGTCGTCGAAGAGGCCGCCCACGTCCCAGCCGCGGTCCTCGGGGAAGCCGGACACCGCGTCCCGGCCCTCGGAGACCAGCCGCCAGAGGTCCTCCGGGGTGACCACGCCACCGGGCAGCCGGCAGGCCATGCCGACGATGGCGATCGGCTCGTCGAGGTCGGCCGCGACCACCGTCGGGACGGCGGCAGCGGCGGCGGTGTCGCCGAGCTCCTCGCGCAGGAAGCGGGCGAGCGCGACCGGCGTGGGGTAGTCGTAGACGACGGTCGTGGGCAGGTTGAGCCCGGTCGACTCGCGGAGCCGGTTGCGCAGTTGGACGGAGGTTAGCGAGTCGAAGCCGGCGTCCTTGAACGCCTTCTCCGCCTTGACGTTCGCCGCGCCGGCGTGTCCGAGCACGGTCGCGACATGGGTGCGGACCAGGTCCAGCAGCAGCGTCTCCTGCTCCGCCACCGCCAGCCCGGCGAGCCGGTCGGCCAGCCCGGAGGCGGTCCGGACGGCCCGCCGGCCGACCGGCACCAGGCTGCGCAGCAGGGGCAGGACGCCGCGGCCGGACGCGGCCTCGGCCCGGACGGCGCGCAGGTCGAGCTTGATCGGCACGGTCAGGGCCCGGCCGCCGCGCAGGCCCGCGTCGAAGAGGTCCAGGCCCTCGGCCGGGGCGATCGCCAGGAACCCGCCCCGGTTCACCCGGGTCTGGTCGGCCTCGGTGAGGTGGGCGGCCATGCCGCCGGCCTGCTCCCAGAGGCCCCAGGCGAGCGACGCGGCGGGCAGGCCGTCGGCGCGGCGCCGGTGGGCGACCGCGTCCAGATAGGCGTTGGCCGCCGCGTAGTTGCCCTGACCGGCCGAGCCGAAGACCCCGGCCGCCGACGAGAACAGCACGAACGAGCGCAGCTCCGGCGCCAGTTCACGGGTCAGCTCGTCCAGGTGCCGCACCGCGGTCACCTTCGGGGCGAACACACGGGCCAGCCGCTCCGCCGTCAGCGCCCCGAACACCCCGTCGTCCAGCACACCCGCGGTGTGCACCACACCCGTCAAAGGATGCTCGGCCGGGACGCCGGAGAGCAGTGCGGCCACCGACTCCCGGTCGGCCACGTCACACGCGGTGACGGTCACCGTCGCGCCGAGATCCTCCAGCTCCGCCGCCAACTCCGTTGCAGCCTCGGCCCGCAGGCCGCTCCGGCTGACCAGCAGCAGATGCCGGACCCCGTGCCCGGTGACCAGGTGCCGGGCCAGCAGCGCGCCCAGCGAGCCGGTGCCGCCGGTGACCAGGACGGTGCCCTCGGGGTCGAACGCGGCAGGCCCGTCGGTCGCGGCGCCGTCGGTGGCGCGGACCAGGCGCGGCGCGGACAGCGCCGCCCCCCGGACGGCGACCTGCGGCTCACCGGTGGCCAGCACGGCGGCGAGGACGGCACCGAGGTCGGTGTCGGCCTCGGTACCGGCCTCGGTGTCGGCCTCGGTGTCGGCCTCGGTGTCGGCCTCGGTGTCGGTGTCGGTGTCGGTGTCCAGCAGCACGATCCGGTCCGGGTTCTCCGCCTGCGCGACCCGGATCAGGCCCCAGACCGCGGCACCCGCCGGGTCCGTCACCCCGGCGTCGCCACCGGCGGGCACCGCACCCCGGGTGCGCACCACCAGTCGGGAGCCTTCGAGGCCGGACGCGGCCAGCCAGGACTGCGCGACCGCCAGCACCCGGCCGGTCAGACCGAGCACCGCGTGCTCGTCCGTACCGTCCCCGACCGCGTCCAGGACCACCACGGACGGCACGGGCGCACCGTCCGCCGGTGCGGCGAGCGCGGCCACCTCGGCCGCACCGGACAGCACCGTCCACCGCACGGCGGCCGGAGCGGCGGCCGGGGGCAGCTCGGTCCACTCCACCCGGAACAGCGCGTCGCCGCCGGTCGCGCCCGCCGAGGCGGCCAACTGCTCGACGGCGGCGGGGCGGAGCGTCACGGAGTCGGCCGCCAGCACGGCGGCACCGGTCTCGTCGGCGGCCTCGAAGGCCAGCGTGCCGGCGCCGAGCCGGGCCAGGCGCACCCGCAGGGCCGCGGCGCCCGTGGCGTGCAGCACCAGCCCGCTCCAGCGCAGCGGCTGCCACAGCCGGTCGGCGTCGGCCGCCACGGTGTCCCGCAGGCCCGGGTGCAGGGCCGCGTCGAGCAGCGCGGGGTGGATGCCGAAGCGGTCGGCCTCGTCGTGCTGGTCCTCCGGCAGGGCGACCTCGGCGAACAGTTCTTCGCCGCGCCGCCAGAGCGCCCGCAGGCCCTGGAACGCCGGGCCGTAGGCGTAGCCCTGGGCGACCAGGTCGGGGTAGAGGTCACCGAGGTCGACCGGCTGCGCGCCGGCCGGGGGCCAGGCGGTGAAGTCGAACTCCGGGCCGTCGGCGTCCTTCGTCGCCGTCAGGGTGCCGGTGGCGTGCCGGGTCCACGCGTCCGTGGCGTCCTCGCGGGCGGAGTACACCTCCACCGTGCGGGCGCCGTGCGCGTCGGGGCCGCCGACGGCGACCTGGACGCGGACCCCGCCGTGCTCGGGCAGGAGGATCGGCGCCTCGACGACCAGGTCGTCGAGGGTGCCGCAGCCGACCTCGTCACCGGCCCGGACGGCCAGCTCCACCAGCGCCGTGGCGGGGACCAGCACGACCCCGCCGACGGCGTGGTCGGCGAGCCAGTCATGGGTGCGCAGGGAGAGCCGGGAGGTGAACACCAGGCCGTCGGACTGCGGCAGTTGGACGACGGCGCCGAGCAGCGGGTGACCGGCGCCGGTCAGGCCCAGGGCCGCCGCGTCGGTCACCGAAGCCAGCATCCGGAGCCAGTAGTGCTCGTGGTCGAAGGCATAGGTGGGCAGCTCCACCCGGGCGGCGCCGGCTCCGGCGGGGAGGGTCTTCACCCAGTCCACCTCGACGCCCCGGACGAAGAGTTCGGCTACCGCGGCCAGCAGGGTGGGCGCCTCAGGGCGGCCGTCGCGCAGCGCGGCCACCGACACGGCACGGCCGTCGACCGTCTCGTCCACCACACCGCTCAGTGCCGCGCCGGGGCCGAGTTCGACGAACACCGCGCCACCGGGTGCGGCCGCCGTGGCGACTCCATCGGCGAACCGGACCGGGCGGCGGACATGGTCCACCCAGTAGGCGGGATCGGCCAGTTGGCCCAGGTCGGCGACGCGGCCGGTGACGTTGGAGACGAGGGGGAACCGGGGCTCGTCCCAGGTGACGCCGGTGAGCACGGCGGCGAACTCCGCCAGCATCGGCTCCATCAGCGCCGAGTGGAAGGCGTGCGAGACGGTCAGCTGCTTGACCTTGCGGCCCTGCTCCCGCAGTTGCTCCGCGGCCTTCAGCACGGCCGCCTCCTCACCGGAGAGCACCACCGACGACGGACCGTTCACCGCCGCCAGATCAACGCCCGCACCGAGGAGTTCGGCCACCTCGGCCTCGGTGGCTGCCACCGCGACCATCGCACCGCCCGAGGGCAGCGCCTGCATCAGCCGACCGCGTGCGGCGACCACCGCCGCCGCGTCCCCGAGCGAGAGCACCCCGGCCACGTGCGCGGCCGTGATCTCCCCGATCGAGTGGCCCATGACGGCGTCCGGCCGGACGCCCCAGGACTCGACCAGCCGGAACAACGCCGTCTCCACCGCGAACAACCCGGCCTGGGTGTACACGGTCTGGTCCAGCGATCCGGCCGTGCCCAGCACCACGTCCTTGACCGGGTGCTCGGTCCACCCCGCCAACCGCGCGTCCAACGCCTCGCAGGCCGCGTCGAAGGCCTCGGCGAACACCGGGTACCGCTCCGCCAGCTCACGGCCCATCCCGATCCGCTGCGACCCCTGCCCCGGGAACACCAGCACCGTCCGGGCCGGGACCGAACCGCTGCCCGTCACCAGCGCGGCGGCGGACTCCCCGCGCGCCAGCGCGTCCAGCCCCGCCAGCGCCTGCTCCGAGGAGCCCGCCAGCACCACCGCGCGCTCCGACAGCAGCGCCCGCTGCGACACCAGCGCGGCGGCGACGTCCGGGAGTTCCCGCTCCGACGCACCGACGAAGGCGGTCAGCCGCTCGGCCTGACCGGCCAGCGACCCGGCGCTCTTCGCCGAGAGCACCAGCGGCACGGCCCCGGCCCCCGGCGCGGCCTCACCCGCGAGGGGCTCCACCTCGTCCTCGGGGGCCTGCTCCAGGATCAGGTGCGCGTTGGTGCCGCTGACACCGAAGGAGGAGACCCCGGCCCGGCGCAGCCGGTCCACCTCCGGCCAGGGCCGGCTGCGGTCGAGCAGCTCGACCGCGCCGACCGACCAGTCCACCTGGGAGGACGGCGCGTCGACGTGCAGGGTGGCGGGCAGCACGCCGTGCCGCAGCGCCTGCACCATCTTGATCACGCCCGAGACACCCGCCGCCGCCTGGGCGTGGCCGATGTTGGACTTCAGCGAGCCCAGCCAGAGCGGCCGCCCCGGCTCGCGCTCCTGGCCGTAGGTGGCCAGCAGCGCCTGCGCCTCGATCGGGTCCCCCAGCACCGTGCCGGTGCCGTGCCCCTCCACCACGTCCACGTCGGCCGGGGTGAGCCCGGCCGCCGCCAGCGCCTTGCGGATCACCCGCTGCTGGGAGAGGCCGTTGGGCGCGGTCAGCCCGTTGGACGCGCCGTCCTGGTTCACCGCCGACCCGCGCAGCACCGCGAGCACCCGGTGCCCCTTGCGGCGGGCCTCGGAGAACCGCTCCAGCACGACCACGCCCGCGCCCTCGGCCCAGCCCGTACCGTCCGCCGCGTCCGCGTAGGACTTGCACCGGCCGTCCGAGGCCAGACCGCGCTGGCGGGAGAACTCCACGAAGGTGTGCGGTGTCGCCATCACGGTCGCGCCGCCGGCGAGTGCCATCGAGCACTCGCCGCGGCGCAGCGCCTGCGCGGCCAGGTGGATCGCCACCAGGGACGAGGAGCAGGCGGTGTCCACGGTGACCGCCGGGCCCTCGAACCCGAACACGTAGGAGATCCGGCCCGAGGCCACGCTGCCCGCCGCGCCCGTCCCGGCGAAGCCCTCCAGCTCCGGCGGCACGTTGCCGCCGAAGAAGTAGTCGACGCCCATGATCCCGTTGAACACCCCGACGTCCGCGCCCTTGAGCGAGGTCGGGTCGACGCCGGCGCGCTCCAGCGCCTCCCAGGAGGTCTCCAGCAGCAGGCGCTGCTGCGGGTCCATGGCGAGCGCCTCGCGCGGCGAGATCCCGAAGAACTCGGCGTCGAACTTCCCGGCGTCGCGCAGGAACCCGCCCTGCGCGACGTAGGAGGTGCCGGCCTTGTCCGGGTCGTCGTCGAACAGCGCGTCCAGGTCCCAGCCGCGGTCGTCCGGGAACGCCGACACGCCGTCCCGGCCCTCACTGACCAGCTGCCACAGGCTCTCGGGGCCGGTCACGCCGCCGGGCAGGCGGCAGGCCATGCCCACGATCGCGACCGGCTCGTCCGCGTTCCGCTGGACCTGCTTGCGCAGGTCGTGCAGTTCGGCCGTGACACGCTTGAGGTACTTGAGGATCTTCTCGTCCGTGGCCATCGTCAATTCCTCACCGGGGTTTGGGCAGACCGTGAAGGCGTGGTGCTCAAGAGATGCCGAGCTCGTCGTTGATGAAGTCGAGGACCTCATCGGCGGAGGCGGACTCCAACTGCTCGGCGACCGTGGACTCCTCCGTCTGCTCGACCCCGTTGAACCTCGCCACCAACCCCTGGAGGCGGAGCACGATGCCGGCCTTCTTGGACTCGTCGGACACCAGTCCGGCGATCAGCGACTCGATGTCCTCGATCTTGGCGTTCACCATCGACAGCGCGTCGTCGGTGGTGCCGAGCTCGCCGTGCAGGTACCGGGCCAGGGCGAGCGGCGCGGGGTAGTCGAAGACCACCGTCGCGGCCAGCTTCAGACCGGTCGCCTCGCGCAGCCGGTTCCGCAGTTCGACCGAGGTCAGCGAGTCGAAGCCGGCGTCCTTGAACGCCGTCTCCGGGCCGACCTGGTCGGGCCCGGCGTGACCGAGCACGGTCGCCACCTGGCCGCGGACCAGGTCCAGCAGCAGGGCCTCCTGCGCCGCCGGGGCCAGGCCGGCGAGCCGGCGGGTCAGACCGCCGCTGTCACCGGCCGCCGTCCGGGCCAACTGCCGCCCGGAGCGCACCAGTCCCCGCAGCAGCGGCTGGGTGGTGCGGCCGGCGGCCGCGTCGGCCCGCAGCGACCGCAGGTCCAGCTTGATCGGCACGACCAGCGCCGTGTCGGTCCGCAGCGCCGCGTCGAACAGCCGCATGCCCTCGGCCGGGCCGATCGGCAGGACCCCGCCGCGGCTCATCCGGGCCTGGTCGGCGGCGCCCAGGTGGGCGGTCATGCCGCTGATCTGCTCCCAGAGGCCCCAGGCGAGGGACGTACCGGGCAGGCCCGCCGCCCGGCGCCGGTGCGCCAGGGCGTCGAGGTGGGCGTTGGCCGCCGCGTAGTTGCCCTGGCCGGCCGAGCCGAACAGCCCGGAGGCGGAGGAGAACACCGCGAAGGTCGTCAGGTCGAGGTCACGGGTGAGCTCGTCCAGGTGGCTCACGGCGGTCACCTTCGGGGCGAACACGCGGGCCAGCCGCTCGGGCGTCAGCGCGCCGATCACGCCGTCGTCCAGCACACCGGCGGTGTGCACGACGCCGGTCAGCGGGTGCTCGGCCGGGACGGCGGCCA